>NZ_JBHVSK010000004.1:368213-473431 GCF_042885235.1 Paenibacillus sp. NPDC058071
GGTACATTGGGAGCGTTGCTTGGAGCTACAATTACAGCGGGAACGCTGACGAGCATCCTCGGAGCCACGATTACGGCAGGTACGGTAGCCATCTCGAGCGGAACGGTCGCCATATCTGGCGGCACAATAGCGGTCTCTGGAGCAACAATCACGGGCGGAACGCTAGGAGCGGTACTGGGAGCCACGATTACCGCGGGGACATTGGGGGCGTTGCTCGGAGCGACAATCACAGCGGGCACACTGACGAGTATTCTAGGAGCGACGATAACAGCAGGTACGGTAGCCATATCGAGCGGCACAGTCGCCATATCTGGAGGAACAGTAGCTGTCTCTGGCGCGACGATAACAGGCGGAACGCTAGGGGCTTTACTCGGAGCAACAATCACAGCGGGTACATTGGGAGCAGTACTCGGTGCGACAATCACAGCAGGAACGCTGACGAGTGTGCTCGGAGCCACAATTACAGCAGGAACTTTGACTAGTTTGCTAGGCGCAACAATTACAACAGGTACACTTAGCAGCATAACTTCGATTTCGCAAAAAAGCTTCCAAGAGTCGGCAAGCTTGAATAATGTCACAGCCGACGCCTATACGTCACTGTCGGCCGTAACGACCAGCATTTACGGAACCTATTCCTACTTCGTTTACAATCGGGGACCGGGCACCAATACAGCTGATGCGATAGTCGAAATTAGCGCCAACGGCAGCAACTGGTATACAGACGTAGCGACCGATAGCGGGATAGCGGTCGGTTCGGTCGATGTGCTGGTTCCGCAGCGTTTTCTGAAATACACGAGACTTTCCTACAAATCAACTACTACCGGAAACCCGACGACGATAGATGTTTATTTCAATGGACAAGGAACGTAAACGGGAGGTACAGAAGATGCTGCTGGGTGTTCATATCATTGCCTTCAACGAAGCCGATGTGCTTGATCGGTGCCTTGCCAGCGTTCGAGACATCGCAGATGAACTGCTTGTCGGAGACACAGGTTCTACCGACGAGACCTCAGCAATTGCAGCAGCCTACGGAGCGTCGGTTGTGCGGGTGGATTGGCAAGATGATTTTGCCGCCGCCCGCAATGCTTTGTTGCAGCGAGCTAGGACGGTATGGGTGTTGGTCATTGATGCAGATGAATGGCTTGTCGGAGATAGAAAGGCGCTGCGCGACGAACTGCATCAAATAAAAGAGACAGCTCTCAAGCTTTCTATGGAGCATTTGCTGGACAATGACGGTTCAACGGCGATTACAAGCGAAGCTGTGCGGTTGTTCCGAACCGACCAAGCTTATAGATTCGACGGGGAAATTCACGAGCAGTTAGTGCAAACAACGGAGGAGCGAGGCTTCGTACAGCACAAAAGCGTGGACGGGCAGCGCTGTAAAAGCTCCGTCAAGCTTTTTCACGACGGCTATAAGCCAGAGAACGTTGCTAGAAAAAAGAAAGCAGAGCGTAACTTCAGGATCATTACCCGGCAGCTGTCCAATCGGCCGAATGATCCTTTTTGCCTTTACAATTACGGGGTGACGCTTTGTCAGCTAGGAAGAGTAAAAGAAGCGGCGGAAGTCATGGCCAAAGCGCTAGATACGGCGCCTGTGCAAGCTCCCTATCGCGCAACGCTCGTAAGAGATTATGCAAAAACGCTAATGGAGATCGGACAAAACGCTCAAGCAGTCGAATGGTTAACCCGAGAGTCACTTGGGTACCCAGACTATTCCGAGCTTCACTATTTACTCGGTCAATGCTATTTGGCGCTTGGAATGCTCCCGGACGCCTGTGCAGCCTTCGAAGCGGCAACCGCAACGCACTGCGATACAGAACTATCCTACATTGCGGAGAAAGGCTCCGGCGATTGCCTGCCACTCACGGCATGGGGTGAAGCATTGCTCCAGTTGGGCGATCTCCCGGCGGCGAATAAGAGATTCGAAGGAGCGCTGGCTGCTGTTCCTGGCTGGGAGCCAGCCATTATTGGTATTGCGCATGCGATGCATATGTCTGGCAAAAGCGACGAGGACATCGATGAAATGTCGACGGCCTTTCTCATCAAAAAAGACGAGGCAGACGTTTTGAGTGCAAGAGCGAGAGTTCTCACAGCCGTCGGCGCATATCGTTTAGCTGCGCCGTTGTGGCTGGCAGCGATAGATTCGAAGCAACTCCAAAAGACGGAGTCTGGAGAGGGCGTTTCAACTGCGGCGAAGCCTGCTGATCTTATTTTGGCAGCAGAGGCTTTGATCGGTGAAGGGAACTTAAGCAAGGCAGAAGTTATTCTAAATCAGGCCTTCGAAGCCCGCGAACAGGCGACGGGAAATGAACTAGCCATTATTGTAGCGGATAAAATGCTTTGCAGATGGGCCCATCAAGAAATCCGGCCAGCAGACAAAAGCGAGGATGACCTGCTCTCCACATTCAGACCGCTGATGGGCGGCAGAGAGTACGAATGGCTCAAGGAAATGAATGCCCGGCTGACATCAGACTCGCCAGCAGAGATACCGATATTGCCAGACGCCGCTTGCTTGGCTTGGGCGTCTGCTTGGCAGGATAGAGCGGTTCGGCACGGGCTGCTGGATCTGGCGATCCGTCTCTCCACGGTGTGGACCGGTCTGAGCTCGGAGCTCTCCATACAGTTGTACGATCACGGTTTTCTGGAATTAGCCGCCGAATGCATGCTATTGGAGTATGAACATACGGGAAAGCTGGACGGCGAACAGGCATACCGACTGGGGGAACTTCTCTACCAGAAGCGTAATTTCAATGAAGCGCTGGCGCTGCTGGAACAGGCGGCCGAGGCTCCGAGGCGGGATGCGGCGTCTATGAGAACGATTGAAAGGGCTCGCCTCGGTGCGGCGTCGGCTTGCTTGCAGCTGGCGCTTCAGGCGCTTTCTCCCGAGGAATATAGCGGCAGCAGAAGCTGGGACGGAAGCTGGGCTGTAACGGATAAGGAGCGTCTTAGCGTGGCTCTCCAGCGGACGGAAAGCTGCGGATGGCAAACGAACTGGCGCGGCGTGCAAAGGAGGAGGGCGAATGAAGAGGCATCCGAAACGGGTTTCCTTGTGCATGATCGTTAAGGATGAGGAAGATTATTTGGCCGCTTGTTTAGATAGCGTGCAAGGATTTGCTGATGAAGTTATCATCGTCGACACCGGCTCCAAAGACCGCACCGTTGAAATCGCATCCGTATATGGCGCACGCGTGATCTCCAAGGCATGGGAACAGGACTTCTCCAAAGCTAGAAATGCAGGACTGGAGCGGGCCGAGGGTGAATGGATACTGTTTCTGGATGCTGATGAGAGACTGATGGAGGGCGCACCTGAGGAATTGCAAAAATATATGGGCGATCCCGGCATCTCTGCCATGCTGCTGCAAATTCGGAATGTGGTCGGCAATGGCGAGTCGCAAGGTGAAACCGTTCATCCCGTGCTGCGAATGTTTCGAAATAACCCGCAGCACCGTTTTGAAGGGCGCATCCATGAACAGATTGCGGCGGCGATCGTGCGGAACAATCCACACGCCCGTTTTCATATGACCGAAGCGGTCATTCACCATGTAGGCTATAAGCAAGAAGTGGTTTTGTCCAAGAAAAAAGAAATGCGTAATATAGAGCTGTTAAAAATGGCTATAGCAGAGGAACCCGATAACGGGTTTCATCGGTACAACATTGGAGTGGAGCATTTGCGTCTGGGGGAACCGGAGGCGGCGTTGGCTGCTTTTCGGCTATCGCGGCAGATGCCGGATTTTGATCAACTGAACTATGCTCATCTGGTCATTAAATACGAAGCGTTGAGCTTGCAGCTTCTCAGTCGTTGGGAGGAAGCGGCCTCCATTTCAGAGGAAGGCGTACAGCGCTATGCCGACTATACCGACATGTGGCATTACTTGGCTCTGTGCAGCGCCTACTGCGGCCGTTTGAAAAAAGCGCAGGATGCTGCAGAACGAGCGATTGCGATCGGCACCGCTCCGCTAGGCTATCATACGGAGGCTGGCATGGGGACGTACCGGACGGCCTACTTGCTTGGAAAAATATTCGAAGCACTGCAGGACGCCCAAGGCGCTATACGCAGTTATGTAGAGGCGCTCCGCCACCAGCCCGATCTCCTTCCGCCTTTATTCAGGATGTGCGTTTATATGAAAGCTTCCGGTCAAGGCGCAAAGCTGCCTCAGCTGCTGGCAACGCGCCTGCAATGTACGGACGCTGCGGCGGCGTTAAAGCTGAGCGCCGTGCTGGCGCTTTCTGGTTGTGAGCAAGAGTCCTACGCGTGGACGAAGCTGCAAGCGAGCTTGCAGAAAGAAGAGCAAACGAAGCGGGAGCTGCTGCACGCATCCGAGCTTCTAAGAAACGGCGACTGGTCAGGGCTGCCGCTGCTTGCTTCGAGCAAGGAAAAGGATACGGTATCGGCAGTATGGCGGAAGCGGGCTGACCTATTTCTGGCCCAGTCCCAGCAAGCTCGGAGGACGGAGATAGAGAAAAAGGCATTGACCGCGGTCCGGCTATTACTGCCTGGCAATGACGGCTGGTAAAAATGAAGCGCCGCGTGCCAGGAGGGGGAGCCGTGTGGATAGCAGCGAGCTGAAGCCGAGCAAAAGGCTGCCCTTGTCTTTATGCATGATCGTCCGGGATGAAGAGGAGCTGCTTGCAGCTTGTCTTGAGTCGGCCCTTCCTTACGTGAGTGAAATGATTGTTGCGGATACCGGTTCTATCGACCGGACTTTACAAATTGCAGAACGATATGGCGCGGTAATTCTGTCCATCGAATGGACCGACCATTTTGCCGAAGCAAGGAATAAAGCGCTGGCTGCAGCCAGCCAGCCGTGGATCGTGGTGCTCGATGCCGACGAGCGGCTGCTGCCGCAGGATGATCAATTATGGCGGAAACTGCTTGCCGACGAGCGGCGGTTTGGCTATTACGTCAGACTCACAAGCGCGGTAGGAAAAGCCGGATCGGTATCGGTTGTTTCCGATGCCGTGTGCAGGCTTTTTCGCAATGACCCGCGCATTCGTTTCGCAGGTGCTTTGCACGAGGAGACAGCAACCGCTGTAGCGGCAATCGGCCCCGATGCGCTTGCTTACGCTCCGCTTGAAATTAGGCACGAAGGCTATACCGACGAGCGGATGGCGGCTAAAAATAAACGAGAGCGAAACACAGGTATTCTAGAATCGGCTCTGCGTGACCAGCCCGCCAATCTCCTTCTTCAATATGCAATGGGCACCGAGTGCTTTACTTACGGTGAATGGGAGCAAGCCATACGGTGGTTGGAGCCGCTTGCGAAGAATACAGAAGCGGACGGCGGTTTCATGTCGGATGCGCTGCTAAAGCTGAGCGCCGCCAGCCTGGCGGCGGGCAAGCCTGAAAAGGCGGCGTACTGGGCTGAATACGGGATCGTCGAGCGAGGATTTGCCGACTTTGCCGATTTGTACGAGCTGCTGGCGGCGGCGCTTATGGAACAGGACAGGGCAGAGGAAGCATTGCTTCTCTATGAGCGAGCGGCGCAGATCGGTCCGGCCCCTGTTCACTATACGTCGGCTCGAGGTGCCGGAAGCTACCGGACGTTGGCTTCCGCAGGTTATGCCGAAGAGCGGTTAGGACGCTGGAAAGCGGCAGCCTTGCACTATGCGAGGGCAATCCGTCTTAACTCCGATTATGTACCTGCTTGGGAGCGGCTTGCGATGCTCGCTGTGTTGGAGGTCGGATTGCGTCCGTTATTCGTCAGCGTGGTTTCAGAAACCATCTCCTCCAATGGCCCGCAGGCGGCTCAACAGGCGCTCGGCATGCTGGGAGACCACGACGCTCTTGCTTGGCTGGCCGAGGAATTATCCATTCCCGGAGCGGGAGATGTAAAGCTGGCCTCCAGGAGGGAGACTCGGAACTTCCTGACGGACCGAGAAGGAGCCTTTTTCCTGCCACCTTTGCTGCAATGGTGCTCGCAGCTTGGCGCGCAAGCTTCCGCGAATGGTGAAGCGGCTTTAGCTTGCCGTTCGCCGCAAGCGCAAGCGTCTGAGCAGCTGGCGGCGGGCGCTATTTATGCCGCAGCGGGCAAATGGAACAGCGCGGCGGACCGATTCGCGGACGCGTTGGCCGCTGCGCCGCGTCCATGGCTGGCGCGTGCCGCTGCAGCCGGCCTTGCCGCTTCTTTCACAGCCCGGGCGCGTAAAGCCGAACCAGGGATGCTAGGCCGGGATGAAAAGAACGGTCTGCTCCGGCTCGACTGCGAGAAGGACCTTCTGCTCGTTGTGACGTCTGCTTTGTACCCTTTTTATAGGGCGTAACGCTTCTTATTAATCCGGCTTGCTTGCCATGGATCTTCTACTCCATACGTTCTGCTTCCCGCCCTTTCGGCTCAGCCGGAAGGGCTTTACGGCGTCGGAGTGTAAACCGGGCAGAAGGGCCATACTAGCCGAAGCTGGAAACAGAGCTAAAAAGAGGACAAACAGATGGGATACTCGAGGTGAAAGTATGAGCGGACATGAAGCGGGAGGTTTAAAGGAATCGGGCGAGCGTTTTTCTTCGTCCGGGTTTATATTGGCGGCAATCGGCAGCGCGGTCGGGCTCGGCAACATGTGGAAGTTTCCGTATATTACGGGCCTATACGGAGGGGCGGCTTTTTTCCTGATGTTCATCGTCTGCATGGTCGTTATCGGACTGCCCGTGCTTCTTGCGGAGCTTGCGATCGGACGAGGTGGAAGAGGCAGCGTGACGACCTCCTTTATTCGGCTAAGCGGCAAAAAAAGTTGGGGAGCGATCAGCTTCCTTTCGATTTTGGCGCCGTTTTTTATTTTATGCTTCTATTCGGTCGTAGCCGGTTGGACGATTCATTATGCGATCATTTCCTTCACAGGCAAGCTGTACGCCAGCGGCGACTATGCCGGCCAATTCAGCGCTTTCATCGGAGGGTGGCTGCCGGTTCTGTGGCATTTCGTCTCGATGCTGGTGACGGCCGCCGTTATTATGAAAGGCGTTTCCTCCGGAATCGAGAAATTCAATAAAGTTTTTATTCCGGGTCTGATTATTTTGCTTATTGTGCTTATGATTCGTGCGTTAACTCTGGAAGGGGCGGGGGAAGGGCTCTCCTTTTTTCTTCGTCCCGACTTTTCCAAGATTACGACGGAATCGGCGCTTGTGGCGCTCGGGCACGCCTTTTTCTCGCTTTCGCTGGGCATGGGCACGATGATTACCTACGGCGCTTATGTCGATAAAAGGCAATCGCTCGGGTCTGGCGCGCTTGCGATCGGCGCAGGAGATCTGGTCTATGCGCTGCTGGCGGGCCTGATCATTTTTCCGACCTCGGCCGCTTTCGGCCTGGAAGCTTCCCAGGGGCCGGGTCTCGTTTTTGTGGCGCTGCCTGCGGCATTCGGGGCGATGCCGTTCGGCGCCTTTTTCGGCGGCTTATTCTTCCTGCTGCTCGCGTTCGCGGCGTTGACCTCGACCGTATCGCTGCTGGAGGTGCCTGTCGCTTTCTTAAAGGATACGTTCGGGTTAAGCCGTAATGCTTCCGCAGCTATTGCCGCTTCCTTGATTTTTCTAATTGGCGTTCCATGCGCGTTGTCGGTAGGCGGTGCAGCGCCAGGCCTGACTTTCGGCGGCAAAACGCTGTTCGACTGGTTTGATTTTATTTTGTCCAACATCGTCCTGCCGCTCGGCGGCTTTATTGTGACGATCTTCGTCGGGTATGCATGGAAAGGAGCAGCAGAGGAGGCTGGCTTGCGTGCCGGGTGGTTCCGGTTATGGCTGTTCATGGTCAGGTTCGTCGCTCCGATTCTCGTTATTCTCGTCTTGCTTTATTCGGCGGGAATCATTCGTTTCTAGCAGGTCAGTGACATTTAGCCCGGAGACATTCGATGTGCCGCCGTTGTGGCGCCTTTTACGGAACGGAGCGCATGCGTGGTTTTCTATTGAAAGCTGTTTAGGAAAAGGAGAGCAGGGACTTATCCACTTCGGTCGTGTTTTTTTTCGCGATATTGTGTATGATAGGAAGATAATTATTTATCGTGGGAAAGGTTGGTCGCCGTGGAGAACACTGTGGAGAATAAGACATCATCCTCAAACTTTATCAAGAACATCGTCGTCGAAGATTTGAAAGAAGGCCGCGTGCAGGAAATCGTGACCCGCTTTCCGCCGGAACCAAACGGTTATTTGCATATCGGACACGCGAAGTCCATTTGCTTGAATTTTGAACTCGCAGACGAGTTTAAAGGCAAAACGAACCTTCGCTTCGACGACACCAATCCGGTGAAAGAGGACACGGAGTATGTCGAGTCGATCCAAGAAGACGTGCGGTGGCTCGGCTTCGAGTGGGACGACCTGCGCTTCGCCTCCGACTATTTCGAAGAATTGTACGACCGCGCCGTGCTGCTTATTAAAAAAGGCAAAGCGTTCGTATGTGACCTGTCCGCCGAGCAAATGCGCGAGACGCGGGGCACGTTGACCGAGCCTGGCCAAAACAGCCCTTACCGCGACCGGACTGTCGAAATGAATTTGGATCTGTTCGCCCGCATGCGTGCAGGCGAGTTCAAGGACGGGGAAAAGGTGCTTCGCGCGAAGATTGATATGGCTTCTCCGAACATCAACCTGCGCGATCCTGTCTTGTACCGTATTGCTCACGCGCACCATCATCGTACGGGCGACGCATGGTGTATCTATCCGATGTACGATTATGCGCATCCGATCAGCGACGCCATCGAAGGCGTAACGCATTCGATTTGTACGCTGGAATTCGCCGATCATCGGCCGCTCTACGATTGGGCTATTGCCGAATGCGAGATGGAGGCCGTGCCGCGTCAGTACGAGTTTGCAAGACTGAATGTGACAAATACGGTTATGAGTAAAAGAAAGCTGAAACAGCTTGTCGACGAGCATGTCGTTGAAGGCTGGGACGACCCGCGGATGCCGACCATCAGCGGCTTGCGCCGCAAAGGGTTTACGGCGGAAGCGATTCGCGCGTTCTGTCGCGAGATCGGCGTGGCGAAGGCGTTCAGTCTGGTCGACGAGCGGATGCTGGAGCATTTTATTCGCGAAGACTTGAAGCTGAAGGCGCTCCGTACGATGGCTGTGCTGCAGCCGCTTAAGGTCGTGATTACGAACTATCCGGAAGGCCAAATCGAGTATTTGGAAGCCGAAAACAACGCCGAGAACGAGGAAATGGGCAAACGCCAAATTCCTTTCTCCCGTGAAATTTATATCGAGCGCGACGACTTCATGGAAAATCCGGTGCCGAAATATTTCCGGTTGTTCCCTGGCAACGAAGTTCGCTTGAAGCATGCGTATTTCATTACTTGCCAAGAGGTTATCAAGGATGCTGACGGCAATGTTGTGGAGCTTCACTGCACTTACGACCCAGAGACGAAGAGCGGATCGGGCTTTAACGCCCGCAAGGTAAAAGGCACGCTGCATTGGGTAGAAGCTTCGCAAGCCGTTCCGGCTTCGTTCCGCCTCTATGAGCCGCTTATTACGAATGAGGCGGAAGAGGAAGGCAAGCCGTTCCTCGAATGCATCAATCCGAACAATCAAGAAGTGTTGGAAGGCTTCGTGGAGCCGAACATGAAGGATGCTTCCGGCGGAGACAAGTTCCAATTTTTCCGTCATGGTTACTTCAATGTCGATCCGAAGGATTCGACTCCTTCCAAGCTCGTTTTCAACCGGATCGTATCGCTGAAAAGCTCGTTCGATCCATCGAAAGCTTAATTTTAAACGATACGATACGGTACGTTGGCTTGTCCGCCTTTCTTGGCGGGCAAGCTTTTTTCGTGCAAGAAGGGGACTGTTGGTTTGAAGTTGAGGCAGTGTATGAAGGATTCTGGAAGTGAATGAAGAATTTTGTAGAGTAATGTCGATCAAAATCGGATCGTTGAAGAGCCTGCGTACCGTCATATTGAGGGGCCGGTACGGCGTATATCTAGAAGCAGGCGCATAGATGCGATAAATAGACAGAACGGCGTATACCTAGAAACAGAAGCATAGATGCGATAAATAGACAGGGGAGGGTAAGCGGTGTTCGCGGTTTTCCAATTGGCTATACGGTTTGTTTTAGAGCTCATTTTATTTCTATCGCTTGCCTATTGGGGGTTTAAGCTCGATCAGAGCCTATGGGTGCAATTTGCGGCTGGACTTGGTTTGCCGATCGCGGCTGCAGTGGTTTGGGGTAAGCTGATCTCGCCGAAACGCTCAGTAGAGCTCGGCTTGTATGGTCGGCTCGGAATCGAATTGCTGCTCATGGCGGGCGCTTTTGTATGCTTATATGATCTCGGGTTCCGTGTACTTGCGATTGTTTTTGCAGTGGTAGAGGTGCTGAATCGTGCGCTGCTTATTGCAAGAAAGGTAGAAGACTGGCCTTATAAAGTGGAATAACACGTGTGGAGGAGTGGATCAGAGATGAACGCGGGATTTTGGATTCGACTGGGAGCTAATCTGCTCGACGGGCTAATTATAGGACTGCCCATTTATTTGTTTGCGAAGGGAATTGGCACGGATTATGTGGAGGATGTATTGTCGGGCCTGTATGCGTTGCTGCTCCCGGTTTTCTGGCAAGGCTATACGGTTGGAAAACGCATTTGCGGCATTAAGATTTGCAAGCTGGACGGTTCGCCGCCGGGGATTGGTACGATGCTGTTGCGCAATTTAGTGGCCGGTCTCATCTATACCATTACGTTCGGCATCGCGGTGATCGTTAGCGCTTTTATGATCGGCTTGCGTGATGACAAACGAGGGCTGCACGATTTTATCGCCGGAACGAAAGTCGTTTACGCAGACACGGTGAGTTCGAATAGCTACTAGTTTTCAAGAATGTCGGGCTGTCGAGATGAACATCTTGACGGCCTGAACTGCTTTATGCAGTTGCTTTATTGCCTTGCCCTACCTCGCCCTCTGCACGCATTCCCTGCCCAATAACTGCCAAAATGCATTTATTTCCTCGTCTCAGGCTCGAAAAGGGTACAATAACTGCAATTCCGCAATTATTTCTGGCGTTATGTCGTTGTCAGGACGCATTCTCATTCGGATAACTGCCAAAATGCATTTATTTCCTCGTCTCAAGCTTAAAAGTGGTACAGTAACTGCAATTCCGCAGTTATTTCTGGCCTTATGTCGTTGTCAGGACGCAGTCCCTGTTCAATAACTGCAAAAATGCATTTATTTCCTCGTCTCAGGCTCAAAAGCGGTACAATAACTGCAATTCCGCAGTTATTTCTGGCCTTATGTCGTTGTCAGGACGCAGTCTCTGTTCAATAACTGCCAAAATGCATTTATTTCCTCGTCTCAGGCTCCAAAGTGGTACAATAACTGCATTTCTGCAGTTATTCCTGGCCTTATGTCGTCGTCTGGAGGCATTCCCTGCACAATAACTGCCAAAATGCATTTATTTCCTCGTCTCAGGCTCGAAAAGGGTACAATAACTGCATTTCCGCATTTATTTCTGGCCTTATGTCGTTGTCAGGACGCATTCCCTGTTCAATAACTGCCAAAATGCATTTATTTCCTCGTCTCAGGCTCAAAAGCGGTACAATAACTGCATTTCTGCAGTTATTTCTCGTAGTTCCTCGTAGTTCGCTCCCCCCCGTCCGCGACGGGGTTCACCTCAAAATCATGCGCAACCTATCCCACACCAAGATGACGCAGAGCTAGCCAACAAGGAGGGCAGACTCTACTTAAACCAACCCTTTTCTTTGAAACGGGTGATCGCTTCGATCCGGTTGCTTACATCGAGCTTATCGAGGATGATCGAGATGTAGTTGCGGACGGTGCCGGTCGTGATGTAGAGCTCGCTGGCGATTTCTTTCGTGTTCTTACCGTCGGCGATTAGGCCGAGCACTTCCTTTTCCCGATCGGTTAGCGGGTTTTCCTCGCCATAGGCTTCGTCCATCAGCTCCGGGGCGTAGATGCGCCGGCCTTCGACGATGCTGCGAATAGAGGCAGCGAGCTCCTCGCTCGGGCTATCCTTGAGCAAATAACCGCTGACGCCGGCTTTCATAGCGCGGTCGAAATAGCCGGAACGGGCGAAGGTGGTAAGGATGATAACCTTACAGCCGCAATTTCTTAAATCTTCGGCTGCTTCAAGGCCGCTCTTCAGCGGCATCTCAATGTCCATGATGCACACGTCCGGCTGATGCTCCCTGACGAGGGCTACGGCCTCCTCGCCATTGCCTGCGCGCCCGACAACCTTCATATCTTCCTCCAGATCGAGCAGCGAGGCCAATGCTCCGAGCAGCATGCGCTGATCCTCGGCAATAACGATACGGATCAAAGCAATCACTTCCTATGCTTGTTTAATAATATGAGGAATTTTGAACACCAGCGTCGTTCCTTTCGGTACCGGTGCGATCTCCAGACTGCCATTCACAAATTCAACTCGTTCCTTCATCCCTTGCAATCCATTCCCCTGATTGCGGGCGGAGCCGGCAGGAAGGCCGATTCCATCGTCGCTTACACGCATAATGAGATTGGCAGGTTCCGTTTCGAGCGTGACCTTGCATGTGGCGGCGTGACTGTGTTTAACAATGTTGGTGACGGCTTCCTTCAGACACATGCTGAGCACATTTTCGCTCAGAATCGTCAGCTGCGTCTCGTCCTCGCTAAGGGTACCCTCCAGCTCGAAATTGATCTGTGCGGCCGTGAGCACCTGCTTGATACGCTGAAATTCGTCGGCGAGCCGGACTCCCCGCATTTGTGTAACCAAATTACGCACCTCTTTGAGCGCCATGCGGGCCGTTCGACGGACGTCCTGCAGCTCCGAGCGGGCACGGGACGGGTCGCTCTCGATGAGCTTGCCCGCTAGATCGCTTTTCAGCCCAATCAGCGAAAGCTTCTGGCCGAGCGTGTCGTGCAGGTCACGGGCGATACGCTGGCGCTCTTCTTGCTTCACAAGCTCCGAGATTCGTTTTTGCGCATCCTCCAGCTTGCCTTCGAGCTGACCGCGCTTGTTCCGGTTATAGTTATTAACAGGCAGTAAAATAACCGCAATCAAGCTGATGAACACGAAGGGAAACTGACTGAGCAGCATCGAATTGGCCGTTACGAAGCCGTAGTTGATCGTTACGAAGGTCGTCACGATATGAACGGTATACAGTGTAATGAAACCAGCTTTGTTCTGGATATTCCCGATAAAAAAAGCGAGAAAAATGGAGAAGTAAACAAAGCTAAACAACATGGTCATTGCAATGGATACTAATATTTGCATACTCGTCCAAAAGTAGATTTGCCACCCTTTGGAGAGAAAACTCATCACGTAGCAGACGAAAAATAACAAGATCAGTGCGACACCGCTTACGATCTGGGTCGTCGACGGTGAGCGGATGATGAAGTAAAACGGCAAGATGCAGAAAACGACCCAGACATAAGGGCTTAAGCCGGTGCTTCTATGAAAAATATGATACCACTTGTTCACGGGCAAACTTCCTTCGCTCTTGGTCTTACTCATATTCTACCATAAAACGGCGGCGATTCACCCTTTGCTGTCTGCGGCCGGACGGATGGGACCGCCGCCTACAGGCGCTTGGGCCGGCTTCTGCGAAGCTGACCGATAGCGCTTGCGAGCTTCCCCGAAGCTGACGAACTTTTTGCCCTCTTCGTCCCACAGGCGGAATCGAAGCGATTGCAGGCTGGTGCGCAGCGTGATCGTCGTAGCCTGATGGAGCGGAGGCGTAGCGTTATGCGCTTTTTCCAGGTAGTAGTTCGGAACCTTCGGGCTCAGATGGTGAACATGGTGAAAGCCGATATTGCCAGTGATCCACTGTAAAACACGAGGAAGCTTGTAATACGAACTGCCTTCAACGGCCGCTTTAACGTAGCTCCACTCGTCTTCGTTCTCGAAATACGAATCCTCGAACTGATGTTGTACGTAAAACAACCAGATACCCAACAAACCGGATACGAAGAAAATAGGACCGTGTACGAGCACGAACGCCTGCCAGCCGATTGCCCAGCAAAGCAGCGCGTACAGCGCAGCCATAGAAGCATTTGTTATATACGTATTCAGACGTTCTTTGCGTCTCGCTCCTTTGCGGTTGAAGCGGTATTGAACCAGAAACACGCCGATCGGACCGAGTCCGAACATGACGAGCGGATGGCGGTAAAAACGGTAAGCGATGCGGCGCAGCAAAGGCGCGGAAGCGTACTCGGCAGTCGTCAAAATCCAAATGTCGCCGAGTCCTCTTTTGTCCAAATTGCCGCTGGAAGCGTGGTGGACAGCATGGCTGTACTTCCATTGCGCGTAAGGGACGTGAGTCAGTATGCCAGTAATGGTGCCGATTATGGCGTTTGCTTTTTTGTTTTTGAAAAAGGAGCCATGGCAGCAATCATGGAAAATAATAAAGGTTCGGATGACGAATCCCGAGGTAAGGATGCCAATGGCCAGCGTCAGCCAGTAAGAGACGGATAAGCTGGCGTATGCAGCGTACCAGAGTCCGAATAACGGCAGCAGCGTATTAACGAGCTGCTTGATGCTGGCAGATGCATTTGTTTTCTCGAAGGGAGCTACTTCTTTTTTTAGCTGCAATTGCAATTGTTTGGTTTGAGACAAGCTGTCTTCCTCCTAAGCGGCGGATAAGGCTTTCAGCCTTACCGTGCGCGGGTGCTTCTTCTATTGTAAAGAAAGAAAGCATCACGAAGAAGTCATAAACGTAAGTAATGATACATGACAAATGTCATGTCTGAGACTGTTCGCATGTACGCGAACAGAAGTTGTGGTATAATCTGGACAAGTTTTAGGATGGAGGGAAATAGTCTTACATGCAAAAATGGACGATTCGGAATTCTTTTTTCTCGTGGACGCCGATTTCATTGTTTATTCTGTGCGCACTTATGATGTATCTGATCGTGCAGCAATACTCCAAGGGCGGATTTACGGCGGTGATTTATATCGCGGTATTCGGGCTGGCGGTCAATTTGACGCTGCTTGTTTTCTCGATTGTCAAAATAGCATTTAATAAGCCTTCCGATCTGCTTCTTCAATCAGGAGCGCTATCGGTTCGGGATAATGACTTCAAGCCAGAGGCTATCCAAGCCATTTACGTATCGGGGTACTTTTATCCCGTCGTCGGCATTAAGCCGAGAGGCAAGCGCATTGTACCGATGGACTTGGCTTTCCGCTTTGCAGGAGATAGCGACGAGCCGATCGCCGCGCTGAGAAGCTGGGCCGAGCGTCACCAAGTAAAGTTCAGCACAAGTACCTTTTGGCGATGGCTTTGAAATTCGAAGCTTGGGGGGAGAGAAATGGCTTTCTGGGTAATAGTCATTATTGGTGCGGTTATTGTCTTTTTCGTGCTGCAGTATTTAATTATAAGTGCGATTAACGATTCGATAGCGGGCCGATCGAGACAAGAGGAGCTAGAAAGAGCCTTCAACCAACTGGGAGAGCGGCAGGGCGATTCGGACAGAAAAATGGATGAAATCGCGGAGCTGTTGCGAGAGCAAAATAAGCTGATTGCCGAGTTGAAAACGGAGCTGATCCAGTCTGACCGCTCTTAGGCGGCGTGACAAATCTGCCGGAATCTAATAGGCTGTCTTACTAAGACACTGACATGAAAAACAAACCGTCCTGGCTCTAAGCAGGACGGTTTGTTGCGCTCTAAGGGGGTGCTGCACGCCTTACGAAGAAACCGGTGCAGACGCAGGAGCGCCGGGATGCGCTGGCACAGGCAAACCGAGATGGCTGCGCAGCGTACTACCCTCATATTCGGTACGGAACAGGCCTCGTTGCTGCAAAATGGGCACGACGAGGTTGACGAAATCGTCAAGGCCGTCGGGGAGCAGCGGCGCCAGCAGCATGAAGCCGTCGGCCGCTCCTTCTTCGAACCATTGCTGGAGCGTATCGGCGATTTTTTCCGGCGTGCCGACCAGGTGGTCGCCGCTGAACGAGCCAGTCAGCAGCGAATAAACCTGTCGCAGTGTCGGGTTCTCGCGGGCAATGACCGGCTGGTGCTTCACGTAATCGGATTTCGCGAAATCGAGCCGGTCGATGCCCGTTTCGCTGGCCCTTGTCTCCAGCGTGAAGGGGCTGAAATCGACACCCGGAAAATAGTCGGCGAGGAAGGCTAGACCCTGTTCGTCGGTAATGAGCGCTTCGAGCTGTTTACGCTTCACGTCGGCGGCTTCGTCTGTCTCGGCGATGATCGGGAAAATGCCCTGCAAAATATAGATTTCGTCTGGGTTGCGTCCGGCAGCGGCTGTTTTTTCCTTGAAGGTACGGTAAAACAATTGTGCATCCGCCAAATTATACTTGATCGAGAAAATGACCTCCGCCGAATGTACGGCAAAGTTTTGGCCATTCTCGGATGTGCCCGCCTGCACGAGCACCGGATGTCCCTGCGGGGAGCGCCCGATGTTAAGCGGCCCTTGCACGGAGAAAAACTCTCCTTGATGGTTGATCCGGTGCAGCTTGGACGGATCAAAAAACACGCCGCTCTCCTTGTCTCTGATAAAAGCGTCGTCCTCCCATGAATCCCACAATCCTTTAACGACCTTGACGAATTCTTCCGCTCGCTTATAGCGGTGAGCATGCTCATAATGCTCCTTGCTGCCGAAATTAAGCGCCGTATTGCCGGATAGATCGCGGGTTGTCACGATGTTCCATCCGACCCTGCCTTTGCTGATATGATCAGCCGACATGAGCGAGCGAGCCAGATTGAAGGGTTCAATATAAGAAGTCGAAGCGGTTGCGACGACGCCGATATGAGTAGTCGCGGCCGCGAGCGCGGTAATGAGCGTGATCGGCTCGTAACGGTTCAAGATATTTGGGTGTGATTGTTCGTTAATAGCAAGGCTGTCGGCGATAAAAGCAATATCAAACTTGCCTCGCTCCGCCGTCTGAGCTAGCTTCCGATAGTAGTCGATATCAATGCTGGCGTCTGGCTGTGCATTCGGGTGCCGCCAGCTTGCCACATGCATGCCTGTTCCGACCAAATAGGCGGACAGCTTGATTTGCCGTTTGCGCGCGGCTGTACTCATCTTAAAAACCTCCCAACAATTATCCGAGTTCATTCATGAGATTAATCGGGTATAATTTACCATCCGCGTCAACGATCGTCAATCTTAAAATTTATGTCAAAAATGTATTGACAGCATTTAAAAACTACTATAAATTATAGAAAACTCATCGGCATAGTCGGTTATATAAACGGTTCACCAGTCCAACTGGAAACTAATCGTACATCCGCTCTTATATAGGGGCGGTAGCGATTAGTTTTTTTTGTTTATACCGGCTGTTGTGATGAGGGATTGAACAGGGGGAAGCGTTTCGTGATCACGATATCCAACCTGAGCAAGTTCTATAAGAGCGGGAACGAAACGATTGCCGCGCTAAGTCAAATCAATTTGCAAATTCAAAAAGGGGATATTTTCGGCATCATCGGCTTTAGCGGAGCAGGCAAGTCGACGCTGATTCGCTGTCTGAACCGGCTGGAGGAGCCGGATTCGGGACGGATCGTTATCGGGGATACCGTCATCACCGATTTGAATGAGGCACAGCTTCGACTGGCGAGACGTAAAATCGGCATGATTTTTCAGCATTTCAACTTGTTTGATTCAAAGACAGTGTTCCAGAACGTTGCGTTCCCTCTCACTGTCGCAGGACATCCCAAGGATCAAATCCGCGACAAGGTAAGAGAATTGCTGGCGCTGGTCGGTCTCGAGGACAAGGAGAACGATTACCCGTCTCAACTGAGCGGCGGGCAGAAGCAGCGGGTAGGTATCGCTCGCGCGCTCGTCAACGATCCCGACGTGCTGCTCAGCGATGAGGCTACCTCCTCGCTCGACCCGCAGACGACCTACGCCATATTAGAACTGCTGCAGGACATTAATCGCAAGCTAAACTTAACGATCGTTCTGATTACGCATGAGCTCGATGTGCTGCAGCATGTTTGCGATCACATGGCCGTGATTGAATACGGCAGGGTGGCTGAAACTGGCACAGTCGACAAGCTGTTCCTGAATCCCGAGAGCGAGACGGCAAGACGGTTCATCAGCATTATTGATTACTACCGTGATCAGCGCTTCGTCATCGAGGGGACGGGGGCAGGCATATGAGGGACGATCTGTTTGACCTGCTGCTGGAAGGGCTTCAAGAGACGCTTTACATGGTGTCGATATCTTCCGTCTTCGCCCTCCTATTCGGCATCGCGCTCGGGATTATTCTCACGGTGACGGAGAAAGGCGGCATACTGGAGGCGCCACTGCTCCATAAAGTGGTTGGAACGGCCATTAATGGCGTAAGATCTTTGCCATTCATTATTTTAATCGTATTGCTGCTTCCATTGTCGCGGCTGGTTGTCGGTACGTCGCTCGGGCCGACAGCAGCTATTGTCTCGCTTTCCATCGGCGCGGCTCCTTTTCTCGGACGCATTATCGAAAGCTCGCTGAGAGAAGTGAGCGCGGGCAAAATTGAAGCGGCGAAGTCGTTCGGAGCAGGTCCATGGACGATTATATTCCGCGTACTTATTCCCGAAGCGCTGCCTGCCCTTGTACGCGGCATGACCATCGCTGTTATCGCGATCACCGAATTTACGGCGGTTGCGGGCGCGATCGGCGCGGGCGGTCTGGGCAGCCTGGCCATCCGGTTCGGCTATCAGCGGTTCCGGGAAGATATTCTGATCGCTACCGTGATTGCAATTATCGCATTGGTACAAATCATTCAATGGAGCGGCGACGGCGCAGCCAAGTCGATCCTGCGCAGGCGGCGGCAGCGGTAAGCATTGCGCACTTGTAGAACAACTGGCACTATGCAAACAAACTTGATCTCGGTTTATAGCAAATACTATAAATAGGAAAGATAGGAGTGTTTTATAATGGTAAAAGCGGGAAAACAAAGAAAAGGATTATTAACACTGGCTTTGCTGCTCGTCTTGAGCTTCACCCTTGCGGCTTGCGGATCGAATGGCAACGGAGGAAGCGGCAGCAATAACGGTAAGCAGGCAACGGAGGCGCCTACGCAGCAGCCGGCTTCCGCAACGCCAGAGCCGACAGAAGAGCCGAAGAAGGAAGTCACTTTGAAAGTAGGCGCAGCGCCGGTTCCTCACGCCGAAATTCTGGAGTTCATAAAGCCGAAGTTGAAAGAGCAGGGCGTCAACCTGGAAATCGTTATTTTGGATGACGAAGGACAGCTGAACCCGGCGCTGAAGGAAGGGCAAATCGACGCCAACTACTTCCAGCACGTTCCGTACCTCGATTCGGTAAAGAACGAGAAGGGCTATGATTTCGCCGTAACGGCGAAAGTGCATGTCGAGCCAATCGGCTTCTACTCCCAGAAGCTGAAATCGAAAGACGAGCTGAAGGAAGGCGCGAAGATCGGCATTCCAAACAATCCGTCCAACGAATACCGTGCGCTTGTCCTGCTGGAGCAGCAAGGATATATCAAGCTGAAGGAAGGCATTACGACGTACGAGGCGACGCCGAAAGATATCGTCGACAATCCGCTTAAGCTGAAATTTGTAGAAGTGGATTCCGCGACGTTGCCACGGGCCCTGCCGGATGTAGACGGCGCAATCATTAACACAAATCTCATTTTGGAATCCGGCATCGATCCGAATTCGGCGCTGTTCCGCGAGGACGCCAATTCTCCTTACGCTAACATTATTACTGTTCGCAAGGGCGACGAGAACCGTGAAGAAATTAAGAAGCTGGACGAGGCACTGCTCTCCCCAGATGTGAAGAAGTTTATCGAAGACAAGTACGAAGTGGCGGTCGTTCCGGCTTTCTAAGAAACTGGAAAATCTAAAAGAGCGTCTTTTCCCCTTAACTGGGGAAGGACGCTTTTTTCGCTGGAAAGAGCAGGATAAAGACAGGCTGTCCGTTCCGTGATAAAATGCTCCTTAGTTGAGGTTATACCGTTATAAATGCAAAAATGGGGTGAACAGCATGAGTAGTTTGAGCAGCAGTCCGGGGGGCGGCCGCATTCGCGATGCCGTTCAATCGGATTTGCCGCGCATTGTCGACATTTATAATTCGACGATTGCGTCGAGAAGCGTGACAGCGGATCTTGAACCGGTAACGGTCGAAAGCCGGCAGCACTGGTTTGATGAGCATTCTCCAGAATCAAGACCGCTATGGGTGCTTGAGCGTGAAGGCGAAATTATCGCTTGGCTAAGCTTTCAATCGTTTTACGGACGTCCTGCCTACAATGCAACAGCTGAGATTAGCATCTATATTGCCTCCGAGCAGCGGGGAGGCGGAATTGGCTCGATGCTGATTGCAAAAGCGGTGGAGGCTGCTCCTTCGATTGGTGTACGCACCTTGCTTGGCTTCGTATTCGGCCACAATGAGCCGAGCCTCGGGCTGCTTCGCAAGTTTGGCTTCGAACAGTGGGCGTTATTGCCCCGCGTAGCCGAACTCGATGGCATCGAGCGCGATCTGGTTATCATGGGACGGCGTATTTAACAGGGCCGTTCGTAACAAATGAGGGCTGGCAGCGAGCTATAATGGCTTGCTGCCAGCTTTCTTTTTTTTAAAATCATTGCTTGATGGAAGAGATGAGAGCAGCGAAGGGGCAGAGGGATTCTGGAGAAACGATAGTGGTCGCTTTTAAAGCAGGATTCCTACCGCAGACAACTATAAAATAAGGAATCAGGCTTTAATGGCGATCGGAAGAACCCTCTGACCCGCAGCGCTTCTCCTCGCTAAAATTAAGCAATGATTTCGCTTTTTATTGTCGAAATGCAAGACAGATTAAAGACTAAAATGGTAAAATACTCCTAAATGACAACTGTTGATTGGAGAGATGAAGTTTAATGGAAGTATTTGCACTTATCTGGCCGTTTATTTTGATGTTATTCATTTATTTACCGTTCCTAGCTTTCTATATTTATTTGATGGTATTGATCGTCAAGCTGGCGAGAAGAGGCATCCGCGCACTCGACATTTATTTGGATGAGAAGGAACGGAGAGTTTAATGGCAGGTTTTGTTGATCCTTGGTTGACCGTCTGGGTTCGTCCGAGGCAAACGATTCGATCTTTGCTGGATAAGCCCGGTTCAACTGCCGGCATGTTGGCTGTTACCGTCGGGGCGGGCATTCTCAATGCGCTGGAGAGAATGGGTGAAAAAGGGATGCCTTTTTCCATCTTTCAAGCGATTGTTGGCGGCACCTTCACCGGACTGTTGATGTTTTTCTTGTTCGGCGCGTTAATAAAATGGACGGGACAGTGGCTTGGCGGGAAAGGAAGCCACCGCGATGTAAGGCTGGCTATCGCATGGGGATCGTATGCTCCCGCTATTTTAACCGGTGGAATATGGCTGGTAAAACTGATGCTCTTCGGAAAAGACGGGCTGGCGGAAGATCCCTTGCTGCCGGATGACAGCACAGTTACGTATCTTTTATTTATTCTTCTAGAGATTTTGAAGATCGTAGCAATGTTTTGGATTGTTGTCCTAGGACTGAAGGCGATTGGGGAGGCGCATCGTTTTTCTGCTTGGAAGGCGCTCGGAACCATAGCGATTATTTGTGCAGGGATACTGATTCTACTGCTGCTTTCTACCGTTATTATAACTGTGTTTGCAGTCTAATCGGCGAATCATCTCCATTCGGGCGAAAGTTGAAATTTTTCAGATGGTTTTACAAAGCCAAATGAATTATTCTTGAATAAAGGCAATCGATTATGGCCTGTTTAAGCTGTATTCCAGAAAGGAAGATTCGCAATGAGTAAATTTTGGAGTCCGCTTGCCGCAAAGCTTGTGCCGTATGTGCCGGGCGAGCAGCCGAAGGACAAAAAATACATAAAGCTGAACACGAACGAAAATCCATATCCGCCATCGCCGAAAGTGCTGGAGGCGATTCAAGCTGCCGTCAACGAGGATCTGCGTCTGTATCCCGATCCGACCTGTCAGCAACTGATCGACACTTTGGCTGATTACCACAAGCTTTCTTCGAAAGAAGTGTTTGTCGGCAATGGCTCGGATGAAGTGCTGGCCTTCGCTTTTGCCGCTTTTTTCGATCCGGCGAAGCCCGTTCTGTTCGCTGATATTACGTACAGCTTTTACAAGGTTTACGCGGAATTTTACGGGCTGCAGGCGGATTTGGTGCCGCTGGACGAGCAGTTCCGCATACCGTTGGACGAATTTATGAATCGGGAGAACGGCGGGATCGTCATACCGAATCCGAACGCTCCTACAGCTATGCTCATTCCGGTCGACGATTTGCGGCCGGTGCTTGCGCATAACCAAAATCAAGTAGTTATTATCGACGAAGCGTACATCGATTTCGGCGGCGAATCGGCGGCGGCGCTGGTCCGGGAATATCCGAACCTGCTGGTCGTACAGACGTTGTCCAAATCGCGTTCGCTGGCAGGCCTGCGCGTCGGCTGGGCGCTCGGCAGCGAGGAGTTGATCGACGGGCTGAATCGGGTGAAAAATTCGTTCAACTCGTATACGATCGATCGTTTGGCGCTCGCTGGAGCGATTGCGGCTATGGAGGATGAGTCGTATTTTCTGGAAACGGCCGCTAAAGTATCCGCGACCCGCGAGGCGACGTCCGCCGCGCTGCGCGAGCTTGGTTTTATCGTGACTGATTCGAAGGCAAACTTCCTGTTCGTGTCACATCCGAATGTAGAGGCCGAAACGCTGTTCCTGAAGCTGCGGGAGCAGGGCGTCCTTGTCCGGTATTTCAAACAACTTCGCATCGACCGCTTTTTGCGGGTATCGATCGGTACTGACGATGAAATGGACGCTTTTCTGCATGCGGTAAAAGCGATAGTGCAGCCTTAATGTCCGCAAACCGTCGTTTCGAATTTCACGCGGCGCTTTGGGCGGTTGCAATTAGCGTTATTTACGCGATATTCGGGAATACTTTTTTCTACCTGGCTTCACGTTACACAATGGTGCTTGATCAAAGCTACACCGTGTTTATTTTGTTTGCGGCGATGATAGCGGCGTCCGTTATTTGGCGGTTTCGCAGCCGGTATTGGTACTTTCCGCTGTTTATTCCGATACTGTGGATACCTTTTACCGTCATTTTCGCTTTTTTGATGTCCGCTGTGTTCCCGTTGCCAGAGGACAACCTCGGCGGCGGATTAATGGTTCTTTTTATCCATGGTCTTAATCTGGGGGCCGTCCTGATTGGCGTTGCGCTTGGTATGGCAGTCAATGCGGCTGCAGTCGCCTGGAAAAAGTTTGGCAGGGAATAAAAGGCGAAACAGCCTATTTCCTTTTTGAGGTTTCTTCATGCTATAATGGAGGCAAGTGACTGGTTCGGATTTTTTTTGGTTTGAAAGTATATAATCGTCGTCAGTCTTAATGAATAGGAGGATCATTTTTGAGTAAACAAAAAGAAAATAAGCTGTCGATTTTCGCCTTGGGCGGCGTAGGCGAGATCGGTAAGAATATGTACGCGGTACAATACGCGAACGATATTATTGTCATTGATTGCGGTTCCAAGTTTCCGGATGAAGAGCTTCTAGGTATCGATATTATCGTGCCGGACATCTCTTACCTCATCGAGAACAAGGACAAGGTCAGAGCGTTGCTAATTACCCACGGCCACGAGGATCATATCGGAGGATTGCCTTATATCCTGAAGCAGCTGAACATGCCGGTCTACGCAAGCAGACTGACGATGGGGCTGATTGAAGGGAAGCTGAAGGAAGCTGGATTGCTCGGATCGACGGACCGCACGCTTATTCACGCGGATTCGGTTTTGAAGCTGGGATCGATGACAGCGTCGTTCTTCAAGACGAATCACAGTATCCCGGATTCCCTCGGTATCGTGCTGGATACGCCGGAAGGCGTAGTCGTTCAGACGGGCGACTTCAAGTTCGATCAGACGCCGGTAGGCGACTATCATGCGGATATTCACCGGATGGCGGAAATCGGAAGAAAAGGCGTACTGGCGCTCCTCTCGGAGAGCACGAACGCTGAGCGTCCGGGCTTTACGCCTTCGGAGCGCACTGTCGGCGCAAATTTCATCGATGCTTTCCGCAAGGCGGAACGTCGGGTTATCGTATCGACATTCGCGTCGAACGTACATCGTTTGCAGCAGGTTATTGATGCAGGCGCCGCTACTGGACGCAAATTGGCCGTTATCGGGCGAAGCATGGTCAACATGATTACGATCGCTTCCGAGCTCGGCTATTTGGAAATTCCAGACGGCATGCTGATCGAGCCCAATGAAGTGAACCGTTATGCCGACAATCAAGTCGTCATTTTGTGCACAGGCAGCCAAGGCGAGCCGATGTCGGCGCTGACGCGCATGGCCCGCTCGAATCACCGCCAGGTGGAGATTCTTGAAGGCGATACCGTCATTATTTCCGCTACGCCAATTCCAGGCAATGAGCGCAGTATTGGACGTACGGTGGACGAACTGTTCCGCTTGGGGGCGAACGTTATTTACGGCTCCGGTTCACAGACCGGCATGCACGTATCGGGTCACGCCAGCCAAGAGGAATTGAAGCTGATGATTCAGCTGATGTCCCCGAAATATTTCATTCCGATTCACGGCGAGTACCGGATGCAGCTTCACCATAAGAAGCTGGCGGTTGCGATGGGTGTCGAGAGCGAAAATATTTTCATTGTCGACAACGGCGAAATTGTGGAAATTGTGAACGGGGATGCGCGCAAGGTCGGCAAAGTTCCTGCAGGCAATACGTACATCGACGGTTTGGGCATCGGAGACGTGGGCAACATCGTGCTTCGCGACCGCAAGCATTTGTCGCAGGACGGCATTCTTGTTGTCGTCGTCACGATCAGCAAGCAGGATAAGACGATCAAATCGGGACCTGATATTATCTCCCGTGGATTCGTCTATGTACGTGAATCCGAAGGGTTGCTTGAAGAAGCAGGCCGAATTGTAACAAGAACAATTACGAAATCAATCAGCGACAACGTCAACCAATGGACGACGCTGAAATCTAATGTGAAAGACTCGCTCGGACGATTCTTATACGAGCAAACGAAAAGAAAGCCGATGATTCTTCCGATCATCATGGAAGTGTAATCGGCACCTAACCAGTCCACTTTTAACTATGATTAGCGAGCCGATATAAAACGAAAAGCCTTATGCCAGCAAAGCGGAGCAACCGCTGCAGGCATAAGGCTTTTTTTGCGTTTGATTCCAGAATGACGATCCTTCTTACTGTCATTTTTGGTATAATGTTCAAGGAGTTGAAAAAGTAAATTCATACTTGTTGAGGAGGCTTACGATGATTCCGTTTCTGCAATCGAAATTGTCGTACAATAAAACGGAGAAGCGGGTTTACTTAAGCAAAAGGCTTTGCGGCGTATGGCTGATCTGGGTCGGTCTTGTATTGATTTTAAGCCTGGTGTTTGCGGGCGGTGATCAGCCGATCAACCAGCTTATTTTCTACATCGGCTACGGCGCCGGAATCGGGCTGCTCTTCGGCAATAAAACGATTAAGGGTAAACTGTCGTTTGGCCCCCCTTCGGTTTTTCAGAATAAAATGACGGTCTTCGCCTTTATTCTCATGTTTCTGCTTATGTCATGTCTAGGTGGCCCTTATTATGGACAAATGAACTATGAAATGATTTGGATGGGCGTTTTAATGGCAGTTGCGATTCATTTTATCCCTTTTGCTTATGTGCATGGCAGATCCATGCTGTATCTTTCCGGCATATTAATTGTGCTAATCTCGTGGGGATATTTAGACAGCAGTGTTGCTTTCTCAACGATTGGATATGCGGATGCCGGGATTAAAATGCTGTTCGGAATTTATTTGCTTTATACAAAAAATCCGTTGGCGCATAAGTAGGAATCCAAAAAATGAACATAGGCAGACCCTTGACAATGACGGGATCTGCCTATAAAATAACTTGAAACTAACGTTCGTTAGGAAGGGGAACATTATTTCTGCGAACGAAGCACCAGCAGGATAGAACGAAAGGAGCTGTACAGCATGACTCCACCATCGGCCGCCTCAACAGCGGAACGCATTCAAGAGGCCGCTCTCCGCATGTTCGGAGAATCCGGCTATGAGGGAACGAGCTTGTCGGAAATCGCCAAGGAAGTCGGTATAAAGACACCTTCGATTTACGCCCATTTTTCATCGAAAGAACAGCTGTTTATCCAATTATGCGATGCAAGCATGGATGAGGAGCGACAATCGTTTCTGGCGCTTCTGAATGGTTCCCGTCAGGAATCCGGGCTTGCCCGTCTTTATAAAGCATTTGATTTTTTCACTGCTTTTAATCATTTGACAGCTGGCGTCGCTTTCTTGAAACGAGCCATGCTAGTCCCGCCGAGACATTTGCGCGACCGGCTGAGAATCGCTTTTTTCGAATATGAAACGGAACTGAGCGGCGAGCTGGCTAAATTGATCGTGCAGGGCAGGGATGAAGGAGAAATAACGGAGCAGAATACCGATACGATGCTCGCCCAATTTTATAACGCGATTGACGGATTGCTGGTAGAAAACCAGCTTTATGATGTGGAGTTGTTCGAGGAACGGAGACAAATCGTTCGCAAGTCATTGGCGGCGCAGTGGACGAGGCCGCTCTAACTCAATTGGCCGTTAGTCAGAATAAGAGAGGTTGATCACAAATGGCATGGGTTTATTTGATTATAGCAGGGTTGCTGGAAGTGGCCTGGACATTCGGATTGAAGCATTCGCAAGGCTTTACGGTGTTGTGGCCGAGTATTATAACCATCATCTTAATTGTTGCCAGCTTTGTTGTGCTGGCGAAGGTGATGCAGGTGATCGAGGTAGGTACGGCTTACGCGATTTTTACGGGCATGGGCACGGCCGGCACTGTCATTCTCGGCATTGCGATGGGCGAGTCAGCCGATCCGCTTAAATTGCTGTTCATCGGCATTTTGATTATTGGAATCATCGGGCTAAAGCTCGTTTCTGGCGAAAAGAGCGACGATTCGGGCGGACGAAGCGGCGGCGGAAGCAAAGCGGCCGTAGCTGCGGGAACCGGAAAGGAGCGGAACTAAAATGGCATGGGTATTTCTGATTTTATCGGGGATAGCGGAAGTCGGTGGCGTTACTTCGATGAAGCTGTCGGACGGATTTAAGAAATGGCGGGGAACGCTGGGGGCAATTATCTTTGGCTTTATCAGCTTTTATCTGCTCTCCAGAGCGCTTCTCGATATTCCGCTCAGCGTTGGATACGGAATTTGGACGGGGATTGGTTCGGTCGGCAGCGTACTGCTCGGCATGTATTATTTCGGGGATTCCCGCAATTGGAAGAAGCTATTGTTTGTCGGAATGATTATTATCGGCGTTATCGGTTTGAAGATGACCGGAGAGAGCCATTAAACAAAAGTAACGGCACCGCTGCAGCGGTGCCGTTTCAGGTTTGGCGGATATGCGGATTGCCAGGAGGGCCGCTTTCTGCGAATCGAGCCGTCTACAAGCGACCGCAGCCGGAAGATGCTGCGCAAGCGAAGCGAATGCGCAGTTGGGCAGAAGGCCGTTTCCCGTGAGCGATTAATGCTCGGCGTCAAATGCGGCGAGCAGCTCTCGAGCCAGGCTTTCGTCTTTTTGCAATACATGAATGCGTTTCAATGAATTTCCTTCAAGTGTAATTTTCGATTTGATGCCATTTGCCTTGAAATGCGCTTCAATTCTGTCAATCAGATCAGCCCGAGAACCTCCTTCGGTTCGGATGGCGATCCACCGCTTCCACCACAGCAGCGCCATCTTCACACACCTCCCCGATCAGCAAAAATTTTGCGTTACGTTTCCAATGTATTCACAGTCGGAACCGGAACATGACAATGATTGTTTGTCCGAGCCAACTATTTATCAAATTCAGACTTATTTTTGTATTTGTTCCAGCGAACGGAGTAATGGTAAAATGAAGTCGAATGCAGGTTAGGAAGAAAGCACCGCCGTCCGGCGAGAATAGGCGGCTCGTTCGGTTCGCATCATAAAGAGTGAAATCGGGCAGCCCGACGCTTGACAGTTTCAACTGTAATTGATATTATTACAGTACAAAGCAGGGAGGCCGTTCACATTGAACAGCGAATTTACGATTGCCGTACACAGTCTTGTTTATTTAGCTTACTTGCCGGAAAAGATGGCGAGCAGCGAGACGATCGCCGACAATGTCGGAACGCACTCTGCTCGTGTCCGTAAGGTAATGAGCGGATTGCGCAAAAGCGGCTATGTCGATACGAGGGAAGGCGCGGGAGGCGGCTACAAGCTGACCATGAATCCGAATATAGTGACTTTAGGCGATATATACAAGGTGATGGCGCAAGGCTCGCTTATACCGAGCTGGTGTTCGGGAGACCCGGGCATGGATTGTGTCGTCGGCTCGAATATGAACCAGGTCATGTTCGGCATCTTTTGCAAAGCGGAAAAGCAGCTTGAAACGCATTTCAACGAGATCACGATTCAAGACGTTTTGAACCAGATTCGCGCATGCGGATAGTTGGTTTGCGTGATTGGTGTGACGGGTAATTCCCTTATCATATATTTTATTGGGAGGATGATTACAATGGCAGTAGCATTGACTAAAGAGAACTTTACTTCCAGCATCCAAAACGGCGTTTCGCTCGTTGACTTCTGGGCTCCATGGTGCGGACCTTGCAAAATGCAGCTTCCAATCGTTGAAGAGCTGGCAACAGAACTGGAAGGCCAAGCAGTAATCGGAAAAATCAATGTCGATGAGCAACCAGAATTGGCTTCGCAATTCGGCGTAATGAGCATTCCAACGCTGATCGTATTTAAAGACGGACAGCCGGTTGACAAAATGGTTGGCCTGCAAAGCAAAGACGCTTTGAAAGCGAAAATTTCTGGACAGCTGTAAGAACGGGAATTTGTTTAAAGAGCCGGACAGGGGCATGCCCCTGTCCGGCTCTTTGCTTTGTCAGGTAACTTAGTTAGCGAAAGGAGCGGCTGAAGGGCTGGACGAGCGGACTGTTGACCGCCGTCCAGCCTTCTTTCGGTTTCCTGCACATGCCGCAACTTCCCCGCCTCGCTCAGCGTCTATACAATTAGTTAAAGATACCAAATTAAGAACGAGACGGAGGATGAGGTTCGGATGAAACGAAATAAGAGCGGACAACGTCTGGCTGCGTTTACCGCGGCAATCATGCTGACCGGTGCCGTGCCTGCAGTTGCGTCGGCTCAAACGCCGCCAACTGCAGAAACGTCGGTCGATTCGGGGGGATTGGCAACGAATAAGGAAGAAGCATCTGCTCCTGGAGATGTAGCGGTATCGAAAGAGAAGGCGGCTTCTCTAGCTCGCAAGCTAGCCGCCATTCCGGATGACTATACGCTGCAAAGCGCGTCTTACTCTGCTGATACGCTGGCTGGAGGGAAACGCGGCGCATGGAGTCTCGATTTCGTCAAGAAGGTGAACGGCAAGCATAAGGGCAGCATTTACGTTCGGGTGAACTCCGATAGCGGACAGCTGCTTGAGTTCAGTACCTATCTCGACAATCCTAACGTGAAACCGTCTTATCCGTTGAAGGTGGAAAGGGACGCTGCACTTAAAATAGCGGCTTCGTATATTGCGGAAGCTGCTCCTGCTTATAAAGATCAAGTGCAATACAATCCGAGCTACGGCGTACGGCTGCTGCCGCCGCTTACGGGAGAGGTTCGCCATTCGATCCGCTACGATCGCATCGTGAACGGCATTCCTTATGTCGACAACTATGTGGAGTTGGAAATCGACAGCGAGGGTCATGTCATGCGATATTCGTTCGTATGGGACGATACGATTCAATTTCCAAAGCTGGAAACGAGACTGACCGATCAGCAGGCGATGGCCAGATTGAAAGAACTGGCCAAGCCCGAGCTGACCTACCTGATTCCTTACGGTGGAAAGGGGAAGAAGACGCCTCGGCTTGGATACCGGTTGAGCCCCGTAGCCATCAATGCTGCCGACGGCAAGCTGCTTGAAGAAACCTCTTCAGGGGAAGCGACTGCCTCTGCTCCGCTGGCTGACAAACCGCTAGGCGAGGCTCCAAAATCGGGCAATTACGGAGAGAAAGAAGCGATAGCCGCTGTGACCTCCGCATTCAAGCTGCCGGCGGGAGCGACGCTTCAAGGTACGAGCTACAATGAATATAACGATGACAATACCGGAAGCAGCACAGCCTATTGGAATGTCAATTGGGTTGTGAAAGAGAACGGCAATGATACCGGGAACGTATACGCATCGGTAAACAGCAAGACAGGCGTAATTAGCGGCTATAACTCGTATGTGTATCGGAACAACGGCTCTGACAAGCCGACCGTCAAGCTGGATGAGGCCAAAGCGAAAGCGATTGAGACGGTGAAAAAGCAGCTGCCTTGGATAGCAGACGAATTATATCTCATCGAGCCAAACGCTAAAAATTACGATTTCGACAAAGGCAACTTCGATACGTATTATTTCCGTTTTGTACACAAAATCCACCAGGCCATCGTCCCTTACGATGGGATCAGCGTTGCGATCGACGCGAGAACGGGCGACGTTAACAGCTATGAAGGAAGCTTGGCGGACTTTACTTATCCAACCGAAGCTCCTAAGCTCATTACGGAGCAGCAGGCGGTAGAGAAATGGATGGGTTATTATCACCTGCAGCTGACTTACAATTTGTCCTCGCAATATGTATGGAACGGAGAGCCGTTGTCGCCGGAGAAGTACAAAGTATTGCTTGCAGCCGGTGAGATTAAGCCTGGTGAAGCCGGTTACGGAACGGAAGCGAAGCTTGTATACCGGCTCGTGCCGCGGCCGGTTGACGAAGAAGTATTCGTCGATGCGCAAAGCGGTGAATGGAGATCCAGAGAAACAGGTGAGGTAACGCAGCTGGAAAGGCCGCAGGCTGCCGACATAAAAGGGCACTGGGCTCAGCGTCAGCTGGAGCTGATGGTCGCCTACAAGGCGCTGGATGTGAAAGATGGCAAAGTGCGCCCAGAGCAAATCGTTACACGGGGCGAATTGATCAAAATGCTGGTGCTGACAATTAATAGCGGGCGTCCGCCAGTCCTATTCGGGGCTGAGACGGCGTCGAAGGCCGCCTTTAATGACGTCGCTGCCGACTCCGCTTACTATGCTTATGTGGAAACGGCGCTGCAGCAAAACCTGATCGATGTGGGTGATGGAACGTTTAATCCGGAGGGCAAAGTGGACCGCGAGGATATGGCCGAGCTGATCGTCCGGGCGCTTGGTTACAACACGCTTGCCAATCACGAAGAGCTATTCAACATTACGTTCAAAGATGCAGCCAAAACAGAGAAAAAGGGTCAAGCGGCAATTGCCGTAGGACTGAACATTATGTCGTTGTCGGGAGGCAACTTCCAACCCGATAAGCAGGTAACAAGAGCGGAGGCGTCCGCCGCCTTCTTCCGGTTCCTGCAGACGCGAGCCGACTTGCAGGAAGCGCCGCTGCGCAACTAGCTGGATCAACGGTAAACGCCGCCGGATCGCGGGATTTACACCCGACGGGCCGGCGGCGTTTGTGCTGCGCATCAGTCCGTTTTTTTCTTTTTAGTGGAGAAGTTGGTGGTCGATTTGGCGTCTTCGACGTTGTCGTTTACGAAGGCCATATCCTGATTTTTTGCGTTCATAGCGGTTGTCCCTTTATAATTGCCTTTGTGAGTCTTATTTTCCATCGTTTATGCACCTCCTTGCTTCGGAAGTTAGTATTTCCCGCTCGGAGGAAGGCATGCGTAGTTTAGCTCTAACAGGGAGTGTAGCAATGTGAGCAGATCATGGCCCAAATATGCGGTGTTCGTTTTGTTTTTAATATTCGGCTTGTTTGTCGTCCATTTAAGCAACATAGCCTTGCTTCGCGACGGCGATCCGGCTGTGACGGCAAAATACTTATTCGTGCAGTACGGCGTGCTGTTTGCGCTGGGCGCAAGTTTGCATTTGCTGACGGCTTCGGAACTGAGGTTCCGTTTGGCGGCAACATGGCCGACTTTGGTTCTGGCGATTGTGTTGATCGGAGGCAGCTATATCACGGCGGTTTATAATGCCCAGCTGCATACGGAGGCAGTCGGTTATTTTGAGTTTTTGTCCCGTATTGCTCTTGATGACCATAATCACCTGATTATCAATGTACTGGCCGGTTACTTGTTCGGTTTGAGCTTTATTGGTCGAAAATAGACGCGGCTAAGCGTCCGTCCGCAGATTCGTCTATACGGTTTCGGTCCCCTCTACATATGCTGAGTGCAGAAACGATGCGAGCGAGTGTGTGGAAGGGGGACTTCTTAATCGTGACGATGACGGCGGAGCAGAACGGCTTGACGAGCATTATTATCGTGACGCGCAACCAGCTTGCGTTAACGAAGCAATGCGTGGAGAGCATACGCAGAAATACGGCGGCGGCCGATTACGAGCTGATTGTGATCGACAACGGTTCCGATGACGGAACGGACGAGTGGGCAAGCGCGCAGCCGATAGCGAAGCTGGTGCTGAACGGGCATAATGCCGGCTTTCCAAAAGCGTGCAACCAAGGTCTGCGGTTATCCGCAGGCCGTTTTGTCATGCTGTTGAACAACGATACGATCGTAACGCCGGGTTGGCTGGACGGGCTGAAACAAGCGCTCCTGAGCGATCCGTCGGTAGGGGCTGTCGGTCCGGTGACGAATTCAGCCTCCTATTGGACCGAGGTGCCGGCATCGTATGGAACGGTCGAGGAGCTCGACCAATTCGCGGTTAGCCGCAAGGAGGCGGATTCCGGCGATCTGGCGGCTGGCCGGGAGGAGCGGATCAAGCTGGTCGGTTTTTGCCTGCTGCTGCGCAGGGAGGCCTATGAAGCGGCAGGGCCGCTCGACGAACGGTTCGGCATCGGCAACTACGAAGACGACGATTATTCCCTGCGGCTTCGGCTGCTGGGCTACAAGCTGCTGTTATGCCGAAATGTATTCATCCACCATTATGGGAGCGCCAGCTTTAAGGCGGAGAAGGAACGATTTGCTGATTTAATCGAGAACAATAAGAAGCTGTTTGCGGAAAAATGGGGTTTTGACTCCGAAGCGCTGGCGATTCGCGAGGATCGAATCATCCTGCTGGATGAGATGGGGCTGCTGCGGGCAGAAACAAGGAAGGAACCGCTGCGGCTGCTCGAAATCGGCTGCGGCTGCGGCGCGACGCTGCTCCGGCTGAAGTCAAGCGTGCCTTCAGCGGTGCTGTACGGCGCAGAGCGCAACGAAGGAGCGGCGCGTGTGGCGGCTGCAGCCGGTTTTCGCCTCGTCGCCGAGATCGAGGAGAGCGGTTTGCACACGGATAAGGGGGTCGAGCCTGCCGGGCTGGACGGCATTATTATCGGAGAGGCTGCGAAGCCGCTCGATGCGGAGGGGCTGAAGGCGCTCGCAGGTTTGCTTAAACCGGGCGGGTGGATCGTTGCTTCCTATCCGAACCGTCATTACTATAAGCTATTGCTGCGCTATTTGCGGCTGGCCGCAGGGGAGATTAGTCCGCCGCCGGATGAAGCGGAGGGCGCGAGCCAGCTGTACTCCGTGGAGCAGGCGGTGCAATTGGCGGAAGAGGCAGGCTTAGAGACCTTGCATTGCAAGCTGCTCATAGACAGCTCAGAGGCTTCAGGAAGCGGAATGGCGGCTCATGCCTCGAAGGCGGCCGATCTGGAGGCGCTGGAGCGGCTGGCGAGCGTTGGCCGGCACATAGAAGGGCGAACGGCGGCGGAACGTTTTCTGCTGTTGGTCAGGCTTCCTGGGGATACTGCGGCGATTGGTGAGCCGTCTGGTGGTGAAGCGGGCGAGGCTGCAATGATTGAACAGAACGACGTTGTCTTTAGCGGAGAAAGGCTCGTCATTAATCGCGACGTTAAAGCTAACTTCACTGACGTATACGAGGAGCATTTATGCCGCTACGAGCTGGCGAGCCAGTATGTTCATGGGCTGCGCGTGCTCGATGCCGCATGCGGAGCCGGATACGGCACGGCGATGCTGAAGCAGGCCGGGGCTGTAGAAGCTGTTGGCGTCGATATTGATCCGGTGTCGGTTGGGCTGGCGAGCCGCGATTACGGAGGAGCTGGCATTTCATTCGAGCAGAGCGACGTGCTGCGTCTGCCGTACGAAGACGGCAGCTTCGATGCGGTCGTCTCCTTCGAAACGATCGAGCATGTCGCTAATGGCGTAGATTGGATCAGCGAATCGGCTCGCGTACTGCGCGAGGGCGGCCTGTTCATCGTCTCGACGCCCAATCGGACGGTGACGAATCCGCCGCTTTACTTCGAGGAGCAACCGCAAAATGAATTCCATCGCTTTGAGTACCGAACGAGCGAACTGCTCGGCGAGCTGCTCGTTCATTATGATATCGAAGCCGTCTACGGCCAGAATCCGGTGGACGACTCCCGGTTCGCCTCGCTCAACTGGCTGAGGCAGTCCTGCGGGCTCCCGCCAGGCCGATCGGCCGATCGCATCATGGCAAGCTCCTCCCATGAGCCGGTGCCGCTGTCTCAATTCAAAAGCAGCGAGCCGATGTACGTGATTGCGATGTGCAGGAAGAAGCGGAGTGTATAAAGTGGCGAAGGGATAGTATCTAAATTTTTTCAGGAGTGGGCGAGTCTTTCGCCTCTACCATGTAAAACCACAACCGCATGAGGTTGTGGTTTTTACTTTCAATAATGAGACTCAAATATTGTTGCGTTTTCAGATACAACAAAATGGCGAAAAGAGACGAAGTATGTAAGTAAAGAGACTTTAATGAATCTTAACATTCGAGCGTTAAAGTATAGAGGAGTGTTTCAAGGAGGGAGAGAGTCTTGCAGGAAGTAATTGTTATGGGACCATTGATCATTAAGGTGAATTGGATTTATATCGCGATCTCCGTGCTGGCAGCCTACGTACTGATGAAGCACCGATTGCTTGAGAAAGATGAAATAGGGAACCGCATTATGGATGATTTAGTGCATGCAGGGATCATGGCGTTAATTATCTGGAAATTCAGCTTAATACTATTTAATCCAGTGGATGTTATTAAGAATCCCTATGCTCTTCTTTATTTTACTGGGGGAGATCGTGGGGTTTGGTTATCGGTAATATGCGCTCTCGGCTTTATTTACTATCAGTCTCGTAAACAAAGGCTTGCTATCACGATGTATGCGGAAGCTGCAGCAGTTGGCTTCGTCGCTTATTATGCTGTCTATTCATCTATGAAACTCACAGAACATACGCATGTTCTCACACTCGATCTCGTTCGAATAGGGTGTGCCTTCATGTTGCTTATCGGGTTGTTGAGAAAGAATGATGACATAAAGAAAGGAGAGTTTGCGATATGGAAAGTATGACGATTTTTTTTGCTTTAACGGCAGGAATACTATCCTTTTTCTCGCCGTGCGTGTTTCCGTTGCTGCCAGCTTATATAGCTAATTTGACAGGTTCTCATGTGGATGGGGGAAAGATGGCTGTTTCCAAAACCGTGCTAATGACGCGTTCCATTAGTTTCATTATTGGATTCAGTTGCGTGTTTGTAGCGATGGGTGCATCAGCCAGCATGGTGGGACAGTTTTTCGCCGAAAACCGATCATTATTGGAAAAAATCAGTGGAATGCTCGTCATCGTATTTGGTTTGCAGACGGCAAATATAATCAATTTACGGTTTTTGATGTTTCAAAAACAGTGGGAAGTCAAATCGACTCATCAGAAGAAAAGCTGGCATTCCTTTGTGATGGGACTAGCATTTGGCTCGGGGTGGACGCCCTGTGTCGGGTTGGCGCTGTCTTCTATTCTGTTATTGGCCGGATCGTCAGAAACGATGTACAGCGGGTTGCTCTTGCTGATGGTCTACTCGCTTGGATTAGGGATTCCGTTTCTGCTTATTTCCATTCTTATCACGTATTCGTTGGATGTGTTCAAGCGAGTGAATAAGCTATTGCCCCGGTTGTCTCTGCTGAACGGCTGGATTCTGATCGGGATGGGCGTGTTGTTATTTACGGGACAAATGCAGAAGATTAGCGCCTGGCTAGCTTCTTACCAACTATTCAACTTGTAGGGAAGGATGATGAGTATGACGACGATGAGAAGAAACTTGATTACTATCCTGGTACTGCTAGCACTTGTCACATGGGGGATATATGAAGCAGTGATCGAAAAGGAGGGCCGGCAATTACCACAGAGCGTGGATGACGGGCAGCAAATTGGGCTCGCACAAGGGAATGTGGCCCCTGACTTCGAATTGAAAACGTTGGACGGGGAGGTTGTCAAACTGTCCGATTTTCGCGGGAAAAGGGTTATAGTGAATATGTGGGCAACGTGGTGCCCGCCTTGTAGAGCCGAAATGCCGGATATGCAAAAGTTTTACGACACTTATAAGGATGATCGGGTGGCAGTTCTAGCGGTAAATATGACGGAGTCGGAGAAGAGTGTTGGTCAGGTGCCCTCATTTTTGGACGAATATGGGATCACGTTTCCGGTTATATTAGACGAAAAAAGCGAGGTTGCCAACTTATACCAAGTGAGGTCACTTCCGACAAGCTATATGATTGACTCAGACGGTGTAATTCAGCAAAAGATAATCGGTCCAATGAACAATGAAATGATGACAAAAATGGTGTTGAAGATGCGTTAAGCTAAGGTTGGAGGTTGTCGCTATGCCTGTAAATGAAATGACTATTTTAGTTGTGGAAGACGACGTTAAGATTCGCAAGTTGATTACTTTATATTTGGAGAAGGAAGGATATGAAGTTTATGAGGCGCAGGACGGGGAAACGGCTTTAAATGCTTTTAGAATGTATGATCCTTGTCTGGTCATTCTGGATTTAATGTTACCGAAAATAAGCGGTGCGGAAGTTTGCCATACCATTCGTGCAGAAATGAAGGAAGAAGTGCCTATCGTTATGTTAACCGCTAGAGTGGAGGAGCAGGATCGTATTAATGGGCTGAGAATGGGCGCCGACGATTATATTACCAAGCCGTTCAGCCCAGGTGAACTGGTTGCCCGTGTGGAAACGGTCTTGCGTAGAACGGGCAATCGATGCGGAAAATTGACGTACAGAGGATTGACGATTCGGTCACAGCGCGGAGAAGTTCATTATCGCGGCAAACCGATTCAATTGACGCAGCATGAATTTCGTTTATTACATTTTCTGATGAGACATCCTAATCAAATTTTAACAAGAGAACAAATGATTGATGAGCTGTATCCGTATAACGAAAAAGTAGTAATTGAAAGGACGATAGATGTTCATATTGGAAAATTGAGAGAAAAGATAGCTTATGATGGCGATCATGAATTAATTGAAACGATTCGGGGGAAGGGGTATCGTTTTGTGGCTTATTAAGAACCGTCCTGTGCATGTAAGTATGCTATGGAAGTTAATTATGATCAATGGTGTGGTCATCGGTATAGCGATTTGGCTGGCGGGTGTTTCTGTGAAAGATTACGCCTGTGTACTGTTTACGCAATATCCTTCTGTGAACGCCGAAGAGAGCGCCTTCTTTGCTCAAACGATGCAAGGATTTCTATTGAAAGCAAGCATTTGGGCAGTTGTGGTGGCGGGAATAATTCATTATTTTTTTGTCAAAAGATTGCTGTATCCTCTTGAAATGCTAGGCAAATCGACTAAGCAGATGGCTCAAGGAGAAGCGCCGGAACCATTGCCGATCCATCATCAAGATGAGATTGGGCAGTTAACTGCCGACTTTAACTATTTAAGTAAGAAATTAAGGCAAGTAGAGGAATCGCGAAAAATGATGGTTTCTGATATTGCCCATGAGCTTCGCACACCGCTCACCAATATGAACGGTTATTTGGAAGCGTTGAGCACGGGTACGATTCAAAGCAGCTCTGAGCTCTTTCAATCCCTTCATGAAGAATCATTGCGGATTACCCGCTTAGTTGAACAGCTCCACCAATTAAATGTATGGCAGTCCAAGAAGCTCTCCGAAGATACGCAAATAGGATCGCTTTCAATTGATAAAGTAATGGCAACCTGCAGAGACAACTTCGCGCTGGAAATGAGAGCGAGAGAGATGGTTTCCGAATGGAACTTTGAAGCAGCAATTGTAGCGGGAGATGAGGATGGGCTAACGCGAGCAATGATGAACCTGTTGACGAACGCAATGCGATATGATCTAGGTGGATGGGTGAAAGTGGAAGGAAGAGTTGTTGGTTCTTTCTATGAAGTTACTGTAATAAATACGGGTCAACCGATTCCAGAAGAACAGGCGGCCCTTGTTTTTGAACGATTTTATCGTTTGGACGGTTCGCGTAATAGCGAAACAGGCGGTTCAGGATTAGGATTGTCCTTAGTGAGGGAAATTATTGAACAGCATCATGGACAAGTAGGGTTGCGATCCCAGGGAAATACGCATTATTTTTGGTTTACTGTGCCGGTCCTAACCGGTTCAAAGCATGATTCGTAGCGATGAACTGCGGTTTGCACTATCGGGGTTCGACTCCATACATATCAAAAGGGACTGGCTATTGTGCCAGTCCCTTTTGATATGTATGGAGATGCCCAGAGGGGGCGAACCCGGGTTCAGTTTTAGGATAAGCGCTACATATAATCCATAACAGGATCAACCGGTTTATCCGACGCGATGTCGATAACTGCTTGATATAAATTTGGAGGATACTCTGCGATTCTGTGGCATAAATACAAATACCACTCATGGCCATAGGTTAGATAGATGCGAACGGGATAGCCTGCCTTTTTCAGCTTGCTGCTCAAATCCGGCCGAATCCCGTATAACATTTCGAATTCTACCTCTGGCTTCTGAGCCCATCCCCGATTGATCACCTCATTTACGATGCGCTCATCATGGGTAGCTATTGATACGCGATGCCCCTTATCGATGGATTGCTCCAAGAGTTGTAAATAGCGCTCATTTAGAGCGTCTGAACGTGAAATAGCCAGATGTTCCGACTCTTGATATGCTCCCTTCACAAGGCGTAATCGTCTAGGACTAGCCTGTAGGTCATTCATGTACTGAGTTGTGCGGTGTAGCTGTGCCTGCAATGTGATGCCAATATTCGGATAGATGGCTGCCGCACGCTCATAGATCGCAAGGATCGCTTCCGCCTTGGCGGATTCCTCCATACTTATATATAATTCGATACCAGTCCGCTGGGTCTGTTCCGCCAAGGCGGCCAACTGCTTGAATGCCAACGCGTCGTCTACCGATAGACCGATGTGGGAAAGGTCAAACGACACGCGAGCCGCTATTCCGCGCTCATTCAGATTCTGAATGAGCTGCTTCATTTCCAGTGCCGCTGCTTCACAAGACTGGACATCTGTCGCGTTTTCTCCAATGTATTCTAAGGAAACCGCATAGCCCTTATTAACCAGCATCCGCCCAGCTTGAAGACCGGCTGCTCGATCATCTCCCGTCACATACTTTGCCGCAGCACGTTGCAGCATATGGTAAATGGACGGCGTCTGCTCGACATAAGCCTTCAAATCTACTCGCCGGGCAATGGATTTCATTGTTTCTGTAAATTGCTTTTCTAAATCATCTTTTGTCACCATATAGTAGTCCTCCTCTTATACTCTCATCCCAGTGTACAATCGAGACAAAAGAAGAGGATTGTATAAAATTGCTCTATTCTATATGGATATCGCGTAAGCTTGAGGTGTCGTACCTACTATTTTGGCAAAAGCTTTCGTAAAATGACTTTGATCATAGAAGCCGGTGTCAACGGCTATTTCGGCAATGGGCCGTCGTTTTTTCAGTTCAATCTTGGCATGATTGATGCGTAACAGATTCTGATACGCATGGGGAGGCAAATGCGTGCTTTTCTTAAATAATCGTATGAGATGATAACGGCTGGCGCCGGTCTCTTGCTCCAACTTTTCAAGCGTGATCCGATCCTTGAAATGTGCATGAATATATTCTTTAACTCGCTTGACGTACTTCTGCTCCAACGCGCCATACGGTTCATGCACAAGGTCGGAATCATGCTTAATTATGAGCATGTGCACGAGTTCGATTAACGAAGTTTCAATCTCCAGGGAAGATTCATTACGGGTAAGGGATTCCATGGTTTGATTGAATAGCTGGCTGCAAGTTTTGTTCTTCCCGTCCTCTAGTAGAAAAGGAATTTGAAGTCTGTGGACATGAGGCAATTCAATTTGTTCTAACCATTCCGGTTTAATGAACAACATTTTGTATTTCCAATTGGCATTCGCAGCAGGCTGACAAGCATGGAGCATGTGCGGCGGAAAGTTGATCATTCTTCCCGATTCTACACGCCATAACAAGCCTTCGCACCACGCCTGCGTTTCACCTTCATCTATTAATCCGATTGAGAGTTCCTCATGAAAATGTTTCTGATACGCTAAGTCGCTTTTACGACATTGTTTTGCTTCTAAGAAAGGCAATGCCTCGTCTCGATAAAATGTTACATCAGCCATGTATCTGTAACCCTCCAATGTGAATCAACACATCTATTTTATCACAGGCACTTTAGGTAGAACATTTAGACAGGGCAAATAACAATCAGCGTTGATGCCGTATGCCTGAGGGTAAGTTGTGGTTTTGCACAGCCACGGTTCGCCTCCACCTATCTCACTAAAAACTATCAAAATATACTTAGTTAGTGGATTCTCATCAACAGTTTGGCTTAAAAAATAAAAAGACAGTTAGGGCACTTTAAAAGCCGTAACTGTCTTTTTATTTTTTTACATATGACAACATTACTAAGTTGTTGATTAAATTTAAGCAAAAGGCAGTTTAATACGATGCTTAAGGACCCTCCTGTGTTATTATTTGATTAACAAATATTAACTTTCTGGAGAATTAATTTGAGGAAGTTTCGCGGCAAAAAAAGATAATTCAAGAAAATATGGTCATTGGTCGAAAATTATCAGTTACATGAAATTTCGATTTTATAAAGTGGAACTGCGATCTTCCGAATACGTTCAGTGACCTCATAGATATGACACAATTATAATGTTGGTTATTATGAATCTGAGTTCGAGCGTGTGTATTACATATAATCAAAGCACCTCAAACACGCCGTATAAAGTTAAAAAATTTGAACTAGCGGGTGCATTGGTTCAATGGAGTGATAATAATGTACATCGAACGAGAAATAACGATTGAAGAACTCATAATCGAGTTGAGGAATGGCACCAGAAGTTTTCGTTCAATTGATGTCGTGAACTCAGGGGATCTTTCAAACTGGGATTTGCAAGGTGTCACCTTTGAAGAATGTTTTTTAACTGGTGTTGATTTCAAAAAGTGTAATTTAAAAAGTGCACGATTTATTACCACCAACCTTAAAACTTGTATATTTCAAGATGCAGAATTAACCGATGCTGAAATACGATACTGCTCAGTGGAATCAGTCGATTGGCGTGGCGCTGTTATAAACGGAACAGTGTTTGAAGGGAACAGTTCATACGGGCATATGCTAAGTAGGATAGACCTTGAACATATGGTGATTTGGTGAGTGGGTACGATTGAGATTGTTATTGAACTAGTGAGTCCAAAAAGACTCCGTGGCAGATAAGGTGAGAGGAAATGAACTACCAGCATTTCGAAGTTCTGGTTGAACGATTTAAGAATTAGGAATTCGGTATTCATGAACTTCAAAGTAGATTGAATACAACACTAATGCCCGATAAGCCTATACCTGAATTTTCAATCAGGCTTCACAACTTGGAGCTTATATTGTATACACAGTTAGAGTCGGAACATTTTAGATTGACGACGAAAGCATTGGATCATTTTCTTGCATTATTAAGGAAAAACTATTGAGCTAACGGAGTAAGGTGATTATTATGGATGACTTGTACAGGATAATACATGACCCCAATAAAGATATTTATCAGAAATTAGATGAGCAGGTAAACGAGTTCTGGCAATGGTCCAAATCGGTAAAGCATGAGCTTGAATGGGAAGCGTCATATCCGAACTGGACTATACTTAACACTATTTTTGATAGCCTAATCGGAACAACAGACCATAATGAATGGGATCAAAGAATAATTAATAACTTGCTTTTTATTATAGGGAGAGATAATGAATGTGAATTACTGATCCATAAACTTACAGAATTCCCCGTAAGCTTTATCTTTCTTGCTGAAAAAGGGATCAGTTATCCTGACCGCGATACAAAGTGGCAACTGGCTCATTATCTAACGGAATGCATATCCACCCATTATTCTGAAGCAGAACAGATTATTTATAGGTATTACGACGATGAAAACGAGTACGTCAAAAGACGTGCCCTTTTAGCATTAGGAATTATTAAATCAAATTACGCAGAAAAATGTGCGCTTAATTCATGGAATACAGGAATGGAATATCAAAGGATAGCTGCACTCCACGTTCTTGAGCAATTAGACTCTCCTCACTACCATAGACTCCAAAATTATAAAGATGAAAAATAGATCATTAAAACATCAACGAAGTTCGTTTAGTCAGGGGTTACTTGGTGGCTCCGTTTCGTTTTATTGAAGTAACGGGGGGGGGTTAGATGGTTCAGTTAACTAAGGATGCTCTACCATCAAAAAATCCACAACCTCATGAGGGTGTGGATTTTGCTTTTCAACGATAGCCGAAGCAGCCTACAACTTAAATTTCTGCACCGCTTCTTCCAGGCCGGTCGTCCTGGTCTCGAGCTGTTTGGTCGTATCGGCAATACGTTTCGTGGCCTCTAACTGATTGGCCGACATCGATTGGATCGCTGTCGCGCTGTCTGCAGCCATTATGGAGATTTGAGAGATTTGCTCGACAGATGCGGCGACTTCCTCGGAGCCGGCCGAAATCTCTTGAGCCGCCGCAGTAATATCCTGTATCTGGTCGTTGACGATTAGGAACCGATCAGCCGTATGGTTGAACAGCGACTCTACTTGATTGAACAGCTCTGTGCTTTTTGCCATTTCATCGCTTTCCTTCAGCATCCATGCTCCGATTTGTGTGGATTCTTGCTGGATTTGCTGGAGAAGCGAAGTAATATGCGCGGCAGAAACCGAGGAAGCTTCCGCTAGCTTACGCACTTCACCGGCAACGACGGCAAAACCGGAACCGTGCTCGCCTGCTCTAGCAGCTTCAATCGATGCATTAAGCGCAAGCAGCTTGGTGAGATCGGCAATGCTAGAAATGGATTGGAGGACAGGCTCGATCTCTAACATGTATGTATTCAGCGCTTGTACGGAGGTTGTTGTCTGCTTGATGACATGGGACATGAACACGACTTGCTCCCTCAATTCATTGATGGAGCTGCGTCCGTTCTCGACCGTATCCAATGCTTCGCCGGAAGCATTGGATACGTCGGCGGAAGCCGCGGATACCCGTTGGATGGCAAGCGTGATTTCCTCCATCGATTTTGCGCTATCTTCGGACGCGATACGTTGGTGTTGTGCGCCATCGGCTAGTTCTGTCATCGATTGCTCAAGCTGTTGGTTTAAGGAGACCAGCTGGTTTACTTCCAAGCTGAACTGCTCGGTGGAATGGACGAGATCATCCGTCGTTTCCGTAATATTGCCAAGAACATCTCCAAGAGTACCCCCCAGTCGCTCTAGCATCTTGTTCATGGCGGAGTATGCCTGTCCGATTTCATCGCTGGACTTGACGTTCTTAGAGAGCAGAAGCGTCTTCGCTTCTGCAAGATCGCCGCGAGCGATTGCCTCCGCACTGCCCACGATAAGACGCAAAGGCCGCAGTGAACGGGACATGAACCATGCGATCAGAATAAAGATAAGCAAGGTTAAGCTTCCCATCAGAATGAATAATGGGATGCTATCCTTCATGATCTGCTGATGAATCGTAGACGCAACAGATACATTGGTATCGATTCCCAGCGCTCCGATAATCGTTCCATCCGAGTCGCGGAAAGGCGCGTAGGAAGAAATATAATCCCCGTACATGGGGTTGCGGATGACGTCGGACTTCGACGTGCTCCCGCTCAGCAACGCACGAATTGATGCATGGGGCACATCGGTGACTTCCCCGATCGGCGATGCAGAATCCGATTCTTTCGGCTGGCCGTCAATGAGCAGAATAGGTTGCTCTTCGTCGTCGATCATAAAAGTGTATACATACTGCGCGCCAATCTGCGAGCGGAATTGATCCATCTCTGCGCGAATGCTCCAATACAAATCGTTTTCTTTTGGATCTTTCAGAAATTCTTTGTAGGCTTTCAAATCGAATCGTTGCGCGTAGGCTTCAGCTACGTGAATACTAAAGTTGCCGATCGTTTCATTGCTAGCCTTCTTGGTGTTCTGGATTTGCATGTAAATGAAAGTGGCGGACAAGATGATGAGTAACGCAAGAATACTAATGGATAATTTTACTGCCAGGTAGCTTTTAGGTTTTAACATGAAGCTGTTCCTCTCCCTAGGTGTCCTAGTTCCCTGAATGTTATTCGACAAAACCTTCCTAATTTCAAATGTTGTTCGATATTATTCTCCATTATTCTGCAATTTCCTTTGTTAGTTATCGACAAATATCCTCATATGTATAAACCCAACCGTGTAAGGCTGGGATTTTTTGTTTTAGATATAAGAGTCGCTGTTCTGAAGTTGATTTAATAAAAGCTATTTAATAGGGCCTAATGCCAGTGAATTAATAATTTCCTCTTGGGAGAAAGGCTTCTTTCTGCCCAGTTGCCTAATCCTTACCATGAAAGGGCTTTGAGGGTTTTTCATATGAAAAAAGCCGGGTATACGCATGACTCTGGATAAATTGGTTATCATGGGATCGGAGCTGAATTTTTTGGCTAAAGCTTTTTGAATAGGCACAAATTTGCTGACAGATCCGCCTTGAACAACCCAATAGATGTGATAACCGTTTTTCGTTTCAACGATCATCGTATCCTTAATTTGATTTCTATATTTTTTTATAAATGCATTCTTCAATTTTTTTACTCTCTGTTTTTTTCGCAGAGCTAGAAGATGGTAGCGGCCTTGTTTGTTCTTTTTAACGGTAATCGATTGAAACTGTTCGGTAGGATCGGCTTTAATGGATTCAATCATTTGTTTGACTTGTTCTTTTGTGTCTAAATGCACGGAAATCTTGTTTAGATCGACATCGATGAACTGCGCTCTAATTTTATTGAATTCACTAGACTTTGTTTCTCGATAATTGATTTCCATAAATACGGCATAGCCCCGTTTGTTTTGGCTGAGCACATGGATGTGTTTATTTCGTTTGGAGAAGAGTGTGAATTGAGGAGAGCTTTTTTCAAGCAGATTTAGAGGTTTATGAAGTGTCATCGCTGGGTGATTAGAAGAAGAGCTGAATCTTTTGTTTTGGTTTTTAGGGTCATGGACTAATATAAAATGCAGCTGTTCATTCTGTTTGCAGCCTAGTTTGTTTATAAAATGGTACGCGTGGCCGGAAAATCTTCGCAAAGTTCTGGAGTATCTTGTTGAACTTAAATATTGCGTCATTAACCACATCTCCTATATAGCATGGCATGTGTCATACCGTCGGTGCTTTTCTAAACAATCATATTCCGGCAAGGGGATACAAGTGTAAGTGCTAGTACCCATTTTTCGATGTTGGACGAATTCCGACGTTACAAAAAACACCTTACATACCGATAAATAGAACTACAGAAGATTTAGGAGGGATTCATATATTAGTCTACTTAATATTAGGTGTGGTGTTCATAGCCTTAGGCATTTTATTAGTTAAATTTGCAAAGAGCGAGAGATTGCTTCGAATGAACGGGGTTTATCATTATTCCATAGGAGTTGGCAAGGAAGAGAAAATTAAAAAGATGTTGATTCTTTTAAATAAAGTGGTAGGCGTAGGTTCTATTCTAATCGGTATATTACTAATCGTAGGAGCACAAGTTTTTAGCCTTTAGCCCCTAGTGAACTTGTACACACATCATCACCCGCCGAATTGTGGTTTTGCACAACAATCGAACCAGCTTATAAGCTATAATAGTCCTTATGAAGATTACACAAGGGCAACGAATCATCAATTTTCAAGTGGAGTACGGGCCTCGCAAGAAGCTGTCTATCCATGTCGATCCGACTGGATTGGTCACGGTGAAGGCACCTAACGGTACAAGCGAGGAGACGATTGTGCACGTCGTGCAACAGCATGGGGAGCGAATCTCGGCTCAACTCGATGCGATAGAGAAATCCCGCGATGCATCGTTCATTCGGGAATATGAGGATCAAGGCAGATTTCTGCACCTTGGCCGATATTACTCGCTGAAAGAGCTGATTGATACGACGGCGGAAAGTGAAGACGAGCTTCGGCAACGGCTGAAAAAATTTTATTTTGCCAGCTGTAAGAAAGTTGTATCGGAACGGATAAAAGGTTATCAGCGGCAGCTGAAGCTAACGCCGAAATCGATTGAAATCGTTGATTCCAGTAAGAAGTGGGGAAGCTGCAGCTCAAGCAAACAATTAGAGTTCAATTATCGACTTGCCATGGCCCCGATTGAAGTCATCGATTATGTGATCGTTCACGAGCTATGCCATCTTGCGCATATGAATCACGACCGCTCCTTCTGGCGATTGGTTGGCAGCGTCATGCCGGATTACAAAGAGAAGGAGGCCTTCCTAGCAAGGTATGGACAGGCCATGACACTATAACGGGATGAATTGACTTTTTGCCGTTTCATTAAGTATGATGTTAATAACTGGTTTTCATTATGAGAGGAGGCGATCGACGTGTTAAGTATATTTATTGCAAAATGCAACAATAGCATGAACCGTTTGATTCGGCCTTCAATCATAAGAAAGGCTTCTCCTCTACATGCAGTTGGCGACTAGCGTCATCTGTTCGTAGTAGCAGGGCTTATTCATGATTGTATTCTACACAGGCCGAGTGCCTGTGTTTTTTTGTTTCCGATGCGGCTAATAGAAAAGCTCCTATATTTTGGTGTAAAATTGGAATATATCCTTAAAAGGGGAGCGATCCTATGAAGCTGCTTAAAGGACAGAAGATAGATATTACGAAAGGTAGAAAATTATCTGCCCTTAGCTTTCAGTTTGGTTGGACGATGAAGAAAGCGGCAATGAGCATCGATGCAGCATGCTTTGTTTTATCGGAGAAAAATCTATGCGAGCGAGACGAGGATTTTATTTTTTATGGGAATCCTTCAGATCGATATGGTGCAATTACACATGGTGCTTCTACGCAAGGAGGTCAAGAGACGATCAAGCTGGAGCTCTCAAAACTTCCGAAAAGCGCTGCAAGAGTAGCCTTTTCCGTCACTATTCATGCGGGGGATGAGCAAGGGCATACGATTAAGGATGCTTCGGACTTTTATTTGCAGCTTATAGATACGATTACGGGGGAACAATTATTTCGTTTTGAATACGGAAGTGATTTGTCAAAGGAAACGGCGATCGTAGTGGGCGAGCTGTATCGATATAACGAGGAATGGAAGTTTAATGCCATCGGCAGTGGATTCTATGGCGGGCTGGCTGCTCTTTGCATGAATTATGGGCTTGAGGTCGAGCCGTCGGAAGAGAACGTCGAGGTTGCGCCAGCCAAAGAAGAGATCATATTGTCCAAAATAGATTTACGCAAGAACATTGTGCAGTATATGTTGGAAAGGAAGCAACTTGCCCATATTTCGGCTAGGGTGGGCATCGTTCTTGATATTACAGGCTCTATGCAGGGCTTGTACAAGAATGGAACGGTCCAAGAGGTTGTTGAGCGTATATTGGCCGTGGCTAGTAAATTTGATGACAATGGCGCTTTGGATGTATGGGTCTATGATCATGAATTCAGCCGATTACCCGCTGTGACCGAGCAGGATTTCAATTCCTATGTAACGACTCAAATATTAAAAAATAAGAATATCCATAAGTTTGGCCGCAACAATGAGCCGCTGGTTATGGAGGATGTCATTAAGAAATATACCGTCGAAGAACAATCGAGCCTGCCGGCATTCATTATCTTTATTAATGATGGAGGCGCAGTGAAGTCGACGAAAAAGGTCATTGTCGAATCCGCGATTCAACCTATCTTTTGGCAGTTTGTTGGCATTGGTAATTCTGATTTTGAAGTGCTGAAGAAGCTGGATTCGATGGAAGGGCGAATTGTCGATAATGCGAATTTCATTCATTTGGAGGATATCTCAGCGGTATCCGATGAAATGCTGTATGATCAGCTCCTGAATGAATTCCCAATGTGGATCCAGGCTGCGACAGAGAAAAGGATTATTCGGTAATAAATCTTCTTCTTATCTCTTCAAATTTTGCTTTAGCTTGAGGAGAATCGACTACTTGCAGTAAGGAGAATCCCATCTGAGGATTTCTCGGTTCCACAGAATCCATACTATATAATCTATATTTCCTCTTGTTAGGAGGGAAAGTGAGATAGGCGATATGCTTTGATTTCGGTTTAAAGCCCATTTTCCTCAATTTTGCCCTGGTGTACATATGAGGAGGAACTTGGTCTGACTTGTAAATTTTCATGCTATCTCCTTTGAATATGGGTTGGAAGTATGGGTTGGATGTAACCAATAAGACTTGTTGAGTAAAAAGAAGCTATTCCCTGACCATTTTGGAACAGCTTATTACCAAATCAGTGAAAAATCAAGTTGGTTTATTTTACGGTGACGCCATATGTCTCCGCCATCTAAATCCACTGCCGCATGAGGTAGTGGATTTTTTACTATGCCAAGCAATATACGATAAAGCCCTCCTTTTTTAAGTCTAAATACACAGAAGCACTACTCCAGCCTTTCGTTGTTCTTCGATTTTTTGGTAAAATGAACAATAACTCGGCCTAGCCGTCTTGAAGGCAGCTAGATCATGGATGACTCTTTTACAAGCAGGTGCAAAATGGTGAACGAGGCTTCAAAGGTTCCGATACACAAGCAGATTGCCGATGTATTTCGCATTCTTGCTTTTTCGTATAGAGAAATTCTTGTTTTCGAACTTCTGTATAAGGCGTTAACGTTATTTGTCTTTATCCCGGCCATATCATCCCTATTCCGTGGTTTTCTCCGCTTAGGCGGATTTGCCGGAGCTACGAATTATGAGCTGCTGCAGTTTGCGATGAGTAAGTATGGCTTGTTATGCATGCTTATTCTGATTCCTATAGCCACGGTGCTGGTTTTTTTAGAGTTTTCGGTTCTCATTATTCTTTCGTATTATGGTCAAAAGAGGCAGCGAATCGGACTGATTCCGGCGTTTTTGCAGTCGCTTTCCTATCTTCCGTCCCTGTTCAAATATGGATTTCTAGGGTTGGCGATCTATCTGCTGCTGTTTCTCCCGCTAGGGGCGGGATTCGGAGCTACGCTGCTGCCTTCTTTAGACATTCCCAATTTCATTACGGGTGAGCTGGTCAAAACAGGCGGAGGCACACTGCTGCTTATCGGCGTGCTCGGAATTATCGTATTCTTTAATATCCGCTGGACCTTTTTGCTTCAAATTGTAGTGATTGAAGGGGTGGCAAGCTTTCGGAAAGCGGCTAAAAAAAGTGCTGCTCTCCTTAAAAAAAGGCATATTCGCATAATAGTGGTCACGTTGTCGGTGGTGCTGTTATATCTGCTCGTCGTTATTCTGCTGGTGGTCCTGCTGGTGGGTGCGGTTGGGCTTCTATACTTCCTATGGGAGAAGCAGACCGTATTTGCCGGCGTTGTGCGGGTAGTCGCATTGAAGAGTCTGATCCTATCGTTCTATTTGGCGACGTTATTTTTTATGCCGCTTTACATGACCGCGATTACGCGGTTATATATGGCGAAGGCGAACCCAGATCATGTCGTGCTGCAGCTTTCAGAGCCAAAGAGCCAGGAAGAACGTTCCTTTAAGAATCAGTATCAAGTGCTGCTGCATAAGCATAAAAAAACGCTAATCATACTTGGCTCCGTTATTATGCTTGCAGTAACAATTTCTGTACTGCCAACTATCGCTGAAGAGCAGGCAGAGGATCGGGAAACGAAGATTATGGCCCATAGGGGATACATTTCCAAGGGACCTGAGAATACAATGGAAGCCATACAGGGTGCTATTGAGGCAAAGGCCGATTATGTGGAAATTGACGTATTGGAAACGAAGGACGGAGACCTTGCTGTCATCCATGATACGAATCTGAAGCGGCTAACAGGCACTTCTGCACAGGTGTACGATCTGACAATGGATGATTTGCGACAGCTGGAAGTGAAGCAGGGTAATTTTACAGGACGAATCAGTAGTCTGGCGGAAGTTATGGAGATGGCTAGAGGTAAAATAAAGCTAAACATTGAAATTAAAACACATGGCATGGAAAAAAATCTGGTGGATACATTCATTCGAATTGTACAGGAAAATCATTTTGAAAAGGAATGTATTGTGCAATCGCTGGATTATGAGATCGTGCAGCAAGTTAAAACTGCGGCTCCTGAGCTTCGTGTCGGTTATATTATGTTCGCTGGTGTGCCGGATATGGGACGGATTCGTGCTGATTTTGTTGTTATGGAAGAATATATGGTTAAACAATCGGTTATCGATTCAGCTAAACGGCATCATAAGCCTATCTATGTGTGGACAGTGAATAACACGGAAAACATGAGACGATTCTTCAGCATGGGTGTCGACGGTATCATAACCGATTTCCCCGAGGATGCGTTTGCTATTGAAGAGGAGCTCCGAATGGAGCCGCTGTCGGCGTTGACTCAGTGGCTTATGAATTTGAATTTTTAAGGTGCAATATCCACTGAATGATGCATAAGCGGATGCAGCAATAGAAGGACAGCTAAGAGATTTTAGCTGTCCTTTTTAAAAAATGCTTTTCCATAATCAGCAGCATAAAACTGCACCCTACTTGTTAGATGGTGTCTAACAAATGGGGTGCAGTTTTTAGTGGAATGGAACCTTTGTCCCTGCTCTTTTAGAAACAAGTAAATTGTTGAATCGACTGCAGACTCAATCCCGTATACACCCAGAACCTTCCGTTCCACTGAAACCCTGCAACCGAGGTGCGTCCTACGAAAACCGGGAAAAACCAGAATTGATTTCTATTGACGAGCCAAACGTACGTATTCCGAAATAAACAACCAGCAATCGCTCTAGGGTCGACAGCAAAGGTCGAAGCCGGCTGCTGAGGGACGAATCCCGGGGGAGGCGAGCTGGGAGCCGTGACTCCCGGCGGTCCCGACGGCGGCTGTCCTGGTTGCCCAGGTTGGCCGGGTTGCCCTGGGAATCCTGGAGGAGGCGGTAAAAAAGACATGTTCTGTGTCACTCCTTAACTAGTGGGCTAAACCATTGTATGTAGGAGCGGAGATAAGTGAATGGGCGTATTCAATATTTACCGCTCTTTCCTTGAACAGCCGCATCGGGTATAATGACCTGAGATTGTTACTTCGGAAAATGGGGTGTCTTATCGCATGGCTTTGAAAGCTGGTATTGTCGGACTGCCAAACGTGGGCAAATCGACTTTGTTTAATGCAATTACGCAGGCGGGAGCGGAATCCGCCAACTATCCGTTTTGTACGATTGAACCGAACGTCGGCGTGGTAGAAGTTCCCGACTATCGTTTGAATAAACTGGTTGAGCTTGTAACGCCAAAAAGCATCGTGCCGACCGCTTTCGAATTTGTCGATATCGCGGGCTTGGTAGCGGGTGCGAGCAAGGGCGAAGGCTTGGGCAACAAGTTCCTCGCGCATATCCGTGAAGTCGATGCGATCGTGCATGTTGTTCGCTGCTTCCAAGATGAGAACATTACGCACGTTAACGGCAAAATCGATCCGCTCAGCGACATCCAGACGATTAATCTGGAGCTTGTACTGGCTGACATCGATTCGGTAGACCGCAAAATCGAACGCTCCCGTAAAAACTTGAAGGGCGGCGACAAAAAGGTCGCGCAAGAGGTCGAAGTGCTGGAGCGCGTCAAAGAAGCGCTTTACAACGACAAGCCTGCTCGCAGCCTCGATTTGAGCGACGATGAGCAGTTGATTCTTCGGGATCTTCACCTGCTCACGATGAAGCCGGTGCTGTATGCGGCAAACGTCAGCGAAGACGAAGTGTCCAACACGGACAATAATCCATACGTGCAACAAGTTCGCGAATTTGCGGCTTCCGAGAATGCGGAAGTAGTGCCGATCAGTGCGCGCGTTGAGGAAGAGATCGCCGAGCTAGAGGGCGACGACAAAGCGATGTTCCTGGAGGAGCTCGGTTTGAACGAATCCGGTCTCGATCGTCTCATTTCGGCGGCGTACAAGCTGCTGGGGCTTTACACTTACTTCACAGCTGGCGTACAAGAGGTTCGCGCTTGGACGATTCGCAAAGGAACGAAAGCGCCGCAAGCAGCTGGCGTCATTCATACCGACTTCGAACGCGGTTTTATCCGCGCTGAGGTCGTCTCCTTCGATGACTTGGCCGATGCCGGTTCGATGAACGTTGTTCGCGAGCGGGGCCAGCTTCGTCTTGAGGGCAAAGACTACGTTGTCAAAGACGGCGACGTCATGCATTTCCGTTTCAACGTATAATTAAATTAATTGAATAGCCGCACTGCGGCAAATGACGGAGAATAACTGCATGAGAGTATGCAGTTATTCTTTTTCCGTTTGGGCGTTCGGCCGCGCTTTAGTGAGCAGAATTCCCGATTTGTTCTTGGAGTGTGGACGAGTTGGGCGCCAACTGGAGAATAGCGTTCGGCGGCTGGCTTTCCGCCAGCGGTTGTCCTTGTCTAAGGTTAAATCGATACGAAAGACCGCTTCCGGTCTTTTTTTCATATCACAGAGCTACGGGTTGGGGTGGGAGGTCGGCAAACGCCTCAAAATCTTCACAGCCCAATAGCTCTTTCGAGTCATGCCCTTCCCGAGCGGTCAGCGTATACTTGATGCCAGAAAAATCAGTGCTATGTCAAAAAAGTAGCCGTCAAACTGCCTTTAAGCACTGAAAAACCGCTCTCGGAGCTGCGAGGAACTGAAGCGAGGGTGTCATTAAAGGAATGAAACGATAAGGAAGTGACGAAACAATGACGAACCTATTTAAATTTTGGAAAATAAAAATAAGCTGGCAACATGCAATTGCGTTTGCGCTGCTTGTCTTTTTGGCGCTTGCCGCAGGAGGGAACACGGTAAGCGCGCATGCGACGCTGACGAAAACTGAGCCGAACGCGAACGATAGGCTGAAGTCGTCGCCGCCGCAGATCGAATTAACGTTTAACGAGGCGGTTGAGCCTGGGGCTGGGTCACTTGAGGTGGTCGATTCGCATTCCCGGAAAGTTACCGATCAGGCTCCCAAGCTGAGCGCTGATCGTACAACGCTTCAGTTGGCTCTTCCGGCGCTCGATGACGGTGTCTATACCGTTATGTATCGTATCGTATCGGAGGACGGACATCCGGTCAGCGGTTCATATGCATTCGTGGTCGGCAATCCGCCGGGTTGGAAAGACGGCTCGACGTTCATCGATGCAAAAGATACGGGAGGTGGCTTAAGCAGCGGAGACTGGCTGATCTACACCATCCGCATCTTGTATTATGCATCGCTGCTTATTGCTGCCGGATTAATGGCTTGGTCGGCGCTGTATCGCAATCCGAGTGAATCTGTGCGAAACACGTTTCGACGGCTGACGCTGCTCGCGCTGCGCGTCCTGCTGATCTCCATTCTGGTGTTCGTATTCCTGCAGGTGCGGGAAGTGATGGCGGGTCAGCCGCTCAGCAAATGGGGACAATACTTTACGGGCACGGCGACAGGCCGCGCTTGGCTGGAAATGATCGTGCTTGCGCTTGCGGGTTTTGCCGTGCAGCGCGCACCGCAGTTTTTGCGGCTGCTATGGCCGCTGCTTATTCTCGGGGTTGAAAGTCTGATTGGACATGCCGCTGCTAACGATCCGAGAGTGCTAACAATCGCAATGGATTTCATTCATTTGGCTGCTGCCGCATTATGGGCCGGAGGCTTGCTGCCGCTTGTCGTGCTTTGGTTCGAGGACCGCAAGGAAGCGGGAAGGTTCGCTGCAAGCTTTTCGAAGGGAGCGCTTATTTCCCTGATCGTACTCGTTGTGAGCGGCGTCATGATGACGATGCTGTTCCTGCCTAAGCTTAGCTATTTATGGCTGACTCCATGGGGCATTCTGCTTACGATAAAAACGGCGGCTACGGTGCTGGTGCTCGCCACCGGCGCTTGGCTGAGAGTGCGGATGAAGCGCTCCGGCATGCCCGACGGCAAATTGCTGCGCGTCGATTTGGCTTTAATGCTTGTTATTGTTGCGCTTGCCGCGATTTTTACGTATATTAGCCCGCTGCCGTCCAATGCTCCGGTTCGTCATCACGTGATGGGCGAGGATATGCACTACACTTTGTCGATTACGCCGAACGTGCCTGGCGGAGACAATGAAGTTACGCTTCAAATCTGGCTTCCGGTCAAGGATGGAGCGCCGAAGTCGGCTGTACTGCGGCTCCGCTCTGAAGGCCGCGCCGATCAGCCGATCGAAGTGCCGCTGGAGCTGTTCGACGATCAATCGTACGATACGTTCGAAGGCTTTGTGAGAACTTCTTATCGCGCCAAAGGGCCGTTTTTGCCGTACGCGGACAAGTGGAAGGCTGAAATTCGCATTATGACAAAGGACGATTTCGAGAAGCCGCGAGATTTTAACTTTGAGAATTATTGAGGGCTGCTAGAGGCGCAAGCCGCTGACACATTTTTTTCACCGGTTATAGCTCGTTCGAGTCATGTGATTGTCCCCGAGCGAACGTATACTGGGTTACGGATAAAGATTAGGGGAAAGGTGTGGAGTGCAAATGACAGTTAGAAAAAGCGTAAAGGGCTGGGCCTCCGTCACATTGGTGGCGATGAGCTTATTTTTGTTCGCAAGCTTGGCGAGCGCACACGTAACGGTTAGACCGGAGGAGGTTCCGGCTAACTCCTATCAAGTGTTTACGGTACGAGTGCCTAGCGAAACGAAAGGCGTGAACACGGTTAGGGTTGAGCTGAAAACGGCCGAGGGCGCAGTTGTGTCACGCGTTGAGCCAAAGCCGGGCTGGAAGCATGAGATCGAGAAAGCGGCAGACGGTTCCGTTGCGAGCGTAACTTGGACATCGGAAGGAAGCGGCCTTGCGGAAACGGAATTCACCGAATTCCGCGTCAGCGGCAAAGTGGCTGAGGATGCTAAGGAACTCGTATGGCGCGCTTATCAAACATACAGCGACAACAGCGTGGCAGAATGGACCGGCGGGGCTGACTCCGACAAACCGGCTTCGGTAACGAAAGTGACAGCCGCTGACGCTGGAGGCGGAGACGGACACGGCGGGCAAGCAGCCCAAGCAGAGGAGTCTGGCGATAAAGAGTCTTCGAACAGCACGTTGCCGCTCGTTTTATCGATTATTGGAGTAGTGCTTGGAGCTGCAGCACTGGTTGTTTCGGCGACGAAAAAGAAAAAATAAATGTTTGGTAGGATCGGCCGTTCTTGTGGAACGGCCGATTTTTTATAACATTTTAGGCTCAAACTAAAAAATCAGCAGCTATAAAATAAAGGACTCAGGCTTTAATGGCGGTCGGAAGAACCCTCTGACCCGCAGCGATTCTCCTCACTTCAAGTCGTGCACTGATTTCGGTTTTGAGCCACATTTGATTGCATGCAGCAAGGGGCAGGTTAGGTCAAATACACCAGTCGAAAGAATGGCGCCGCTATGATATAATAAATGTTATTATGATGGAAAGATGACAGAGGTGACGAATTGTGTTGGACCGTTTACAAGCACTTGCCGATCGTTACGAGAAGCTGAGCGAACTGCTGTGCGATCCGGACGTAGCCGGCGATCCGAAACGACTGCGGGAATACTCCAAGGAACAATCGGATTTGCAAGAGGCGTACGAAGCCTATACTGAATATAAACAAGTGTCGGAGCAGCTGGACGACGCCAAGCTGATGCAGGGCGAGAAGCTGGACGACGAAATGCGCGAAATGGTGAAGATGGAAATTGAAGAGTTGTCCGCGCGCAAGGAAGAACTGGAAGAGACGATCAAAATCGTTCTTCTGCCGAAAGATCCGAATGACAATAAGAACGTTATCGTCGAAATTCGGGGAGCCGCGGGCGGAGACGAAGCCGCGTTGTTCGCTTCCGATTTGTATCGGATGTACACCAAATTCGCCGATGCTCAAGGCTGGCGCGTAGAGCTGATGGATGTTAGCGAGAACGACTTGGGCGGCTTTAAGGAAGTCATTTTTATGATTACCGGCAAAGGCGCGTACAGCAAGCTGAAATTCGAAAGCGGCGCGCACCGCGTGCAGCGTATTCCGGTAACCGAATCGGGCGGCCGGATTCACACGTCGACGTCGACGGTTTCGGTTATGCCGGAGGTTGAAGAGGTCGAGGTCGAAATTTTGGATAAAGATATTCGGATCGATACGTTCTGCTCAAGCGGCGCCGGCGGTCAGTCAGTCAATACGACGAAATCGGCCGTACGCGTGCTTCACGTGCCAACCGGGATTATGGCGACTTGCCAAGACGGCAAATCGCAAAACGATAATAAAGCGAAGGCGCTGCAAGTATTACGGGCGCGTATTTACGATATTCGCCGTCAAGAGGAAGAAGCGAAGTATGCGGGCGAGCGTAAAAGCAAAGTCGGTACGGGTGACCGCAGTGAGCGGATTAGGACGTACAATTTCCCGCAAAGCCGCGTAACCGATCATCGTATCGGCTTGACGCTTCATAAGCTGGATCAGGTGATGAACGGAGACATGGCCGATATCGTCTCCTCGTTGACGATTGCGGAGCAAGCGGAGTTGCTCGAAAAAGAGCTGCATTAAGCCGCTCGCTAAAGAGAAGGAGCGCTGAAAGAATGAGCGACCAAACGAACGGAAGGCCGTTTGCGGCCAATTCGTCGTTATCTATTAGAGAAGCCTGCTTGCAGGCTTCTTCGTTTTTGACGGAGCAAGGCGTGGAAGAGGCGCGTTCCAATGCGGAGCTGCTGCTTATGCACATTCTGGGACTGACACGCTCGGCGATGTTGAGCGAATGGCACGAACCGTTTCCGGCGGAGCGAGCGGACGAATGGGAGCTCGCGGTCCGTCGGAAGGGCGAGGGCGAGCCGGTGCAGTATATCATCGGGGAAGAATGGTTTTACGGCAGGCCCTTCACGGTGACGCCGGCTGTGCTGATTCCGCGTCCCGAGACGGAGCTGCTCGTCGAGGCGGTGCTGGAAGCGGCCGATCGGCTGTGGCCTGCTGGAGGCGAGGGTGTGCCGTCGGTCGTCGATGTTGGGACAGGCAGCGGCGCTATTGCCGTAACACTGTCGGCGGAACGCCCCCGTTGGCGCGTGAACGCGTCCGATCTGTCGGAGGACGCGCTTGCCGTCGCCCGCAGCAATGCTGCCCTCCACGAAGCGGCGGATCGTGTATCGTTCCGGCAGGGCGATCTGCTGGAGCCGTTTTTGCCGGTAGCGGAGGCTCAGCCTGCGGAGGCTGCTGCTTCGGCTTCGAAGCAGGGAGCCGAGCAATTGTCTCGGCGGCAGACAGAGTCTAGCGTCGATGTGCTCGTATCGAATCCGCCGTATATACCGGCGGATGATCTCCCGGGTCTCCAACGCGAAGTGAGGGATTATGAGCCTCATCTCGCGTTGGATGGCGGTGCGGATGGGCTAGTCCCATACCGTCGAATGCTGGAGCAGTTGCCTGCGCTGCCTCGTCCTCCGCGCATCGTTGCTTTCGAGCTCGGCATAGGCCAGGCTCCCGATATCGCAGCTATGCTGGAGCGTTACGGCGCTTGGGATGAGGTGCGTATCGTGACCGATTACAACGGTATTGAACGCCATGTCATCGCTGTGCGAACATCGAATGGAAACTCCGTATGATCTCATCCGGGATCAGGATATTCTAAGATCATAAAAGCCTGCCAGTCGGTATTATCCCATTAGGGATTGCCCTATTAGGAATTATCCTATTAGGGGCTTACCAATCGGCAGGTTTTTTTATGTTATTGGTTTTTGGTTTGGCCAACGAGCAGAACAACAAGCAGTACATTTCTAGTCTTCAAGTCATCATTTGGGTGCAGGGAGGTCATCCGCACTTTCAACAGGCGCACAAAAGGTGATGAACTTGAAATAGCTGCAAAAGGCAGTTATTTCGAGTGAATTGGCCATTCGGAAGGGCAATAACTGCAAAAAGGCAGTTATTCGAATCAACTCTTTCCGAAAAAGGATATGAAGAAGGAAATAACTGCATTTTGGCATTTATTTTCTAAAAATCGTATTTTGTTGAGAAAATAACTGCAATTATGCAGTTATTTAGTGGGTTGCCTCATTGCCGTGACGATGAGTCATCCTAATCAGAACGTGCCACATTGCAAACAAAAAGTACAACGTGCATAACATACCCTGCCTACCTCAACCTAGCTGCTCATCCGTAACATACCCTGCTACCCGAACCTAGCTGCTCATCCGTAACATACCCCGCCTACCCGAACCTAGCTTCTCATCTGTAACATGAACTGCCTACCCACACCTAGCTGCTCATCCGTAACATACCCCGTCTACCCGAACCTAGCTGCTCATCCGTAACATACCCTGCTACCCGAACCTAGCTGCTCATTGGTAACATACGCCGCCTACCCACACCTAGCTTTTCAAATGTTAAACGTGGCAATTCGCTCACTTCCTATCACTCTAGCAATCTCAAAACAAACAAAATTTAATAGGCGAGGTTTATAGATTTCGTCTGCGGGACATAATGACGGATAGATACGTTCCGGAACGCAAGCCGACGCGCCGACGGGTGCGAATGAGAGGAGCTTGTGTTATATGTCCCGCAATTATTCCCGTTTTTCTTTCCGTAGGTCTCATGGATTTATTTTGTTCGTTCTTGTTATGTTGATTATGAGCTGGGAGCTCCAACGGACGGATGCCGCTTTAGCAAGCGGGCAAATTCCCGAGGAATCGATCCGGCTTCGCATATTAGCAAATTCCGATTCTCCCGCTGACCAAGCTGTAAAACGAGTGGTTCGCGACGCAATCGTAGACGTAATGGAAGACTGGGCTTCCGGTCCGCAAACGATTGAGCAAGCTCGCACAACCATCAACAGCCATATGAGTGAAATCGAAAAGCTCGTGGAGGATGTCCTCCAAAGCCGCGGATTCGAGTATAGCTACAAAGCAGAGCTTGGATTGGTACCTTTTCCGACGAAGCTTTACGGCAACGAGGTTTATCCGGCCGGCAATTACGAAGCGCTGCTCATTACGCTAGGCGAAGGCCAGGGACAAAACTGGTGGTGCGTGCTCTTCCCGCCATTGTGCTTCGTAGATGCCGTTACAGGCGAAGCGGCTCCTGCGGACGCAGAACGAAACGACAAAGCTGCTACCGTCTCGGAAAGCGGCAAAACACCTGCCAAAGCAGTTAAAGCAAACAAAGCCGACAAGTCCTCCGATCAAACCAAATCCGAACAAACGGTTCATAAAGCAGAAAAAGCCGAATCGCAGGCCAAAGCTGCGGTGGCGGACAAGACCGATAACGGCAGCGCCGCGAAAGCGCCTGAAGCGAAGTTCTTTTTAGGTGAAATGCTGCAAAAGGTGTGGCACTGGTTAAAAGGGCTGTTCGCCTAAGCGGCAATTAGCGAATGCGATGCGAAAACGATTAAACAACGGTTGAAGTCTCTTCAATCGTTGTTTTCTTTATGAATAAATATATAAAAAACACACCTTTTTCCCTAAATAATTCCATCACTCTCTTGAATAGTTTTCGGCTATGATCTTTTTTGAAAGCGATTTCAAAAAAACGTACACGAAAGAGGGAAAGGAGGGAGGCGCCACACAGATCAATAGGCCCGGCGTTTTGGAATGGGAGGCTAGAGAGACGCAAGACGCGCGAAGAACGCGCCTGTACCCAAAACAAAAAAAGATTGAAGGAGGCTAATAATGATTCGATTCAATAAAAAAGCAATAGCTTTGCTCTCGACGCTTGCCATTGCAGCAAGCGTTGCGGCGGTGCCGCCGTCCCAAGCGGAAGCAGCTCCGGTAATTACGGCCGCCAACTCCACCATCTTTGGTCCTAATGTGTATGTGTTCGATCCGTCGATGTCCGTCTCGGACATTCAAGGTATTACGAACGCGGCGTTTACCGCACTGGAATCGAACGAGTTCTCGAGTGATCGATACGCGTTCCTGTTCAAGCCGGGCACGTATAACATCAATACCAACGTCGGTTTTTATACGCATGTCGCCGGACTGGGACAAAACCCGGGCGACGTCAACATCACAGGCGGATTAAACGTCAACGCCGATTGGGATAACGGCAATGCGACGCGCAATTTCTGGCGCAGCATGGAGAACTTAACGATCACGCCTGCAAGCGGCACGACGCAAATTGCCGTATCGCAATCGGCTCCGCTGCGGCGTTTGCATATTAAAGGAGAGCTGCACTTATTCGATTTCGACAATAACTGGAACGCAGGCTGGGCGAGCGGCGGCTTCTTGGCCGATTCGATCGTAGACGGTCAGATCGTTCCGGCTTCGCAGCAGCAGTGGTTCTCGCGTAACAGTAAGTGGTCGAATTGGACAAACGGCGTATGGAATATGGTGTTTGTCGGCAATACGACCGCGCCTGCAGGCAACTTCCCAGACCCGCCTTACACGGTGGTCGAGAAAACGCCGATCATGCGAGAGAAGCCTTATCTCTACGTAGATGCCCAAGGTCAATACCGCGTCTTTGTTCCATCCCTGCAAACGAATACGCAAGGGGCCAGCTGGAGCGGAGGCGCTACGCCGGGACAGTCGCTCTCGATCGACGATTTCTACATCGCCAGATCGGATACTTCAACAGCGGCAAGCATCAACGCGGCTTTGAGCGCCGGCAAGCACGTTATTTTCACGCCAGGCATTTACCACTTGAACCAAGCGATTCAAGTCAATAATCCGAATACGATATTGCTTGGCATCGGGCAGCCAACGCTTATTCCCGACCAAGGAACGGCGGCGATTTCGGTGGCTGACGTGGACGGCGTGAAGATCGCGAGCATTATGGTCGACGCAGGTCCTGTCTACTCGCCAGTATTGGTCAAAGTAGGCACGACAGGCAGTGCCGTCTCGCACGCATCGAATCCGGTGTCGCTCCATGACATCACGGTCCGCACGGGCGGAGCAGTATCAGGCACGAACGGCACAAGCGTTGAAATCAACAGCAACGACACAATCGCCGACCATTTCTGGCTATGGCGAGCGGATCATGGAGCAGGCGCCGCATGGACAACGAATGTTTCGAAAAACGGCCTTGTCGTCAATGGCAATAATGTAACGATCTACGGGTTGTTTAACGAGCATCACAACGAATATCAGACGATTTGGAACGGCAATGGCGGACGACTTTATTTCTATCAATCGGAAATTCCATATGACGTGCCGAACCAGTCGGGTTGGATGAGCCATAACGGTACGGTAAACGGTTATGCTTCCTACAAAGTGGCGGATTCCGTCACGAGTCATGAAGCGTGGGGACTTGGCGTCTACTCGTTTTTCCGGGACGCGGCGGTCAAGCTGAACAGCGCGATCGAAGTGCCGAACGTGCCAGGCGTAAAAATTCATCATGCGACAACGATATGGTTATCAGGTACGAGCGGCAGCGAAATTACACATATCATCAACAATCTCGGCGGAAAAGTGTACGCCAATTCTCCGGCCGAAGCGATGAGACAGACATGGTCCGAGTTCGTAGGCGACGGTGCGGTCGATACGCAGCCTCCGAGCATACCGGCCGGATTAACGGCAACAGCGGCATCAAGCAGTCTAATCAATTTGGCCTGGCAGCCATCGACGGATAATGTCGGCGTGACCGGCTACGACATTTATCGGAACGGAGCGCTTATTGCATCAACGGCGCAAACGTCTTATGCGGACAATGGTTTGACTCCTTCGACGTCCTATACGTATACCGTCGTCGCGAAGGATGGCGCAGGGAACAGCTCGGCAGCCAGCAGTCCAGCAACGGCAACGACGCAGTCAGGCGGCGGCACGGAAACGGCGCTGGACCGCACAGGCTGGACAGCGACATCGAATCCGTCCAGCGGCGAGCCGACGTCGAACCTGTTTGACGGAAGTCTTGCGACTCGCTGGACAACCGGAGCTCCTATGCAGCCGGGACAAGAGCTTATTATCGATATGAAGTCGTCGAAATCGGTTCAGAAAGTCGTCATGGACTCGACCGGAAGCAACAGCGACTACGCTCGCGGCTACGAGGTATACGTCTCGGCAGACGGCGCGAACTGGGGCGGTGTCGTCGCCAGCGGCAGCGGAACAGGTCCGATCGTCACGGCGACTTTCCCAGCCCAGAGTGCGAGATATATAAAAATCGTCCAAACTGGCACGGATTCCAGCTGGTGGTCCATCCGGGAATTGAACGTATTCGGCTCTCAAGGCAGCGGTGGCGGCGGGAATACGGCGCTAAGCCGTGTTGGTTGGGCGGTCGCATCCTCTCCGGTTAGCGGCGACGCAGCAGCTAATTTATTGGACGGCAGCATGAGCACGCGTTGGAGCACGGGTGCAGCCATGGCGCCGGGCCAAACGCTGACGCTGGACATGGGCAGCCAACAGTCTTTCAGCAAAGTGGTGCTGGACTCGACCGGAAGCAACGACGATTATGCGAGAGGCTATGAAGTGTATGTGTCCGCCGACGGAACGAACTGGGGGACGGCGATTACCTCGGGGACGGGAAGCGGACCAGTACTAACCGCTCAATTCTCCGTGCAAAACGCCAGATATATTAAAATCGTTCAGACCGGAACGGCCTCCAACTGGTGGTCGGCAAGAGAGTTGAATGTGTATGCGTAACGATTAGTAAAAAATGTCAAAAGAACGGGCCGGACTTTCTCTGAAAAGAGAAGCATCCGGCCCGTTCTTCTTCTTATTTGCGGTTGAATCGCTGTGGTATAATGACCAAATAAGATAGCCATAACATAGAGCAAGGATTGAAGAATAGATGACGAAGACAAACGTATGGCATGCGGCTGACAAAGGAACTGGCGGGGTACGGGAAGCAACGAAGGACCCAGTCGGCACGGCTAAAGGGAACTTGGAAGAGAAGACGGACCTGACCGAAGCCGCCGAGCTGCTGAAAGCGGGCAAGCTGATCGCTTTTCCGACCGAAACGGTGTACGGACTTGGCGCAGACGCAACGAATACGGCCGCTGTACAGCGTATTTTCGAAGCCAAGGGCAGACCTTCGGACAATCCCCTCATCGTCCATATTGCACATAAGGCTCAGCTTGAAGCGATTGTTGAGCCTTATTCGGAGCTTGCGGGCAGCTTGATGGAGCGCTTCTGGCCCGGGCCGCTAACGATCGTGATGCGAGCGAAAGCGAATGCAGTTTCGCCGCTTGTAACGGCGGGGCTTGAAACCGTAGGAGTGCGGATGCCGGATCACCCTGTCGCGCTGGAGTTGCTGCGACTTGCAGGCTGTCCGGTCGCGGCGCCAAGCGCCAATCGTTCCGGACGGCCGAGCCCGACGGAAGCGGGGCATGTACTGGAGGATTTGGACGGAAAAATCGAAGGAATCGTCGACGGAGGAGAGACCGGGGTTGGTTTGGAGTCGACGGTCGTGGAGCTAACAGGACCGCGTACGATTCGGATTCTGCGGCCGGGCGGAGTAACGGCGGAGCAGCTGCGGGAAGCCGCCCCGGACGCCGTTGTAGACGCGCCTCCCGCCGAGGAAGCGTCTCCTGCGGAAACGCCCCGTTCTCCCGGCATGAAATACACGCATTATGCGCCGCGCGGCGTCCTGGAGATCGTTCAAGGAACGCCGGAAGCGGTCTCTGCTTATATCAACGAACGGACGGAAGAAGCGCGAAAGGCTGGCGAAAAAAGCGGGGTGCTCGCCTTCGACGAACGGCTGTCCGCCTATGAAGCCGATATTGTGCTCGCTTTTGGAAGTGAACAAAAGCTGGAGCAAGCGGCTCATCGGCTGTACGGAGCGCTTCGCCGGTTCGATGCCGAAGGGGTGTCGTGCATTTGGGCCGAAGGCTGCGATGAGACGGGGATCGGACAAGCGCTCATGAACCGGCTTGCTAAAGCCGCTGGTCATCGAATCATTCGCGTTTAGTTTGTTTGTATGTTTGTCTCCTTGTCCGCATATGTTGGGGTAGAGGGCGGGACAAGGAGGGGTATCGGAGTGGAAGCCAGCTTGCATGCGGGTCAATGGATTACGCTGCTCATTATGGCGGCAGCGCTCGGCATGGACGCTTTTTCGCTGGGCATCGGCATTGGTTTGAGAGGAATAAGACTGCTTCATATTTTAAAGCTGAGCTCGATTATTGCATTATTTCATGTTCTGATGCCGCTTGCGGGCATTTTTGCCGGACAGTTCGTCAGCGGTTTGCTCGGGCATGTAGCGACCACAGCCGCCGGCGTGCTGCTTGTGCTGCTTGGAGGCCATATGATATACAGCTCTTTCAAAGGCGGAGTGGTTCAAGGATTCGACTATCGTTCGTCCTGGGGAACGCTGTTGTTTGCCCTTAGCGTCAGTATCGACTCCTTCTCCGTTGGCGTCACGCTGGGTATGTTCTCGGCTGATTTGCTGCTTACGGTCGTGCTTTTTGGGATTGCGGGCGGTCTTATGTCTATCCTTGGCTTGCTGCTTGGACGCAAAGTGAGCCGTAATCTGGGCGAGTACGGCGAGGCGCTGGGAGGAGCCATATTGTTTGTATTCGGCATATTGTTTATCATATGATCATCATAGAATAACTTTCGGAAAGGGGAATGCAGCTTGAAACGCATCTTGTTCGTATGTACCGGCAATACTTGCCGCTCTCCCATGGCGGAAGCGATGCTGAGGGAGCTTGCGGCGCGCAACGGCGTGTCACTTGAGGTTCGTTCGGCCGGCGTATCGACGGTGAACGGGTTGCCGGTATCCCCTCATGCGGCGGAAACGCTGCGGCGGAAAGGAATTGCGCATACGGGTCAGTCGCAATCGCTTACCGGCGATGCGATCGGTTGGGCAGATCTCATTCTGACCATGACTTCCGGTCATAAAAGAGGACTGCTGCAGTGGTTCCCGCAGGCGGTGGAAAAAACCCATACGCTTATGGAATACGTCAATCAGGACGAAACCGTCATTGAGCATATTCACGAACTGGAACAACTGTACAGCGAAATGCATGTGAAGCAGGCGCTCGGCCAGCAGCTGTCGGCTGCGGAGAGGAGCCGATTGCTTGCGCTGGAGCGGGAAATTCCGAGCTTTGATATTGCCGATCCCTACGGCGGTCCATTAGATCTGTACCGGTCCTGTGCGAACGAAATCGAACGGGCCTTGCTTAAGCTTTTAGACAAGCTGAGGCAGGAATGAATTGGGCTTGGAAAAAACGGTTAAATGATTGATTTTACCGTCCGAATCAGCTATGATTAGGACACAAAGAAGGATTCCGGTGTAACTGGCGACGGAAGTGGGTAACCACGGTGGAGCATCGGAACATACGGCCGGTCGCCTGGGCAAAGAGCAGCATGCTGATGAAGCATGTCATGCTCTTTTTTTGTCTTCATGCTGCGTACGGTCTTGCCGAATGCTCGTTGTCCCGTTTTCATTATCGGAGACTAGCGGGTATGGCCGTTCCGCCTTGTTTCGATCATTTATGCTTGAAACGCCGGAATTAGGTATAATAGCAAAGATGAAGGTATCATCTGCCCTACGAAATACCATACCTTTTAGGAGGATTCCAACATGAAAATTGCAATCGGCGCCGATCACGGAGGCTATCGCCTCAAGGATGAAATCGTTCCTTTTCTCTTATCGCTCGGCCATGAAGTTGAAGATCTGGGCTGTGATTGCGCCCAATCGGTCGATTATCCGGATTACGCGCTGCCGGTAGCTGAGAGAGTGGCAAGCGGTCAAGCTGAACGCGGCATTCTCATCTGCGGAACGGGCATCGGCATGTCGATCGCCGCGAATAAAGTAAAAGGCATTCGCTGCGCGCTTGTTCACGATATGTTTACGGCTCAAGCCACACGCGATCATAACGATACGAACGTACTAGCTCTTGGCGAGCGGGTTATCGGCCCCGGCCTGGCGCTTGAAATTGTGCGCATTTGGCTGGAAACGCCGTTCTCCAACGGTGAGCGGCACGTGAACCGCATTGGCAAAGTGACGCAGATTGAAGAGCAGTACGCAGAGCGCGCTTAGCTGTCGCAAGGAAGGGAGCGAACCGTATGGTCCAGGACAATCTTGAAGCGATTGCAGGGCAAGTCGAGCGGATCGTTCGCGAGCTGGCGCAGGCGGGTGGCCTAAGTAAGGGCCAGCTGCTTGTAATTGGCACCAGCACAAGCGAGGTGCTCGGAGAGCGGATCGGTACGTCGGGTACGCTTGAAATCGCGGAACAAATTTATCGCGGCGTCGAGTCGGCGCGCGGCGACATCGGTTTTTATCCAATCTATCAATGCTGTGAGCATCTCAACCGCGCGCTCGTCATTGAGCGGGAGGCGGCGCTAAAGTACGGCCTCGACGAGGTGGCGGCGGTGCCCGTTCCGAAAGCGGGCGGCTCGATGGCAGCTTACGCCTTCCGTCATTTGCAAGAGGCGGTGCTGGTTGAAACGGTTGCCGCGCATGCCGGCGTCGATATCGGGGATACGTTCATCGGCATGCATCTGCGGCGGGTAGCAGTGCCGGTTCGTCCGACCGTCCGTTCGATAGGCTCGGCACACGTGACAATGGCCTATACAAGGCCGAAATTGATCGGCGGAGTCAGAGCTGTATACGAGCTGGAATCGGAAGGCGGCGGCCCGGCGTCAGAGCAGTCGCCGGGAACATGCGGTTAGACCGCAACGCTTTAACGCTTTTAAGTATACATCTAATGAAGAAACACATTTTTTAATTACATTCTGGGAGGCAGCAAACCATGGAAAATCTACGTCAGCAAGACCCTGAAGTATTGAAGGCAATGGGGCTGGAATTGCAGCGCCAGCGCGACAACATCGAACTGATTGCATCTGAAAACATCGTCTCCGAAGCCGTTATCGAAGCACTGGGCTCCGTTCTCACGAACAAATATGCCGAAGGCTACCCGGGCAAACGCTTCTACGGCGGCTGTGAGCATGTCGACATCGTTGAAGACATCGCTCGCGATCGCGCGAAAGAAATTTTCGGTGCTGAGCATGCGAACGTACAGCCTCACTCCGGCGCACAAGCGAACATGGCTGTCTACTTGGCTGTTTTGAAGCCTGGCGACACAGTGCTTGGCATGAACCTGGCGCACGGCGGTCACTTGACGCATGGCAGCCCGGTTAACGCATCCGGTCTCTTGTACAACTTCGTCGCTTACGGCGTAAACGAAGACACGTTCACGATTGACTATGAAGAAGTTCGCAAAGCAGCGTTCAAACACCGTCCTCGTCTGATCGTAGCCGGCGCAAGCGCATATCCGCGCACGATCGATTTCGAGAAACTGGGTAAAATCGCAGAAGACGTAGGCGCATTGTTCATGGTCGATATGGCGCATATCGCAGGTCTCGTTGCGGCAGGTCTGCATCCGAACCCAGTGCCTCATGCGCACTTCGTAACGACTACGACGCACAAAACGCTTCGCGGCCCTCGCGGCGGCTTGATTCTTTGCCGTAAACCATGGGCGGCTGCTATCGACAAAGCTGTATTCCCAGGTACGCAAGGCGGTCCTCTGATGAATGTTATCGCGGCTAAAGCCGTTGCATTCGGTGAAGTGCTTCAGCCTTCTTGGAAGCAGTATGCACAACAAGTGATCAACAACGCAAAAGTATTGGCCGATACGCTGACTGCCGAAGGCATCAATATCGTTTCCGGCGGAACGGACAACCACTTGATGCTGATCGATACTCGCAGCTTGAACATTACAGGCAGAACGGCTGAGCATGTCCTTGATTCCATCGGCATTACGGCGAACAAAAATGCGATTCCGTTCGATCCAACCAGCCCGTTTGTAACTAGCGGCATCCGTCTCGGTACGCCAGCGGCGACTTCCCGCGGCATGGATGAAAAAGCGATGAAAACAATCGGCGAAGTGATTGCCTTGACGCTGAAAAATCCGGAAGACGAAGCGACGCTGACGAAAGCGCGCGGAATCGTTCGCGATCTGACTGCTCAATACCCGCTTTATCCAAACCTGAAATACTAATCGGCTTTTTGATAACCGGCCCGGGGCAACCCCGGGCCGGTTTTTTGTGTTTTCTGAAATAGCTGAGCGCGGTGATCGAGTTCGAGACTTCGTTCTCGCTAATCACAGAATTAGGATCGGAAATTCCGCATTAAATAAGGCAAATCGAGGAATGAACGGAGAAAGATGCATGAACAAAAAGCTGTTGCAGCATGCTATACCTACGCTTAGCGGGAAGCAAGGGAAAGTGCAAATATGTGGAATTGACAACGAAGTCAATAAAATTGTATATTGTTTATCGTTACTAAAATAGTGATATTTACGATTAATAATTCGAATATAGTCTGAATCCGTTTTCAGAATTTGAATTTTCTAAAAATTTAAACGGATTGGTAATTATTTCTATGTTATTAATGGTAAATTATGACTATTTTATGAACTGACAACAGGGGAGGATACTTAAGGTGAACAAGAAGAAATATGGCTTTACTTTCGTTTCAGTACTTCTTGCTTTAGCGCTTGTTGCGGTAGGCTGCACGCCGAAGAATGAGTCCGGCAACTCCGGCGGAAACAACGGTGCTGCAGGCGCGAAAAAGAGCGAGTTCCGCATGAATCTGGCTTCGCAACCGCCAACGCTTGACCCGGCGCAAGTGCAAGACCAAGTCTCGGCAACCGTTTTGAACGGAATTTACGAAGGCTTGCTGCGCAAGGATGAACACGGCAACGACGTTGCTGGTATCGCAAAAGAATGGAAAATCTCTGACGACGGTCTGACATATACATTTACGCTTCGCGACGACGCAAAATGGAGCAATGGCGACCCGGTAACAGCCGGCGATTTCGAATTTGCTTGGAAACGCGCGCTCGATCCGAACCTGAAGCCGGAAGTGGCGGCTTACGCTTACCAGCTCTACTACATCAAAAACGCTGAGAAATACAACATGGGCGAAGCTGGCGCAACAGCTGACGACGTAGCGGTGAAAGCGGTTGATGAGCATACGCTGGAAGTGACGCTGAACGCTCCGACTCCTTACTTCTTGAGCCTGATGTCGTTCTCGATCTTCTTCCCGGTTCACCAATCGGTGAAGGATAACGAAGCTTGGGCAACTGACGCTTCCACGATCATTACAAACGGTTCGTTCAAAATGACGGAATGGAAGAAAAACACTTCTATTACGCTCGTTCCTAACGAAAACTACTATGCCAAAGACGAAGTGAAACTGAGCAAAGTTTACTTCACGATGGTTAATGACTCCGGCACGGAGCTTAGCATGTACAAAACCAACGAGCTTGACTATGCGGGCATGCCTACGGGTCTGATCCCTACTGAGCAATACGAAAGCTTGAAGAAAAGCAATGCGGACGAATTCCACGTCCAAGGTACGGCGAGCATTTACTACTACATGTTCAACACGACGCAAGAGCCGTTCACGAATGAAAAAATCCGTCAAGCGCTCTCGATGGCTGTAAGCCGTCAGGACATTACGGAAAAAATCGCTCTCGGCGGCGAACAGCCTGCCTATGGTCTCGTTCCTCCAGGCATCAAAGGCGAGAAAGACGAGTACCGTAAAGAAGTAAAAGACGACTACTTCAAAGAAGATATCGAAGAAGCGAAAAAATTGCTGGCTGAAGGTCTTAAAGAACTTGGACTTGATAAAATGCCTGCAATCAAAGTAGCTTACAACACGAACGAAAGACACCAAAAAATCGCTGAAGCGATCGCAAACATGTGGAAAGTCAACCTTGGCGTTGAAACCAGCATCGAGAACCAAGAGTGGGGCGTGTTCATCGATAACCGCAACCGTCTGAACTTCTCCGTCGCTCGCGGCGGCAACGGCGCTGACTACAACGATCCAATGACGTTTATCGACCTGTTCACTTCGAACAGCGGCAACAACAACACTGGCTTCAAATCGCCGGAATACGACGCTCTCGTGAAGAAAGCGTACAGCACTGACGATCAATCCGTGCGTATGGAAGCAATGGCGAGTGCCGAAAAATTGCTGATCGATTCCCGTGCGATTATGCCGCTGTACTACTACAGCAGCGTGTTTATGGTTAAGCCGGGCGTTAAAGGTGTCTTCATGGACTACAAAGGAGACGTCGATTATAACCGCGGTTACATTGAAGGTGCAGCGGAATAATTAATGCGCCATGGTTTGCGGGATATATGCAGCTTTGACTGCATATATCCCTTTTCCGTTAAAAATGGCTTGCAGAGCTAAATTATTCAACCCGAGGGGGTGCCATTAAGATTGGTTCGCTATGTTCTTCAAAAGCTGCTGTTCATGATCGTGTCGATTCTTGTGCTGGCTTCGGCCACTTTCTTTCTCATGAAAGCGATACCGGGCAATCCGTTTCAATCGGAGAAAAACGTCCCGCCCGCGATCCAGGAAAGGCTTAACGAGCAGTACGGTTTGAATGACCCGCTGTTCGAGCAGTACTTACGCTACATGAATAACTTGCTCCATTTCGACTTGGGCTTGTCGATGAAGCAGCAATATACTTCCGTTGTCGATGTCATCAAGAACGGGTTCGTCTACTCGCTTCAACTCGGCGTGTTCGCAATTATATTGGCAATAGCCGCCGGTCTTGTACTCGGTCTGATTGCGGCGCTCAACCACCGTAAGTTTCTTGACGGCTTCACAATCTTCATAGCGGTTCTCGGCGTCTCGATCCCGAACTTCGTCGTCGCGACCGGCTTGCAGTTCATATTAGGCGAAAAGCTGGGATGGTTCAGCGTAGCCGGCCTTAAACAACCGAGTGATTTCGTGCTGCCGGTGCTTGCTTTAAGCTTCCTTCCCGCCGCGTTCATCGCACGGCTGACAAGGTCGAGCATGCTGGAGGTGCTTACGGCCGATTACATCAAGACGGCTCGGGCGAAAGGTCTTTCCGGACGCGTCATTCTCGTACGGCATGCGCTGCGCAACGCGATTCTGCCGGTTGTAACCTACGTCGGTCCAATGACGGCGAACATCATTACCGGTTCTGTCATTATCGAGCAAATCTTCGGTATTGGCGGGTTGGGCAAAGACTTTGTCAACAGTATCACGAATCGCGACTATACGCTTATTATGGGCGTTACGTTGTTCTATGCGGTCATTTTGATGGTCGCGAGATTTTTGACCGATATCGCGTACGGCTTCGTCGATCCGCGTATTAAATTGAGCAGGAAAGGAGGCTGACCGAAGTGGCAGAGCAAACGCTGCAGAAGGGCGATTTCGCCAAGCTGAGCAAAGAAGAGAAGGTTCCAGAGACGGTTGTCCGAGAAAGTATATCGGCTTGGAAAGACGCGTGGATCCGTCTGCGTTCGAGCAAAATGTCGATGGTCAGCCTCGGCATACTTGTCTTAATTATTATTATGGCGATCATTGGTCAATGGCTGACGCCTCACGACTACTCGACCAATGATTACAATGCGATCAACCAGCCGCCATCGGCGGAGCATTGGTTCGGCACCGACGCGCTCGGACGTGACATGTTCGCCAGAACGTGGATGGGCGCTGGCATCTCGCTGCAGGTCGGCATTTACGCCGCTTTGGTTGATTTGATCATCGGCGTCATTATTGGCGGCATTATGGGTTACTATGGCGGCCGTGTGGACGAAATACTGAATCGATTTTGCGAGATTTTGTATTCGATTCCGAGCTTGCTGGTGGTCATCTTGCTCATTGTTGTATTGGAACCGAGTATGTTCACGATCATTTTGGCATTGAGCATAACCGGATGGATTAATATGGCGTGGATTGTCCGCGGCCAAATCATGCAGCTGAAAAACCAGGAATATGTGCTTGCTGCCCGTTCCCTTGGGGCAAGTCCCGCACGCATCATGTTCAAGCATTTGGTGCCGAATGCAATGGGCGCTATCATCGTGACGATCACGATGACCGTTCCGAGCGCGATTTTCGCGGAGGCGTTCCTCAGCTTCCTCGGCCTTGGCGTGCAATCGCCGGCTGCTTCGCTTGGTACACTCATCAATGACGCGTTAAAAGCGATGACAGTCTATCCGTGGAGAATGATTTTCCCGGCCGTACTGATCAGCTTGACGATGCTTTGCTTTAATATTTTTGGTGACGGTCTGCGCGACGCGCTCGATCCGAAAATGAAGAAGTAGTAGGAGGTGCGACGAATGGAACGTTTGCTTGAAGTGAAAGACCTCAAAGTCAATTTCAAAGTTCGCGGCGGCACCGTGCAAGCGGTTCGCGGCGTCAACTTTCATGTTAATAAAGGAGAGGCGGTAGCGATCGTAGGCGAATCCGGCTGCGGCAAAAGCGTTACCGCTCAGTCGCTGATGCGTCTAATTCCGTCCCCTCCGGCCATTACGACCGGTTCGATCTTGTTCAAAGGCGAACAAATTTTGGATAAATCGATGAAGCAGATGGAGGATATTCGAGGCAAGGAAATGGGGATGATTTTCCAAGATCCGATGACCTCGTTGAACCCGACACTGACGATCGGCCGTCAAATTACGGAAGGGCTGATCAAGCATCAGGGCATGAGCAAGGAGAAAGCTCACGCAAGAGCGATCGAAATGCTCGATTTGGTCGGTATTCCGAATCCGCAAGCGCGGTTCAAACAATATCCGCATGAATTTTCCGGCGGTATGCGTCAGCGCGCCATGATCGCGATTGCGCTCGCCTGCAATCCTTCTCTGTTGATTGCTGACGAACCGACAACGGCGCTTGACGTAACGATTCAAGCGCAAATCCTTCGCGTCATGAAGGACCTGCAGCAGAAGCTGGGCACTTCGATTATTCTGATTACGCATGACCTCGGCGTTGTTGCTGACGTTTGCGACCGGGTAATCGTTATGTATGCCGGCAAAGTTGTAGAGACCGGCACGAAGTGGGAAATTTTCAAAAATCCGAAGCATCCGTATACAAAGGGCTTGCTGCGCTCGGTGCCTCGTCTCGACCAGAAGAAGGACGAGCCGCTTATTCCGATTTACGGCATGCCGCCGGATTTGATTAAGCCTCCGGCTGGCTGCAGCTTCTGCGCCCGTTGCGACGAAGCGATGCGCGTCTGTGTCGACAACGACCCAGAGCTGCTAGCGGTGGACGGCAACGAATCGCATAAATCGGCGTGCTGGATGGCACACCCGTATGCGACGAAACGGGAGGTGTCCGTATGAGCGAGCCGTTGGTTCAAGTAAATCACCTTCGCAAGTTTTTTAATTTAGGCGGGGGCAATGTACTGAAAGCGGTCAACGATATCGACTTTTCGATCATGAAGGGCGAAACCGTCGGCGTCGTAGGCGAATCCGGCTGCGGGAAGTCGACAGCTGGACGCACGATTCTTCGCTTATACGAGCCGACGAGCGGAGGCGTTACGTTCGAAGGAGAAGACATCTACAAAATGAAAGGCGCCAAGCTGAAAGCTTTGCGCCGCAATATGCAGATGATTTTCCAAGATCCGTACGCGTCGTTGAATCCGAGAATGACGATTACAGACGTAATCGGAGAGGCGCTCGATATTCATAATTTGGCGGGCAGCCGCACCGAACGCAAGCGCAAGGTAGAGGGGCTGCTTGATCTGGTAGGTTTGAACCCCGATCACGCGACCCGCTATCCGCACGAATTCTCGGGCGGCCAGCGTCAACGGATCGGTATCGCCCGCGCACTCGCAGTCGATCCGAAGTTCATTATTGCCGACGAACCGATCTCGGCGCTGGACGTATCCATCCAGGCGCAGGTCGTCAATCTGCTGCAGGATTTGCAGCGCAAAATGGGTCTGACTTACTTGTTCATCGCGCATGACCTGTCGATGGTTAAGCATATAAGTGATCGCGTTGCCGTTATGTATCTTGGCAAAATTGTCGAGTTCGCGGAAAGCAGCGAGCTGTACAACAGTCCGGCGCATCCGTATACGCGCGCTCTGTTGTCGGCTATACCGATCCCTGATCCAGAAGTAGAGGAGACTCGCGAGCGGATCGTTCTTACGGGCGATCTGCCAAGTCCGATCAACCCGCCGAGCGGCTGTCAGTTCCACACGCGCTGTCCGATCGCGACGGAAAAATGCAAAACGGTTGAACCGGCTCTGTTGGAAATCAGGAAGGGCCACTTCGCTTCCTGCCATTACGCGGAGGTTTAATCGACTTACGCATGCACGTTATAGCTGGAGCCGCGCTGCCGGTCCCTTTGCGGGAAAAGGCGGTGCGGCTTTTTGCATAAGCGCTGGCCTTGCCGCTTTCGGGTAAGCATCCGATTCTGTCGATGTAAAATGCTTCCCCTTCCATCCCCCCATCATGTTAAGATGGAACTATATGACAAGAAAATGGGGAGGAATACGCGATGACGATTTTAGTTGTCTTTGTCGCTATTGCTATTATTGTAATTGCGATCTCGGTTGCCGCTGGACGCCGCACAGGCCAATCGGGAAGATTCCAGTCTTCTCGCGGCTGGTCTCAAGATGCGCCGCCTCAGGCGCTCGGTGTACCGGAAGGGCATCCTGCGCGCTCGGCCGCCGAACGGTTAGAAGCCAGCTTTGGCTATGAATTGGAGAACAAAGTGAAGCAACGCTTGCTGAGCGAACGGCCGCATATGACGGACGCGGAATGGAATTGGACTTGGTTCGAGCTAAAACGTTTTTTTCTAATGTGCGGCATACTAAAGGGAGTGCCAATGTACAGCCGTCAAGCTGACGCGGTGTGGCATGAGCTGCTGTTGTTTACGAGAGAATATGAACAGTCCTGCATCCGCTTTTGCGGGGATCAGATCCATCATGCCCCTCACGGGCAAGACGAGAGCCCAGAACCGGGCGAACGGGCATGGTTCGATTGGGTATATGGCGAGTTGTTTGTGCAAACACCGGCCAGCGGCCGAATATGGGGCGCCTTTTACAGGACGAGAATGGACGGAGCGAGGCTTGAACGGTTGACGACAGGCGATGCCGATCAACTGCGCACGGATTTGTTTAACCGGAAAGCCGCTGAACAGTTCGCGGATTTACGCGACGTTGCTGACTATTTGATTGGCCGCGCCAAGTCGCAGTTGTCCCCGAAAGCCGGAAATGCGGCGTATCAAGAGCCGGGAGCAGACCGCTGGGGATATGATCCGGCGATTGGCATGACGGGTGTATTGACGGCAGCTTTGCTGACGAATTCTTTCATGTCGCAGGATCAGTTCGATAACGCGATGGACGGGATCCAGACCGAAGAGCAGCGCGAAGCGAACGGCAGTGGCTATCCGGTGTCCGTCTGCGGCGGAACCTCGGATCACTCTTCACACGATGGAGGCGGCGGGCATGATAGCGGCTCCGGAAGTGATGGCGGCGGCTCGTCCTGCGGGGGCGGCTGCGGCGGAGGCGGCGAATAGCGACGGCTGAAGCCCAGCGAGGCTTGGCGGCCAAAGGTGCGGCGGCAGTTCTTTCATTTTGCCGAATTGCCGCAGGGTTTAAATGCTTGATGCAAGGCGCTGTTTACAGTGATATAATAAACGGGATTATGCCCAAATAAGAAAACAGGCAACACACAGGAGGAATTAAGCTTTCATGAGTAAATTGGTCATCTGCGACCATCCGTTGATCCAGCACAAACTGACATTTATTCGTAATAAAGAAACGAACACGAAAGATTTTCGTGAACTGGTCGATGAAGTCGCGACATTAATGGCGTATGAGATTACAAGAAATATTCCGTTAGATACGATCAAAGTGCAAACGCCAGTCGCTGAGACTGACGCTAAAGTCGTATCCGGCCGCATGCTTGGGCTGGTGCCGATTTTGCGCGCTGGGCTTGGTATGGTTGAAGGCATTCTGAAGCTCGTTCCGGCTGCAAAGGTCGGTCATATCGGACTGTTCCGCGATCATGAGACGTTGAAGCCGACCGAGTACTACATCAACTTGCCAACGGACGCGCCTAACCGCCTGCTTATTGTCATCGATCCGATGCTTGCGACGGGCGGATCGGCCATTGCTGCGATCGACGCGCTGAAAAAACGCGATTGCGAGCATATCAAGCTGATGTGCCTGATTGCCGCTCCAGAAGGCGTAAAAGCCGTTCAAGAAGCTCATCCCGACGTCGAGATTTACTTGGCTGCGTTGGACGAGCGTCTGAATGAAAAGGGTTATATCGTTCCAGGTCTCGGCGACGCAGGCGACCGCATGTTCGGCACCAATTAACCTGCCAATTCATTATAGGAGTGAAAGGTTTTGTCTAAACTGAAGGTAATGACCATCTTCGGCACGCGTCCGGAGGCGGTTAAGATGGCGCCGTTAGTGTTGGAGCTGAACAGGCATGCCGATCAGATCGATTCGATCGTATGCGTAACCGCCCAGCATCGGCAAATTCTCGATCAGGTGCTGGAGTTTTTCGAAATCCAGCCCGATTACGATCTGAACGTGATGAAAGACCGTCAGACGCTGACGGAGACGACAGTGCGCGTATTGGAAGGGCTAGACCCGGTGCTTGCCGAGGCGAAGCCCGATATCGTGCTCGTGCACGGCGATACGCAAACGACGTTTCTAGCAAGCTATGCCGCTTTCCTGAAGCAGATTAAGGTCGGGCATGTGGAAGCCGGCTTACGTACTTGGAACAAGCTTTCCCCGTACCCGGAAGAAATGAACCGGCAGTTGGCCGGCGTTTTATCCGATGTTCACTTTGCGCCGACGGAATGGTCCGCGAACAATTTGCGCAAAGAGAACAAATCGGAACAAACGATTTATGTAACCGGTAATACGGCAACCGATGTATTCCAGTACACGGTTGATCCGAGCTTCTCCCATTCGGTTATTGAATGGGCTAAAGGCAAGCGGATGATCCTGATGACGGCGCATCGCCGCGAAGCGCTTGGCGAGCCTCATCGCAACATTTTCCGTGCAGTAAAGCGAATTGCAGACGAGCATGAAGATGTGGCTATCGTATATGCGGTTCATCCGAATCCTGCTGTTCGGGAACCGGCCAATGAGATTCTGGGCGGACATCCGCGCATTCAATTGATTGAACCGCTCGATGTGTTCGAATTCCATAATTTCTATCCGCACGCTTATATGATTATGACCGATTCCGGAGGTTTGCAAGAAGAGGCTCCTTCGTTCGGCGTGCCTACGCTGGTGCTGCGCGATACGACGGAACGTCCGGAAGGCATCGACGCCGGAACGCTTGAATTGGTCGGAACGGACGAGGAGACGGTGTACAGCCGAGCGAAGGCGCTTTTGAACGACGTCACGCTCTATGACCGGATGAGCAAAGCGGCTAATCCATATGGCGACGGACAAGCTTCGGTGCGCATTGTAGAAGCGATTTTGCATCATTTTGGGAAGAAATCGCAACGTCCCGATCCGTTCACACAAAGTTCATAAATGACATCGCTTTAAATGTAAGCAGGCCTTATATACAGCATACAGTGGTACTGTACGGTTTTGCCTATGGTAAAACCTTGATTTATCAAGGCTTTTGACGGTTTCGTCACTAAAAGTTTGCAGTTATATCAATTGACAAACCTTTAAGCGCTTCGATAAAATATATGAGGATTGACAGGGGTATGATCATGGATAAAAAGAGCAGAAAGGACAACCCGCTGTTCGCTGCCGGCCTTGTCGGAGCGCTCGGCTTGCAAGTTGCCGTATGTATCTTTTTAGGCTATTGGATCGGTTCCTCTCTGGACGGACGCTTCGGCGACGGACGGAGTTGGACGGTCGGGGGCATACTAGTTGGTCTGGCTGTCGGAATTCTCTCAGCCATTCTGGTTGTTAAGAAGGTTATGGAGGAAACTGATGGATAGGATAATGAGCTTAGCTGTGCGGATTATGCTTGTCATGGCGGCGGCGAGTCTCGTTTTATGGGCTCTGTTGCCAACGTGGAGGCCGGTCATGCTAGGCTTGGTTGTAGGCTTTGCGGCGAGTGCGTTAAACGCTTTCTTTTTGCAACGAAGAGTAGGCATGCTTGCGCAGGCTGCGACGGAGGAAGGCGCAAAGCGCCGCGGATTAGGCTTCGGCAGTCGCATTGCAACGGTTCTGATGGTGGCGATGTTCGCATACCGCTATCCGGAAATTCTAAATATGCCAGCTGCTTTAATCGGCAGTATGGTCATGCCGTTTGTGATCTTAGTATCAGGTATTATTCACAATGTAAAAGAAGATAATAGCGGAAAGGGGTGAAATAGTTCAATGCATTTGTTTCCTATTGCGGAGTGGAATGGCATAAGCTTTGATCTTGCCGCGATCATTACGATTTTCGTATCGATTGCCATCACGGTTCTGGTAGCCCGCTTGGCAACGCGCAAGCTTTCGGTAGAGAATCCGTCCAAAGTCCAGAACTTCATGGAGTGGGCGCTCGATTTCATGCATTCTACCATTGCAAGCTCGATGCCGGTTGAGAAAGTTAAACATTATCTGTCGCTCGGTATGACGCTGATTATGTTTATCTTCATTTCCAACCTGCTCGGTCTGCCGCTGCTTGTTATAACCGATATTCATCACGCAATGCCGGGTATCGGCATTACGCAAGAGTATCTCGACGCACACGGCGGTGCGGCTCACGTCGCATGGTGGAAATCGCCGACGGCCGATCTTTCTGTAACGGCGGGGCTGGCGATCATCGTATTCGTACTCGTGCACTTCCTGGGCATGAGACTGAATCGCAAGCATTATCTGAAGCATTATTTACATCCTTATCCGGTATTCTTCCCGGTCAACCTGATCGAGACAATCGCCAAACCGGTTACGCTGGCGCTTCGTCTATTCGCCAACATTTACGCGGGCGAGGTACTGATCTCGACGATTCTGATGCTAGGTTTCGCAGGCATACCATTCATGGTTGCATGGCAAGGCTTCAGTATTTTCATCGGCGCCATCCAGGCGTTCCTGTTTACCGTTCTGACCATGGTTTATATCTCGCAGGCAACTGTCCATGATGAAGAACATTAATGTCGGTGCGTTATCCTTCGCTTAGGCTGTCTTTCATTAGCCGGCGGTGAAGTTTAATAATGAGTACAAGATTCAAAGAATGATAAATATCGAGGAGGATTTTTAAATGACAGTATTAGCAGCAGCAATTGCAGTAGGCTTGGGCGCGATCGGCGCTGGTATTGGTAACGGTATGATCGTAAGTAAAACTGTTGAGGGCATCGCTCGTCAACCAGAGCAAAAAGCGGCTCTTCAAACTACTATGTTCATCGGCGCTGGTATCGTAGAAGTAGTACCTATCATTGGCGTAGTTATCGGCTTCCTGGCGTTCTTCAGCTAATAGGTACTATAGATGAATGGCGGGGAAGGCCTAGCCCTCTTCGCCTTTATTTTGATTAAAAGGATCTATGTGCATGGAAAGGAGTGTCAAATTTGGATTTTGTATGGTCATCAACCGTTATTACGATCCTTTCATTCCTGCTTTTATACTGGGGTTTGAATAAATGGGCATTCGGTCCATTGTTCGCTATCATGGAAAAGCGCAGACAGCTTGTGCTTGAACAAATGAATACGGCTGAATCAAGCCGTAAAGCAGCAGAAGCGAACATGGCTGAGCAGAAAGCGGCGCTTGAGCAAGCGCGCAAAGAAGCTTACGAGATCATCGAGCAAGCAAGAAATACAAGCACGAAAACGGCGGACGAAATCGTTCAAGCGGCAAAAGCGGAAGCAGGCCGCGTGAAGGACGACGCGCTGAAAGATATCGAGAGCGAGAAAAACAAAGCAATCACGGCTCTTCGCACTGAAGTTGGCGGCATTTCCGTTAAAATCGCTTCGAAGATCATCGAGAAGCAAATCGACGAGAAATCGCAAGAGCAGCTGGTTAATCAATACCTGAAAGAAGTTGGCAGCAAATGAGCCGGGACATCGTCGTAGCGAAGCGCTACGCCAAAGCACTGTTCGACCTCGCTCAGCAAGACGGCATCGTAGCCGAAGTGGAGGAGCAGCTTAAGCTGATCGTCCAGACGCTTGAAGCCGACGAGAATTTCAGCAAATTTTTATCGTTCCCGAGCATTGATCCGGCGAAGAAAGTAGCCGTGCTCAAAGAGGCGTACAGCGATCGCGTGTCCTCTATTGTATTGAATACGCTTGAGTTGCTCGTCGCTCGCGGACGCCAAGATGCGATTGGAAGCATTTACATCGCTTATACGAAAATTGCGGGAGAAGCCCTCGGCCAAGCTCACGCAACGATATATTCGGCTTCGCAGCTCACAGTCAGCGAATTTGCTGAAGTGGTGGCGCAGTTTAGCCAAATTTCCGGCAAAAAAATTATCGCTCAGCAAGTTGTCGAGCCGGAATTGCTCGGCGGCGTACAAGTCCGCATCGGCGACCGTCTTTACGACGGCAGCCTGTCCGGTAAGCTGGATCGTTTACAAAAAGCGTTTAAAAACTAATGTACGGTAGATAGGGGTGAACGAATTGAGTATCAGACCTGATGAAATCAGCACGCTGATTAAACAACAGATCGAACAATATAAATCCGAAATTCAAGTCGTAGACGTCGGCACCGTAATCAATGTCGGTGACGGTATCGCCCGCGTTCACGGTTTGGAGAATGCGATGCAAGGCGAGTTGCTCGAATTCGCAAATGGCGTTGTAGGTATGGCGCTTAATTTGGAGGAAAGCAACGTTGGTGTCGTTATCCTGGGTCCTTACAAGGACATTAAAGAAGGCGACCAAGTAAAACGTACGGGCCGCATCATGGACGTACCAGTTGGCGAAGAGCTGCTGGGCCGCGTCGTTAACCCGCTCGGCCAGCCGCTTGACGGCAAAGGTCCGATCAATACGAAGCAGACGCGTCCAATCGAATCCCCGGCTCCAGGCGTTATCGACCGTAAATCGGTTCATGAGCCAATGCAAACGGGTATTAAAGCGATTGACGCGATGGTGCCAATCGGCCGCGGCCAACGCGAGCTGATCATCGGTGACCGTCAAACGGGTAAAACGTCGATCGCAATCGACGCGATCATCAACCAAAAAGGCAACGGCGTGAAATGTATCTACGTTGCGATCGGTCAGAAGCAATCGACCGTAGCCGGCGTAGTGGAAACGCTTCGCAAGCACGGCGCGCTGGAATACACCATCGTCGTTACGGCAGGCGCGTCCGATCCAGCTCCGCTCTTGTACCTGGCTCCTTATGCAGGCTGCTCGATGGGCGAATATTTCATGTACAAAGGCGAGCATGTTCTCGTTATTTACGATGACTTGTCGAAACAAGCGGCAGCATACCGCGAATTGTCCTTGTTGCTTCGCCGTCCTCCAGGCCGGGAAGCTTATCCGGGCGACGTATTCTACATCCACTCCCGCTTGCTTGAGCGCGCGGCTAAACTCAGCGACGAGCTGGGCGGCGGTTCCTTGACCGCTTTGCCGTTCATCGAAACGCAAGCATCCGACGTATCGGCTTACATTCCGACGAACGTAATCTCGATTACGGACGGACAAATCTTCCTGGAATCCGATCTGTTCTACTCCGGCCAACGTCCGGCGGTTAACGTCGGTATTTCGGTATCCCGCGTAGGCGGTTCCGCACAAATTAAAGCGATGAAAAAGGTTGCCGGTACGCTCCGTCTGGACCTTGCGGCATACCGCGAGCTTCAAGCGTTCTCGCAGTTTGGCTCCGATCTCGATAAATCGACGCAAGCTCGTCTGAACCGCGGCGCGCGCACGATGGAAATCTTGAAGCAAGGCGTTAACCAGCCAATGCCGGTTGAGAAGCAAGTTATCTCGATCTACTCGGCTGTTAAAGGCCATCTGGACGATATCCCTGTTGGGGACGTTCTTCGCTTCGAAAAAGAATTCCATGCGTTCCTCGACGCTAGCCAGCCTGAAATCGGCGAATCGATTCGCGCGAAGAAGGAAATGGTTGCGGACACGGAAAAAGCGCTTGTGGAAGCTCTGAACAAATTCAAGAAAAGCTTTGCTGTATCGCAAGCTTAAAAGAGATTACTCCTGACGCCCGTCCTGCATTGTACGGGCGTAGGTTCCATACTCAACACCAGGCTTAGGTCATGCGCGTTTCGCGGGGACCGGGCAATAAAGGCGGGTGAAAAGAAATGGCTACAAGCATGCGCGAGATAAAACGCGAGATTAAAAGTAAACAAAATATGAAGCAAATCACGAAAGCGATGGAGATGGTCGCCGCTTCCAAGCTGAGAAGAGCACAGGAAGCAGCCGTTGCATCCCGTCCTTACGCGGATAAGCTGAAAGAAGTTGTTGCGAGCATCGCAGCCGGCACTAAGGATGTGAAGCATCCGATGCTGGAATCGCGTCCGGTCAAAAAAACGGGTTACCTCGTTATTACGTCCGACCGCGGTCTTGCAGGCGGCTACAACTCGAACATTCTTCGCAAAGTGACGCAAACGATTCGCGAGAAGCACAAGTCGGCCGACGAATACACGTTGTTCGTTATCGGCCGCAAAGGCGCGGAGTATTTCCGCCGCCGCAATATGCCGATCACGGAAGAGGTTATCGGTCTTTCCGATTCCCCAACGTTTGCCGATATTAAATCGGTATCCTTCTCCGCAGTGAAAAACTTTGCGGAAGGAACGTATGATGAGTTGTACTTGTTCTATAATCAATTCGTCAATGCCATCACGCAAATTCCAACCGAAACGCGTCTGCTGCCGCTCGACGATGTAACGAGCAACACGGCGGTAACGGCATACGAGTACGAGCCGTCGCCGGAAGGCGTGCTTGAAGTGCTGCTGCCGAAATATGCGGAAACGCTTATTTACAGCGCGGTACTGGACGGAAAAGCGAGCGAGTTCGGCGCGCGGATGACCGCTATGGGCAGCGCGACGAAGAACGCTAACAAAATGATTAACCAGCTGACGCTGACTTATAACCGAGCTCGTCAAGCGGCGATTACGCAGGAAATTTCCGAGATCGTTGCGGGAGCTAACGCACAATCGTAAGACTAGTCCGCATAAGCCGGCGCTCCGCCGCAAGGGGAGCCGGCCGGCATGCGGGAATAAGGAACCAGGAGGGAAAACCATGAAAAAAGGACGCGTTGTATCCGTCATGGGTCCGGTCGTCGACTTAGAGTTCGAACGCGGCAACCTGCCGGAAATTTTGAACGCTGTCAAAATCAAGGAGAAGGGTGAAGCAGGCGGCGTACCAATCGATCTGACGCTTGAAGTAGCTCTTCATCTGGGAGACAATCTGGTTCGTGCCGTAGCGATGAGCACGACTGACGGTCTCGTTCGCGGCATGGACGCGATTGACACAGGCGCACCTATTACTATTCCAGTTGGCGCACCTACGTTGGGTCGTGTATTCAACGTATTGGGCGAGCCGATTGACCAAGCTGGCGACGCAAAATCGGAAGTTAATTTGCCGATTCACCGTCCGGCTCCGGCATTCGACGAATTGTCCACGCAATCGGAAATTCTCGAAACAGGCATCAAAGTAATCGACTTGCTTGCTCCTTACGCGAAAGGCGGTAAAATCGGCCTGTTCGGCGGCGCGGGCGTAGGTAAAACGGTTACGATCCAAGAGCTGATCAACAACATCGCACAGGAGCACGGCGGTATTTCCGTATTCGCCGGCGTAGGCGAGCGTACCCGTGAGGGCAACGACTTGTACCACGAGATGAAAGACTCCGGCGTACTGAGCAAAACAGCGATGGTATTCGGCCAAATGAACGAGCCTCCAGGCGCGCGTCAACGCGTTGCTTTGACTGGCTTGACAATGGCGGAATACTTCCGTGACACAGAAGGCCGCGACGTACTGTTGTTCGTCGACAACATCTTCCGTTTCACGCAAGCAGGCTCCGAGGTATCGGCCCTTCTTGGCCGTATGCCTTCCGCGGTAGGTTACCAGCCAACGCTGGCAACTGAAATGGGTCAACTGCAAGAGCGTATTACGTCGACGAAAAAAGGCTCGGTTACTTCGATCCAAGCGATCTACGTACCTGCCGATGACTACACCGACCCGGCTCCTGCTACGACGTTTGCCCACTTGGACGCAACGACCAACTTGGAGCGTAAAATCTCCGAGATGGGTATCTTCCCAGCGGTTGATCCGCTCGCGTCGTCGTCCCGTATCCTGAACCCAGAAGTTCTGGGTGAAGAGCATTACAATGTCGCTCAAGGCGTTAAGCAAATTTTGCAACGCTATAAAGAGCTTCAAGATATTATCGCGATCCTCGGTATGGACGAGTTGAGCGAGGAGGACAAGTTGACTGTTTCGCGCGCACGCCGCATCCAATTGTTCTTGTCCCAGCCGTTCCACGTTGCCGAGCCGTTCACAGGCCTGGCAGGCAAATACGTGCCGGTTAAAGAATCGGTACGCAGCTTCAAAGAAATTCTCGAGGGCAAACATGACGACCTTCCGGAAGAAGCTTTCCGGTATGTAGGTACGATTGAAGAGGCCGTGGAGAAAGCCAAAACGCTTGTATAGCGGGGAGGAGAATCCACATGAGCACCTTTTTAGTTGAAATCGTTACGCCGGAGCGCAAGGTTTATGCTGAAACGGCCAATATGGTAACCGTAACGGGCGCGGAAGGCTCGCTCGGCATTTTGCCGAACCACATTCCGCTCGTGACGACGCTGCGCATTGCACCGATTACGATCAAACGCGACGGTAAGGTCGACGTTATCGCTGCAAGCGGCGGTTTCATCGAAGTCCGCAAGGACAAAGTCGTGATCCTCGCTGAAAGCGCAGAATTGGCCACTGGCATTGATCTGGCTCGCGCGCAAGCTGCGAAGGAGCGCGCCCAACAGCGCCTCAACGCAAAACGCGACGAGATCGATTATCGCCGTGCAGAGCTTTCTCTGCAACGCGCGATGAACCGGATCAACATTTCTCAGAAATAAAGCCAACAAGCACCGTTAAGTTCTCTGTTGAGAGCTTAACGGTGCTTTTTTATTGTCTTCTGATAAGTCTCTGCCTAATAAATTAGGCCGTTCGTCCGTTTGACTTCGCTGTGGCGATCTCTCACAATGAAGGCATAGATAACTTGAACTTTATATTTTGGTATATTGGCAATTGTGAAAGCATGCTGCTGCTGTTAAGCGGGTGGGAAGGAGAGATTCGGTTCATGATCGATATTCATACGCATGTGCTGCCGGGCATTGACGATGGAGCGGCCAATTGGGATGAGGCGTTGGGCCTTGCCAGAGCCGCTGCAGCCGAAGGCATAACCGATCTGATTGCCACTCCACACCATGGCGACGGAACCTATGTGAATCCGGCTGGGGCGGTTACCGCGCTGGTTGATGAAATGAACTTGAAGCTGGTCGAAGAAGCGCTTCCGATCAAGGTGCATAGCGGTCAAGAAATTCATGTGCGGCAAGATCTGCTGGAGCAATGGCAGGACAGCCGTTCTTTGCTTGGTCTTGCGGGCAAGCGCTATGCGCTGCTTGAAATGCCGTCGTCAAGAATACCGACGGATATGAAGGAGTTCGTCTATGAGCTGCACTTGCTGGGGGTGCGGGCAGTCATTGCGCATCCGGAGCGTAATGCCGAGGTAGTGAGGCACCCGGAACGGCTGGAGGAGCTGGTCGAGCTGGGGGCTTATGCGCAGGTAACCAGTCATTCCTTACTAGGCGGCTTTGGTCGGGGCATTGAGCGATCGGCATGGATGCTGTGCGGCAGAGGACTCATTCATTTTATCGCTTCAGACGCGCATCATCTCGATTGGCGGGGTTTTCGTCTAGCGGAGGCTTACGAGAAGGCTGCTGAAACGCTTGGCCGAGAGTGGGCCGACTATTATGCGGATAACGCCAAGAGGCTGTTGAGAGGCCAGGAGATTGGCCTACCGCCGGCAAGCGATGCGCTGAAGCAAAAGACAGGGTGGCGGGCAATCAAGTCGTTGTTCTATCCAAAATGATACATATAGTCAATTTTATGAATAAATCGATCATTCCGTTACAAGCAATAGGCGGATTGGTCGATTTTTTTATGTCATTTAAAGTATTTTTATAAAAAAACGATTGAAATATTGTGAAATAATCGATAATCTTAACATGTAATATATGTTAGTATATCTGACATAGAGAGATGTATAGCGGATGTGGGGGAATGCGTGATGTTTGATTGGCTGGGTGCGAAAAAAGGGCTGCCTCTTTGGATATCCTGGAGGCTGAACCGAGGTCTGAAGGAAGATACAGAACACATTTTTGAAGGTATAGCGGACACCCGCAAGGAGCTGCTGACTTCGTGGGCTATGGAGTATTGGGGACATATGGGGCGTTTGGCTGAACAGACGGCCGCTGCTCTCCAAGCCTACAACGGCACGGACAAACCGGAAGAACGAGATCAAGCAATCGCCCGCATCATCGAAAGAACGCATCTAAGAGGCAATGATTTTACCGAGCTCTTTCTTATCGACTCGCAAAGCCGTGTTACCTTATCTACATACGCTCAACATTGCGGGACGGTATACGGCGAAGGAAGCGCGCTATACGCCGGTCTGCAATATGTAAGGAACGATAATAAACCTCGCCCGTGCTTATTCGGGCCGTTCGGCGATCCGATTACGCTGACGCTTGGGCCGAGAACGTCATCCTTTCACGATAAAATGACGCTGATGTTCATGCAGCCGCTTGTAATCAACGGTGAATATAGAGGCGTTTTATGCGGACGGGTGCCTAACGATGTGCTCGGCGATTTGATCCAACGCGAGTCGGGACATGTATATCCCGATTCGGGAGACAATTACTTGTTTATGGCTAAATCGGTACTGAATACGCATATTACTCTCGGAACGGCGTTGTCGCGAAGCCGTTTTGAAGACCGAACATTTACGCATGGCGAGAACCTGAAGGACGGTGTGACGACGGACTGGGGGACTGTGTCGATTAAAGAGCACACCGAGCTGGAAATCGTGTTTACTGACCCAGCTACCGGAGAACTGCATCCAGGCGTAACGAATACGATCCGCAACGGAAGTAATTTGTTTGTAGAATTTCCCGGCTATTCGGATTACCGCCATATTCCCGTTATCGGGAAAGGAGTTACGTTCCAACTGCCGCACTGCCCTGATGTGTGGGGAATGATGTGTGAAGGAGACTTGGAAGAGGTATACCGCATTCGAAGCCTGAGCTGGAGGCAGAGCAAACTTCATATTAGCATGACTGTCCTGCAGTCGCTCTTGGCTGTCGCTTTAGTCGGATTGCTGGGCAGTTATTTGCCGCCATGGATATTGGGGGGAGCCATCGGTCTTTTGGTATTGATGTTTGGGTTTCTGCTGACCGGTCCCTTGCAGCGGAAGGAGTCTGATCGGGTGGTTCGCCGCTTGAACGGCATCAATCGTTTTATTCGAATCAATGCCGAAGGTAAAGGCGATTTGACGCAGCGATTGACGCCGTCCGAGTTCGAGAACGATGAAATGAGAGAACTTGCGAAATGGATTAACAATATGATTGATTCTCTTGAAGGCATTATGCTGCAAGTGAAGCTGGCTGCCTCGGACGTGCTTGCCAGCCAAAATGATATGAATGAATCGGCAGCGGTAACGGCGAGGTCGACGGAGCGGATGAGCGGTCAAGTCGGAGAGATGATCGGCAGCATCCTGCTGCAGCTTAAAGATATCGACACAGCGAAGGACGCTGCGGGCACGATGAGGGATACGCTGCGGACGCTGGAGAGCCAAGCGGCGGAGCAAATCTCGGTGGCGCAATCGGAGGTTGATCGCATTGGCGATAAAATGCATCATATTTCGCTCAAGGTCGGCGAGACGAACGATACGATTCGCAATTTCATGAGTACGGTAGACGAAATCAGAGACGTTTTGCAGGTGATCGAAGGAATATCTTCGCAAACGAATTTGCTGGCGCTTAACGCGTCGATCGAAGCGGCGCGCGTCGGTGAACAGGGCAAAGGCTTCGCCGTCGTGGCTTCAGAAATTCGCAAGCTGGCTGATATGACACGCAAGCAAGCGGAAGAAGTGCAAGGAATAACGCATCATATTTATGAAGAAGCGAAGCAGGCCTACTCGTCTATGGATGAAGGGACGAAGGTTGTCGAGGAAGGCAATCAGCTTGTCGCGGCTGCAGCGCAGACGCTCAGAACAGCGCAAAGCGGAGACAGCCGGAAGACGCAGGTCGTCGACGAGGTAGTTGGTCTGATGGAGAAAATCGCGCTCGTCAGTATGGAAAACCGCAAAGTGTCATCCAACGTGGAAAAGAGAGTGCAGGAGCTGATCGGCGAGATGGGCAATATGCGTCAATCGTCGGAGAGCGTGGAGTCGATTACGACGCTTTTGCGACAGCTGGTCGGGCAGTTCAAGCTGACCGAGTCCAGGCTGCGGTAGAACGCTGCTGACGTGGTTATAGAAGAGGCTTGGGAAGAGGGGAGGAGACGAGGGTGGCGGCGCCGCGCTTCGTTTTCTCCTCTTTTTAGCGTCCAGGCGGTAAAACGGAATGACAGAGAGGAGGCTGGAATAGGTTTAATAGTAGCCGTGCCCGTCTGAGGCTAAAAAGCGGCCGAATCGCCCGCCTGGCAAGGACAAGCGGGAGAAGGCTGGTCATAGACGAGTGTGGAAGCATTTGTTATAATTGTGAGGAAAATTAAACAAGCAAAAGGGTCAGCCCATCCTCACAAATGACGGAGGCGATTGCGTGGATCACTACGTTAACCAGTATGTCGTTGTGGCTATTTTTATTGTGCTTGGCATTTTGCTGCCTGTCGCGGCTTTGACCGCCGGCCGGCTGCTCAGGCCGCACAAACCGACCGACCCGAAGCAGACAACCTACGAGAGCGGCAATGAGCCGGTCGGAGAAGGGCAAGTTCGTTTTAACATCCGGTATTATATTTTCGCGCTGATGTTTGTCATTTTTGATGTGGAAACCGTTTTCTTATACCCTTGGGCCGTTGCGTATAACAAGCTCGGCCTTTTTGTGCTGGTCGAAATGCTTATTTTTGCCGGCATGCTGCTAATCGGTCTTCTATATGCCTGGAAGAAGAAGGTGCTGCAATGGAATTCGGTTTAGAATCAATTACGCTGGAGGAACGCCGCGAGCTGGAACGGAACGTATTTATGGGTACGCTGGAACAGTTGAAGGCGTGGGCGAGAAGCAATTCATTGTGGCCGCTGACGTTCGGACTGGCTTGCTGCGCCATCGAGATGATGGGAACCGGAGCGTCGCATTACGATTTGGACCGGTTTGGCGTCATGTTCCGTACGTCGCCCAGACAATCCGACGTTATGATCGTAGCGGGCACGGTGACGAAGAAAATGGGCCCGCTGCTGCGCAGACTATACGATCAAATGCCGGAGCCGAAATGGGTGATCGCGATGGGCTCCTGTGCAACAGCAGGCGGTCCGTACGTGAAATCGTACGCCGTTATTAAGGGCGTTGATCAAATCGTACCGGTGGATGTCTACATCCCAGGCTGCCCGCCAAACCCGGCCGCATTAATCTACGGCATCAACAAGCTGCAGGAGAAGATCCGCTACGAGGCGAAAACCGGGAAGCGGGTGACTGGGCGATGAGCGAGGAAGAAAAGAAGGATCTGAGGCAGGGGGAAGAGCAGAGAGAAGAACGAGGGCAAGAGGAAGAGCAGGCAGCAAAGGCGGAAGCGGTCGGAGGCGTTGCGCTGGAAGGGACCGCAGCAGACCCGGAGCGCGAAGCGAAGCTGAAAGCGGCGGCAGAAGCGCGAGCGGCGAGGCAGGCGGCGAAGGCGGAAGCGGTCGGAGGCGTTGCGCCGGAAGGGACCGCAGCCGACTCGGAGCGCGAAGCGAAGCTGAAAGCGGCGGCAGAAGCACGAGCGGCGCGGCAGGCAGCGAAGGCGGAAGCGGTCGGAAGCGTCGCGCCAGAAGGAGCCGCAGCCGACCCGGAGCGCGAAGCGAAGCTGAAAGCGGCGGCAGAAGCGCGCGCAGCACGGCAGGCGGCGAAGGAGAAGGCGGATGCGGAAGCGGCGCAGGCTGCTCCGCCGGAGCCGTCCCCGAAGCAGCCGGAGGTGGAAGCTGCGGCTGCGCTCCTGAAACAGCTTGTCGGCTCAGAAGCGGTCGAGGAAGCTTATATTAACGAGCTGAACGGACATATGCCAACGCTGGTTATAAAGAAGGATGCTTGGCTGTCGACTGCAAAAGCGTTGAAGGGACATGAAGCGTTTGGGTTTCATTATTTGCGAAACGTATCCGGCGTCGATTACGAGACTCATCTGGAAACCGTCTATCATCTAGTATCGCTGACAAGCCGAAAAGAGCTGGCGGTCAAAGTAAAAGTAGAGCGCGAAGCGCCGGCGCTCGACTCCGTCACATCCGTATGGTCGACGGCCAACTGGAATGAGCGCGAAATATACGATTTGCTCGGAATTACGTTTACGGGACATCCCGATTTGCGCCGCATCATGATGCCCGACGATTGGGTTGGACACCCGCTGCGCAAAGATTACGAACCGTTGGACTCGGAGGTGTAAGCTGCGCCGTGATTCGTACAGAAGAACTGCTGCTTAATGTCGGACCCCAGCATCCTAGCACGCACGGCGTCTTTCGGCTGGTCGTCAAGCTGGATGGAGAAGTGATAACCGAAGCGAAGCCGGTCATGGGCTACTTGCATCGCGGTACCGAGAAGCTCGCCGAAGACTTGAATTATACGCAAATTATTCCTTATACCGACCGAATGGACTATGTGTCCGCCATGACAAACAATTATGTGCTCGTTCATGCCGTAGAGACGATGATGGGGCTCGAAGTGCCCGAAAGGGCGGAGTTTTTGCGATTAGTCGTGATGGAGCTTCAGAGAGTGGCGAGCCATCTAGTCTGGTGGGGTACTTATTTGCTTGATATTGGCGCGATGAGTCCGTTTCTGTACGCGTTTCGCGACAGAGAAACGATTATTAACTTATTTAACGAGCTGTGCGGCGCCCGGCTTACCTACAACTATATGCGGGTGGGCGGCGTGAAGTGGGATGCGCCTCCCGGCTGGCTCGATAAAGTACGAGAGTTCATCCCTTATATGGAAAGCAAGTTGAAGGAATACGACAAACTGGTCAGCGGCAACGAAATCTTTCTCGCCAGAATAAAAGGAATCGGCCAATACGATGCGGAGACGGCGATCGACTATGGGCTGTCAGGCGCAAATCTTCGCTGCACTGGCGTCGATTGGGACTTGCGGAAGGCCGAGCCATACAGCTTATATGACCGGTTCGAATTCGACGTCCCGCTGGGAAAAAACGGCGATTGCTACGACCGTTACCGCATTCGGCTGGAGGAGATCCAGCAAAGCTTGCGGATATTGAAGCAGGCGTTGGAACAGTTTCCTCAAGGCGGCGAGACGATGGGCAAAGCGCCGCGCGTCATTCGCCCGCCAGCAGGCGAGGTGTACGTCCGAATTGAGTCGCCGCGCGGCGAGATCGGCTGCCATATTGTCTCGAAGGGCAAGGCGGAGCCATACCGGCTTAAATTCCGAAGGCCTTCATTCGTCAATTTGCAAATACTGCCCAAGCTGCTTGTCGGAGAAACGATGACGAATCTAATTACGATACTCGGCGGGGTCGATATTGTGGTCGGGGAGGTCGATTGCTGATGGGAGCTTGGCTGAACGGACCGATGACTTGGGGGAACGCACTGATCCTTTTTTTATGGGGCGTTTTGTTTCTCGTAATCGTGCTGGGCTTCGTGACTTATGCGATTTATTTCGAGCGAAAAGTCATTGGATGGATGCAGCTTCGTCAAGGGCCTAACCGGGTTGGGCCGCTTGGGCTGCTGCAGACTGTGGCCGATATTTTCAAGCTGCTGATCAAGGAAGACACCATTCCGCGGAAGGCTGATCGGGCGCTGTTCGTTCTCGCTCCCGTATTGGCTTACATACCGGCATTCACTGTGCTCGCCGTAATCCCCTATACGCAAAAGCTGTATTTTGCCGACCTGAACGTCGGGTTGTTGTATTACGTGGCCTTGTCCGGCATTTCGACGCTTGCGATCGTGATTGGCGGATGGGCGTCCAACAATAAATACGCGCTGCTCGGAGGCATGCGCTCGGCTGCGCAAATGATTAGCTACGAGGTGCCGCTTGTCATCTCGGTTGTCGGCGTCATTCTGCTCAGCGGCAGTCTCAACCTGCGCGACATCGTTGCGGCCCAGGATGGCGGATGGTTCTGGAACTGGAACTTCCTCCCGCAAATTATCGGCTTTGTCGTGTTCATAATCGCGGCGGTATCCGAGTTGAATCGGACGCCTTTCGATTTGCCGGAGGCTGAATCGGAACTAGTGGCCGGTTATCATGTCGAGTACAGCGGCTTCCGTTTCGCGTTCTTCATGCTCACCGAATATGTGTACGTGTATGCGATCGCCGCATTGACGACGGTGTTGTTTCTAGGCGGCTGGCATGCTCCCGCGCCGTTTCTCGATTTTGTGCCGGGCATTATTTGGTTCATGCTCAAATTCGCGTTTATCGTTTTCTTTCTGTTCTGGATTCGGGCGACGTTCCCGCGCATCAGGGTCGATCAGCTCATGGGGCTGGGCTGGAAGGTGCTGCTGCCCGTGTCTCTGCTCAACGTATTTCTGACGGCCGTTTATCTTGAGGTATTCGTAAAATGAGGAGTCTGGCTCTGCAAAACTCAGATTTGTTGAAGAACACTCGTCGATTTCAATAACGACGGATTTGTTTCTTCTCATTCGATGTGTGGTTTCAATATATATGATTTTTCGGCTCCACTTAAATCAGTGCTTGGCGGAAAGGAGAAAAAGTGGAGGGTCAGAGGGATTCTGGAGAAACGAAAGTGGTCGCTTTTAAAGCATGATTCCTCCCGCAGACAACTATAAAAGAAAGGAATCAGGCTTTAATGGCGATCGGAAGAACCCTCTGACCCGCAGCGCTTCCCCTCACTTCAAGTCATGCACTGATTGGAGCCCACAAAAATTTAAGCTTATGCTTTCGAAGTAAGTTTTGCTTCGCAAAACTTTAAGCTTATGCTTTCGAAGTAAGTTTTACTTCGTAAAACTCTTAGGAGGAATCAGAAATGAATGGACTGTTCCGTGGTTTAGGTGTTACGCTCAAATCATTGACGTCGGAAAAAGTAACCACTTCCTATCCCGATGTGCCGTTCGAAATGCCGGACCGTTTCCGGGGCATCCAGCATTTCATTCCCGATCTATGCATCGTTTGCAATCAATGCGCCAGAATTTGTCCGACCGATTGCATAACGCTTACGGGCAAGCCCAATCCCGATCCGGACAAAAAAGGAAAAGTAATCGATACGTTCGATATCAACTTTGAAATTTGTATATTATGCGATCTATGTACAGAGGTATGTCCGACCGAGGCGATCGTCATGACGAATCATTTCGAGCTGTCGGCATATAGCCGCGACGATTTATTCAAGGATGCCGGCTGGCTGACCGACAACAATACGCTCGTTCGAAAGGATAACAATAACATCGGGGCACCGGCTAAAGGGGGCGCCAAATAATTGTTTAAGATTGATTTTACCGGCGAGTTTGTCGCTTTCTTTTTTTTCGCTGCCATTATTATTTGCGGCGCGGTACTGATGATCAGTCTTCAGCGGGTCGTGCATATGGTATTGTCGATGGCCGGTGTATTTCTTGGGCTGGCCGGCATGTTCGTGTTGTTGGAGGCAGAGTTCGTCGCCTTCGTACAAGTGCTGATCTATGCCGGTGCGGTCTCAATTTTGATGGTTTTCGGGATTATGATGACCAATCACCGTGAAGACGGCAAGGACGAGAAGGTCAAACCGCTCCATGAAGGACTGGCCGCTGTGGCGGCGCTCGCCTTGTTTGGCTTGTTGTTTTTCGCGATTCGGACGACCGAGTTTCCTGATCCACAGCCGTTCCAAGGCGGAGACGACAATACGATGCAAATCGGTAAGTTGTTGTACACCGATTACGTGGTGCCGTTCGAACTGCTTTCGGTTCTGCTAACTGTCGCTTTTATCGGCGCGATCGCAATTGCTAAGCGCAGTGAAGGTCGCGACAAGCCGGGACTCGAAACGGCGGTTTCCGCACATACCGCTGGCAATAGTCTGGCAGTCCCGGAAGAAGTGCCTCAAGCGTCCGATGCGGCTGAACCGGAGCGGGCATCAGGCCGCCAAGGCGAGAACCCTGCAGGGCATGAGGAACAAGTGCCGGATCAAGATGACAAGGAGGCGAAATAAGATGCTTCCCTCTTATTTGACGATGGCCGCGATTTTGTTTTGCCTTGGTTTGTATGGGGCGTTGGTCAAACGAAATGCAGTGGTCGTATTACTGTCGATCGAGCTTATGCTGAATGCGGTCAATTTGAACTTGATCGCTTTTTCTAAGTATGGCGTCATCCCCTCGCTGACAGGACAGCTGTTTTCACTGTTCGCCATTACAGTAGCGGCTGCCGAAGCGGCAGTCGGCGTTGCCGTGCTGATCGCACTGTTCCGCGCGCGAGGTACGGTGAACGTGGACGAATATGATGAAATGAGGAGGTAGCGCGACATGGATATGTACACCCAATCGGCATGGCTGATTCCGATCTTTCCGTTAGCGGCTTTCCTCGTGCTTCTTGCGTTAGGCCGAAGCTATCGAAACACGGCTGTGCTGATCGGCTCGCTAGGCTCGCTGGCGTCGCTCATCATGTCGCTGCTCGTGCTGTTCGAGCGGCTTAGCGCCGAAGCGGTGGATTACAGCAACAGCTTTAAATGGATTTCCATCGGCGATTATACACTGCGGATAGGCTTCGAGGTCACCAACCTGACGACGCTTATGCTCGTTATTGTAACGGCTGTCAGTTTTGCCGTTCACGTCTATTCGGCCGGATATATGAAGAACGACGAAAGAATAACGGTATTTTATAGCTATATTTCTTTATTTTCGTTTTCCATGCTTGGACTCGTTTTGTCCGACAATATGCTCTCGCTGTACTTGTTCTGGGAGCTTGTCGGGGTATGCTCCTTCCTCTTAATTGGTTTCTGGTACGCGAAACCCGAAGCGAAGGCAGCGGCTAAAAAAGCGTTCATCGTCACCCGGATCGGGGACGTTGGCCTGCTGATCGCGATCTTTCTCTTATTCTGGTATATGCCAGGGCATGCACTGGACTTCACGACGATCCACAATGTGTTCCACGAAGGCCAGACCGGCGCTATGGCTGCTGGCATTACGACGTTGATCGCGCTTCTTCTCTTTCTGGGCGCGATGGGCAAATCGGGTCAATTCCCGCTTCATGTATGGCTTCCCGACGCGATGGAAGGACCTACGCCGATCAGTGCGTTGATTCATGCGGCAACGATGGTGGCGGCTGGCGTCTTCCTGCTGGCCCGCACTTTCGATATTTTTAGCGCATCCGAGACTGCAATGCACACGGTCGCGTACGTCGGCGGCTTTACAGCTATCTTTGCTGCTACAATCGCACTCGCTCAGCACGACATAAAGCGAATACTCGCTTACTCTACGATAAGCCAGCTTGGTTACATGGTGATGGCAATCGGTCTGGGCTCGGTAACCGGCAGCTTGTTCCATCTGTTTACTCACGCTTTCTTCAAGGCGCTGCTGTTCTTGGGAGCGGGAGCTGTTATACACGCTGTACATACGCAAGATATTCGCCAAATGGGAGGCCTGCACGGCAGGATGCGCTTGACGTCCTGGACGTTCGGGATTGGGGCGCTGGCGCTTGCCGGCATACCGCCTTTCTCGGGCTTCTGGTCGAAGGATGTTATTTTATCGGCTGCATGGGAGGCCAATCCGCTTCTGTTTGCGATCGGGCTGGCGGCTGCTTTCTGCACAGCGCTCTATATGGCGAGGCTTTATATTCTCGTCTTTCTGGGCAAGCCACGTGCTTCGTTGGCAGACTCGCCTAAGCCTAAAGCGCCGATTAGCATGACGATTCCGCTCGTTGCGCTAGCGGCCGTGTCCGTACTAGCCGGGTTTATAGAGACGCCGTGGAAAGGGTGGCTGAACGAATGGCTCGGGGCAGGCGGGACGGCGGAAGCGCACGTTAATGCGGTCATCATTGTTGCATCTATCGCAGCGGGAGCGCTCGGGCTGTTTTTCGGTTGGCGGCTATATGCGAGAGGAAGCGGAAACAGAAAAGAGGCTTGGCTGCCGCGATTATTGGAGAACGGCTATTATGTCGACGCGTTCTATCGCTTGGTCATAGTAAAACCGCTCCGTGGTCTTGCTTCCTCGCTGGCCGTGTTTGACGAGTTTGTCGTAGGTGGTGCAGTACGGCTTGTCGGCGGCGCGGTACGAGCCTCCGGTCGCGCTGCCGCCAGGCTGAGCAACGGACAGGTTCAGACGTATGGCCTTGCTGCGTTGATCGGTTGTATCGTTTTGATTGTCGCGTTCGTCGGAAGGAGGTTCTGGTAAAATGGCGATCCCCTCCGCGTTTCCTATTTTATCGATCATATTATTATCGCCGCTTGTCGGTCTATTGATCGTCATGCTGCTGCCCAAACAACGAAATCGCTGGCTGCAAACGGCGGCCGTCGTGACGACGCTTATCCCGCTTGTTCTTTCTTGCTGGCTTTACGCCGATTTTTTGAATCATCACGGAGATTCGTCTTACGAAGAGCAAGCGACTTGGGTCGAGATGCCTTTAAATAAGGAGGCCCAGCAAAGCAATCCGACGGAGTATAAGCTGATATTGCAATACGCGCTCGGCATAGACGGTTTGTCGCTGGCGCTTGTCCTTCTCACTTCGCTTATTACGGCGATGGCCGCACTGGCTTCGGTTTTTGTCAAAAAGAGATGGAAGGCGTTTTATGCATGGTTTCTAGTATTGGAAACCGGCATGCTAGCCGTTTTTCTAGCCCGAGATCTCATGCTATTTTTCGTCGGTTTCGAGCTGACGATCATTGCGATGTATTTTTTAATCGGAATATGGGGCTTTTACAATCGGGAAAGGGCCGCCAATCAGTTCCTGCTTTATAACGGTCTTGGCTCGGCATTGATGCTAATCGCTTTCGTGATTCTCATAAATACGGCCGGATTTCGCATCGAGCAGTCAGGGGACGCACTGTCGTTTATTTATAGCGGAAGCTACAGCGACATAACGCGAAATCTCGCCGACCCTTCGGCATGGGTGAACCTATCGCCCGAGCTTACGGGAGGGGTCAACCCGTTTCTAATGTCAGACGCAATGGGCTGGACGCTGTTTATTTTGCTCATGACGACTTTTGCGATCAAGCTTCCGTTGTTTCCGTTCCATACGTGGATGTTAAAAGTGCATGCGGAAGCTCCGCCGTCGATCGTGATGATCCACTCCGGCATTTTGTTGAAAATGGGCGCTTACGGGATGATCCGTTTCGGCATCTTGCTATTCCCGGAGCAGGCAAAGAGCTGGGCGGCAGTGCTGGCCGTTCTTGGACTTATCAATTTGCTGTACGGTGCCGTCATTGCTTTCAGGCAAACGGAACTAAAGCTTGTGCTGGCGTATTCCTCGATCAGTCATATGGGAATCGCGCTGCTGGGGCTTGCGGCTTTTAACGAGACGGGGTTGCAAGGGGCAGTCTTTCAGCTCGTATCGCACGGTCTCATCTCAGCTTTGTTGTTCCTTATTGTCGGCAGCTTGTACGAAAGGACGAAAACGACCGATCTGAAAGAGCTCGGCGGTCTTGCCCGTCCGTTGCCATTTATCGCAGGCGTCATGCTGGCGGCTGGTTTGGCTTCTCTCGGACTTCCGGGTCTATCGGGCTTTGTCGGAGAGTTTTTATCGCTGCTCGGTTTGTTCGATGCCTATCCGGGCATTGCAGCCGCATCTGTAATCGGGATTATTTTAGCGGCCGTCTATATTTTACGCAGCGTATTGCGAACGACCTTCGGTCCTCTGGATGAAAAATATGCAGCTCTTAAGGATGCTCGTCTAATTGAGGCGATTCCGATGATCCTCCTGCTTGCTTGCATTGTGCTGCTTGGCTGCTTCCCGTCGATTCTAACGGATGCGCTCGGTTATAGCACGGGAACGATGATCCAATCTATTCTAGCGACTAGGACGGGGGGATAAGCGATGAGCCTATGGACGACAGTTCCTATGACTTGGACGGATATGCTGCTCTCGCCTGAGCTGTGTTTAGCTGCTTTTTTCCTCGTACTGGTCGTGATTGATCTGTTTTTGAAAAGCGAGAGCCGTCAAGTAATCGGCTGGGGCGCTTTGCTTGGACTGCTTGCGGCGGCTGGATTGACCATTTATCGTATCGTCGAGATGAATCCTGCCGGGGAGGCCGCGGCTCATTCCTATCAATGGCTGAACTACAGCTATGTAGTGGACGATTTCGGCAGTCTGCTGAAGCTCGCCTTTTTAGGAGCGACGTCGCTGATTGTCCTGATGGCCCTTTCCTCGGTTAAACGGGACGATACGATAACGGCAAAAGGAGAATTGTATTATTTGCTTTTGCCGGCTGCTGCGGGAGCTATGATTATGGCTTCCTCGGGCAATCTCGTTACTTTGTACATCGGCCTGGAACTGCTCAGCATTACGAGTTACGTTCTTGTAGCGCTGCGCAAGCGGTCCTCGCAATCTGCGGAAGCAGCATTCAAATATGTGGTAACGGGCGGCATTTCTTCGGCTTTCATCCTGTTCGGTATTTCCTACTTGTACGGAGTGACAGGCACCGTCGACCTTAGCGTCTTTCGGACGGCGCTTCCAGAGGCGGCTTCGAGCTATCCGGCGCTTGTCTATGTCGGGTTTTTCATGCTGCTGACAGGCTTTGCGGTTAAAATCGCCGCAGCTCCGTTTCACGCCTGGGCTCCAGACGTTTATCAGGGTGCGCCTGCACCGGTATCGGCTTTTCTAGCCGTTGTTGTTAAAGGCGCAGCCTTGGCCGCGCTGCTGCGGATTGTATATAACACCGCCTTCAGCGCGTCGGGAGGAAGCGGACTGAAGGTCGGCGATGATGTTTTTACCGCTTTGATGGCGATTGCTGCAGCCGCCATGATTATAGGCAACATCGCCGCGCTTAGACAGTATCAAATGAAACGGCTGCTGGCCTTGTCCGGCGTCGCGAATGCGGGTTATTTGCTGGTGCCGATCGCGCTTAACTTTACAGTGCTGCACAGCAACAATGTAGCGGAGTTTATATTCTATCTCGTTGCCTATCTGCTAATGAATATCGGCGCTTTCGCAGTCGTGACCGTAATTGGGCAAGCGGAAGGGAACGAGGAATTGAGTGGTTTCTCCGGTTTGTATTACCGGGCGCCTTGGACGGCAGCGGCGATGGTCGTCTTCCTGCTGTCCTTAGCCGGGCTTCCGATCAGCGCAGGATTTTTCGGCAAGCTGTTTATTTTATTCGGAGCGGCCAGCGCGAAAGCGTATTGGATGGTTGCCATCATGGCGATCAGCAGCGTCATTTCTTATTATTTTTACTTTGCGGTTATTCGTCAGATGTTTATGCGTTCAAGCAGCGAGGATAAACCGGTAAGAGTGCCGGCGGCGATCGGTACGGTCATATGGCTGTGCGCTATTGCTACAGTGGCGCTCGGTTTATGGCCGGAGCCGTTGCTGAACTGGATCGAAGCGGTCTTTACGATTCGCGGCGACTTGTTCTTGATGCCGGGCTGACGAAACGAAAAATAGGCGGAATCGCACAAATGGAAGCGGCGCTGAGAATGGAGGCGCCGCTTTTTTGCCGTCGCGTAACGTTCTCCCCACGTCCACGTATGTCAAATCTGTAAAATCAGTTCAAAATGAGAATGCATTCGCATATATACCGAGTGGAGAATTTTTTTCGTCGTGGTGACCGTTGCAAGTCTCTCTTGGCGCGTGTTATGGCGCCTAAGGCGCCGTGGTCAGGGCGAAGCGCGACGGAGGCGGTCCGCACATCATCGTTAAGAGTAAAAATGAAACGTTATCCGTCTTAGGCTTCACAGCTTTGCGCGCTGGGAGCTGTCTAGGGCGCACAGGAAACTCGGTACAGGAGGCAAGGGGGATAAGTCGACAAAAACAGAGCGATTTGCGCTGGGTCTTTTGACCCGAATTTGTAAAATGAAAGGAAATTTTCGAATGGAAGGCGAACTTTATAGGTATCCATACGTACTACTATTTGGAAACTTTTTAACGTTGACGAGTCAGTTTGTTGGAGTCGCATGACGTTGCAAAGTTTAGTACAGAGGGGCTTCAAAATCGAATCAGCGACTGCCTCTCGTACAGCCCATCATCCTAATTCGAAGCAAAAAATATGAGGATACTTATGACAAATCGCCGCTATAACATCATTATCGCCGCCTGTTTAGTTGCGGTTCTGCTGTGCGGAAGCATACCGTTTTCTGCTAGTATGGCCGCGTCCGCAGCGGAAGAACAAACGGAGGCTGCTTTGCTCGAAATGGCTTGCAAGGAGGAGCCGCAGCCGCACGGCTGGCTTCTCAAATGGCATGACCCGGCCGAAGCGCATGAGCTTATCGGGACCCAGGTGATTCGCCGTCAGCACGAGACGGCTGTTTGGCTTGTTCAGCCGGAAGAAGCAGATGCCGATCTTTGCGCCTGGCTGGGGAGACTGCACAGTGAATCCGGCGTCGAATACGTGGAACCGAACGGTCGCGTCAGCATATTGGCCTTGCCAGAAACTAACGAGCAGTCCGGAGCAGCCGCTCAGGCCGATGAATCGGCAAGCAAGGCGCAGGCACTGGCTCCAGCCGCGTCCGAGGCGAACGATCCGGAACTGGGTAAGCAAAATCATCTTCGTCAAATCGGAGCGATAGAAGCGTGGAAGACGGCTCATGACCAGACCGATCTGACGATTGCGGTCATCGATACGGGGATCGATCTCGACCACCCTGATCTAAAAGACAATTTAGTGCCAGGTACGAATCTAGTGCAGCACGGCAAACAGCCGGATGACGATAACGGACACGGCACTAGCGTTGCCGGAGTGCTGGCCGCGGTTGGCAATAACGGCAAAGGCGTGTCGGGTGTCTTGTGGAAGGCGAAGCTGATGCCAATTAAAGCGCTCGACTATCGCGGAGACGGGACAGAGCAGGACCTGGGGGAAGCCATTCTGTATGCGGTCCGTAAAGAGGCGAAAATTATTGTATTGTCCGTCGGGCTTTACCGCTATTCGCCGTACATGCGGGACATCGTAGAATACGCGGAGAGCAAGGGTGTTTTGCTCGTCGCCGCGGCGGGCAACGACGGTCTCTCTCTCGGCGAGAAAACAGCGGTTAAATACCCGGCTGCCTATTCGACCGTTCTGGCGGTCGGGGGCGTTCGGCCGGACAATAAACCGGACCCGCGCTCTAATTCCGGTCCGGAAATCGATCTGGCGGCGCCATGGAACGTATTCACGACGGCGATTGGCGGCCGTTACAAGAAAGAGGAAGGGACTTCAATGGCCGCTCCGCAAGTGGCGGCCGCGGCAGCTCTCATATGGGCGCGTTACCCGAATATGAAACCCTATCAGGTCCGTGAGTTGTTGCGTCAAACAACGAATGATACGGGGACACCCGGCTTTGACAACCGTACCGGATACGGCTTGCTCCGCGTAGACCGGGCGCTAAAAACGGCATTGTCGCCCGATCGCTTCGAGCCGAACGACAAAGCTTCACAAGCGGCTTTTCTGCCACTCGATAAGCAAGTACCTGCTGTTTTCGGCAAAAACGGCGACAAGGACTGGTATGCCGTTAAAGCACCATATGACGGTAAGCTTACCGTAGCTTACGAGGCTCTGGTGCCAAGCGGAAGGACGGCTCCGCCGATCAAAGTGTCGTATTATAAAAACAATAAGCTTGTTCAAGCCGACGAAACGAAGCTGGGCAGCAAGACATTCGAATTTTCGGTTGGAGCGGGCCGTCAATTGCTGTTGATCGAGCCGCTCAATCTGGATTTCAAAACAGATACGCCTTACTTGATCGAGGTTTCTTTCCGCATGGCAGCGGATGTCCATGAACCGAACGATAAAAGCATTCAGGCGTTTTTGCTTCAGCCGAAAAGCCAATCCGTCTACGGCACTTTCCATCAAACGGCCGATCAGGACTGGTATGCCATTCAATTTACGTCCGGCGGCACGCTTCGGGCAAGGCTCAGCACGAATACGGTACGGATTGATCCGGCTCTTGCCATTCAAAGGGCCGGTCAGCAGCTGATTGTTTACGATGACTTGCATGAAGGGGAGACGGAGCAGTCGCCGCTGCTTACCGTTACCCCAGGGCGATATTATTTCCGCGTTCATAACGCCATATCTTCCGAAGCTAGCCCGGTAACGGGAACGTATACGTTGAAATTGGAGTACACGCCGAAATACGACGATCCGAACGAGCCAAACGATAAATATTACGAAGCGCTGTCGGTGAGTCCCGGCACGGAGTATATCGGCCTCATCGGCAAAAGCGGCGATGTCGATTGGTTCCAGCTGCGTTTGTCGAGACAGAGCTTCGTCGACATGAAGCTTACGGGTGTGCCTGCAGGCGTACGAATGCGAATGGAAGTATACGATAAAAAGCAAAAGCAGCTGTTTGTCCAATCGTCCGACGATAAAGGGTCTGCTGCGCTAACGAGTAAGCTTTTTCAACCAGGCGTTTATTATGTTAAACTTACATCTAACCGCCCTTTCGATCAGCAGTACTACCGATTCCGAGTGGATACCAACGAGCTCGTTGCCGGCTTCCGCGATATCGGCGATCATTGGGCAAGAGATGCGGTCGTACAATTGAGTTCTAGTGGAATAGCGTCCGGTACAGGAAAATACGCCTTTGAGCCGGACCGTTCGATAACGCGCGCCGAAGCGGTTGCCATGGCGGTCAAGGCCTACGAGCCGTCGTCTGTCAGCACGGCCAGCGGTTCCCCGTTCACAGATATGGATGCGAAGCATTGGGCTTATCCGGCTGTGCGCAAAGCGAATGCAAATGGGTGGGTAAAGGGTTTTCCGGATCAACAATTTCAGCCTGATCGGCCTGTGACGCGGGCGGAGATGGCGGTTATGATCGGTTATGCGGAAGGGCTTAAGCCGATCGAGCCGTCCACTTCGCCCTTTTCCGATGTGCACAGAACGCATTGGGCGGCGCCGATGCTTTACGCGATGCAGAAAAAAGGCTATGTGAATGGCAGGAAAGGCAATCGTTACGCACCAGGCGATAAGGCGAGCCGCGCCGAGTATGCGATGCTGCTTTATCGCGTATATGGCAAACGCTAGCCCGTTTGGGCGTGCGCCAAGTTTTTTTGCCCAGCGTGAAGCAATAATGGTAAGGAGAGAATAAGATGGAAACAGATCAAATATGGAGAAACATCGCGATGACGTCCGGTATGACCGGTCTGTTCTCCATTGTCGTTACACTGCTGTGCATTATTCTGGTCTGGTATATCCTGCAGGAAATAAAGCTGGATGTCTTTTTTAAATTTCCGCGCAGCCCGAAGGCAAGGCTTTTTCAAGTTATTTTAGCCATCGTTATTGGGCACGGCCTCGCTTCTTTTGTGCTCGATTACTGGTCGTGGACGGTGTTGCTAAGGGGCTTTATCGAATAACCTGCGCCGATTAAGTTAACAATGGATAGTATATGACGGTACGAAAAGCGCAATAAGCTGCGAACCTTGTATAGCGCCAGCGTTTTCGACCGCAAAATTCCCGTATCCTTCGGCAGGTGTCGACAAATCTGCTCCCGTTTCCGGCCACTTTTAAAGTCCAATGGCCTAGGTAAAAGTTGTCAATAATTTAATGCTTGTCGATTTGTGTAAATGGATGTTATGATGAAATTTGGATGAATAATCCGCTGCCGTTCGAAGCTTAATGAGCTAAGAAGGAGCGGAAACATGCTAAACGACGAATTCAGTTCGCGGAGGGAACTATAAGATGACCAAAATTATCGTCCGCGGAGGCCAGCGCTTGACCGGAACGGTTCGTGTCAGCGGCGCTAAAAATGCAGTACTTCCAATATTGGCGGCCTCTTTACTAGCAGCGGAAGGAGAAAGCGTCATCTGTGACGTCCCCCTCCTCGATGATGTGATGACTATTCAGCAGGTGCTTGCGTCTCTTGGCGCAGAACTGGTTTACGATAACGAAACAATGAAAGTGAACGCTGCTTCCATTCATTCTTTCGAAGCTCCTTACGAGCTTATTCGGAAAATGCGGGCTTCTTTCTTGGTAATGGGGCCATTGCTGGCGAGAATCGGGAAAGTGCGTATTTCGCTTCCTGGCGGCTGTGCAATCGGCACAAGACCGATCGACCAGCATTTGAAGGGCTTCGAGGCGATGGGGGCCGATATTACGTTCGGACACGGCTTTATCGAAGCGAGTGTAAAGTCCCGTTTGAAGGGCGCGAAAATTTATTTGGACGTGGCCAGCGTCGGAGCAACCGAGAATATTATGATGGCTGCCGTGTTGGCTGAAGGCACGACGACGATCGAGAATGCGGCGAAAGAACCGGAAATCGTCGATCTTGCCAACTATTTGAATGCAATGGGCGGAAAAGTACGCGGAGCTGGAACGGGCTTGATCCGAATTGAGGGTGTAGACCGTATGCACGGCGCTCATCACAACGTCATTCCCGATCGTGTGGAAGCGGGTACGTTTATGATTGCCGCGGCTATTACCGGTGGAGACGTGTTTATTGAAGGAGCGATCGCGGATCACCTGACTCCGGTCATTTCGAAGCTGCAAGAGATGGGCGTAGGCGTGCAGGAGTCGGACAACGGCATTCGAGTCGTGGCGGATCGGAACTTGAAATCGGTGGACGTCAAAACGTTGCCGCATCCAGGCTTCCCAACCGACATGCAGTCGCAAATGATGGCGCTGTTGCTCGTATCGGAAGGAACGTCCGTCGTGACTGAAACGGTATTTGAGAACCGCTTCATGCATGTCGACGAGTTCCGGAAAATGAATGCGCAAATTAAGGTGGATGGACGCTCAGCTATTGTCAGCGGCAACAGCTCGCTTACAGGCGCAAAAGTAAGCGCGACCGACCTGCGGGCCGGCGCTGCACTTATTTGCGCAGCCTTGCGCGCTGATGGAGAGACGGAAATCGGCGGCATTCACCATGTCGACCGCGGATATGTCAACATTACCGGCAAACTCGCCTCTCTTGGCGCAGACGTTAGCCGGGTGGAAGCGGAAAAGCCTGCTGTTGCGGCGAAAGAGTCTGTTGCGGCTGTTGCGTCGATCAGTGCGGTTGCCAGTGAGACGGATTCGGCTGCCGGCTACAAACGCGAGAAAGAAGTTGTATTGAAAGTGCAGCCTACTTGGGCTTAAGCTTTCGTGTACAACAGGCTTGATGGAAAAGGGCTGTCTCGACAGCTTGTATTTTGTGAAAAACCTCCAAACCTGCTAGGACAGCGGGTTTGGAGGTTTTTTCATTTGGAGTGGGTGTGTTGTGCCTGGCAGTCTGGAGTGTGCTGGTTTTTGTTAGGCCGGAGTTCCGGTCTTTGCAGAGGGCAGCACACCGAAAAAGCGTATCTGTAAGACGCTTTTAAGTCTTACAGAGGCCAGTGCGCCGCAAATTGCCGTGCTGTAAGGCTCGAAAGAGCCTTACAGAGGAAAAAATGAGCCTGCGGCCGTGCTGTAAGGCTCGAAAGCGCCTTACAGAGGAGAAAATGAGCCTGCTACCGTGCTGTAAGGCTCGAAAGAGCCTTACAGAGGAGAAAATGATCCTGCGACTGTGCTGTAAGGCTCGAAAGAGCCTTACAGAGGAGAAAATGAGCCTGTGACCGTGCTGTAAGGCTCGAAAGAGCCTTACAGAGGAGAAAATGAGCCTGCGACCGTGCTGTAAGGCTCGAAAGCGCCTTACAGAGGAGAAAATGAGCCTGCGACCGTGCTGTAAGGCTCGAA
>NZ_JBHVSK010000005.1:0-392987 GCF_042885235.1 Paenibacillus sp. NPDC058071
TTGTTGTTTTGGCATTGTAGAGATCCGCTCCTTGGCATAATAGGTCTATTCTACAAGCCCTTATTTTTATTGTCCAACTAAGTGTAGCCGATCCAGAGCGGTTGAGGGTATCTGTAAGGATTTTGGTACCACTAGTAAAAATATTTCTGGCGGACTTAGAGAATTGTTAGAGCGTGAGATTATCGATAAGAGAATTTACGAATGGGGAAATGCCCTTCGAATTCATCGGAATATCGGAGCACATGCTTCCGATGTGACACTTAACAAAGTCGATGCTTCTGATCTTCTAGATTTTGCAATAGCAATTTGTGATTATGTGTACGTTCTAAGGAATAAGTTTGAAAGTTTTATGAAGAGAAGGGCTTGCGAAGAATGAAGTGTAGGAGGACGTTTATGCGACAGGCTATAAGACTAGGGAATGAAGTTGAAGGTGACTTACCTGTCTTTCGTTATCAGACACTATCACAATTCATGACTTTAATTGAAAAAAGTGAGATGTATCTTTCAAGAATAACAACATGGGATGATAAATGGGAAGCTCCGTTTGATCAATTACCAACCGTAAATGATGATGGCACATTCAGATACGCAAGTTATAATTCAAGACAAGATCTCTTTGGTCAATGCTGGACTAGTAATGGAGAATCAGATGCTCTTTGGAGAATATACTCGCCCAATAAAGAGGGAGTTATGATAGGGACAACAGCGAAGAAGTTTTTGGATTTAAAAGGCATTCATAATGGACTCTTTGGGAAGGTTGCTTATAGCGATTTTAAAGAGATTACGGAATTTCCCCAAGGAATGCTAGATCAAGCTTTAGTTAAAAGAAAAGCGTATGAACATGAAAATGAGTATCGCTTAGTGACGGTCTTTCAAGAACCAGAATTCGCTAACATCAATTACGTCAATATCAGTGTAGAACTAAATGATTTCATAGAAAGTGTAACAATTGATCCCAGAGCTAGTAAGTGGTTTGTAGAAATGGTTGAATGTTACTGTAAACGTGCCAACCTAAATGCACCTGTTGTTCAATCAGATTTATACTCTGCAAATGTATTTGACTCATTAAAGATTGTCAAGCGCTGGGTTGAGGTCTCCAAGCAAGATTAAGGGTACATCTAATGGGAATGTGGTGATCACATTCATTATCACGAACCATAGATTATCAGCGGAAATTCAAGGACACAGAAAAACATACCGAAGTCCGAAAACCTAAATGGGAGTAAGCCTTTGGACACTTCGGTACACAGTAGGAAACCGTGCTAACAACACTTTCAGCGATGAGGTCAGGGGTTCAGTCCGCCCGGACGGAGTGGATGAAATACAACATGAACGACTTCGAACGAAGGAGCACAGCGTCTGAATCAACCGCTAAAAGTCCTTGTTGAGTTGGCTTTGTCAGCTATAATCAAGATACGGACATCCCCTAGACTCCAGAAAAGAAAGTCGATTTTTTAAATCGACTTTTTCCGAATCCTAGGAATCAGTTTCATTTACATTTTGATTGAGGGACCTGATCATTTGGACAATAGTGACCATTAGCGTCATTTATTCGAAGTTCTGGCATTCTTACAGACATTAGTGTCCATAAGCTTGTGAATTATCAAAGAAAAGCGTGAAATTTTCTTCTAACGGTCATGTTTGACCACTTGATAGGTGCGATAACGCTGCTGGCCATTGTAAACAATTACAACACTCTTTTTCACACGCTTGCCTTAAAATACGTCTAGCCTGTCTAGTGCATTGATTTAGGTGCAAGGCAAGTTCATCGGTGAAAAAAGGTCGAATGACATCACGCGCAAACCTTGGAGCCAATGCTTCAATCCAGCTGAGCGCATGATTTGTTGACATACACCAATAAAGGACAAAGCATTTGCTTGATAACCTCTGGTTCTTCCTTGATCGACAAGTATGCAACAGGCAGGAAATACAAACTAAACGAAGAGCCCTCGGAATCGACCACGATTCCAGGGCTCTTCTATGTTTACCATTTGTTTATTGCCGTTTTGCATAATTAACCTGATTTTGTCGAAAAGGGGACGAGAGCTGTGAAGCATCGAAGTAAAGCAAAAACATGGTTAAGAAAACTGTACATATTGAGCATGGCGTTTTTTATTGCTTGTACGTGTATTGCAGTAACCCCAGTATATGCTGCTGAGACATGGAGTCAATTTGGCCGGACTGGGCCGGTCGTCAACTCAAACCTGGGAGGGTTTTCCACTCCTAAAGGAGTGGCGGTAGACAGCAGCGGGAATGTGTATGTGGCCGATACTTCCAACCATCGCATACAGAAGCTGACCCTATCGACGAATACATGGAGCGAGTGGAAAAAGATCGGCGGCAGCACTGGGAACGGCTTGGGTGAGTTTAATGGTCCAAGTGCAGTGGCGGTAGACAGCAGCGGGAATGTGTACGTGGCCGATTCTGGCAACCATCGCATACAGAAGCTAACCCTATCGACGAATACATGGAGCGAGTGGAAAAAGACCAGCCCCGGCGCAGCCAATGGGCTCGGTTTGGGCGAGTTTAATAATCCACGAGGAGTGGCGGTAGACAATAGCGGGAATGTGTACGTGGCCGACAGTAACAACCATCGCATACAGAAGCTGACCCTATCGACGAATACATGGAGCGAGTGGAAAAAGAGCAGTGCCGGAGCAGTTCCCGGAAATGGCTTGGGCGAGTTTAATTTTCCAAATGGCGTGGCGGTAGACAGCAGCGGGAACGTGTATGTCGGAGACACTAACAACCATCGCATACAGAAGCTGAACAAATCGACGAATACATGGAGCGAGTGGATAAAGAGCGGAACTGGCGCAGGAACCAGCTTGGGTGAATTTAACAATCCAAGAGGAATGGCGGTAGACGGCAGCGGGAATGTGTATGTGGCCGATACTTCCAACAATCGCGTTCAGAAGCTGACAGTATCGACGAATACATGGAGCGAGTGGGTGAAGATCGGCGGCAGCGCAGGAAACGGCTTGGGCGAGTTTACTAGTCCTAATGGAGTGGCAGTAGACAGCAGTGGGAATGTGTATGCGGTCGATGACATTCATCGCATTCAGAAGCGGAGTGCAGCCAACAATTCATGGATTCAGTTGGGTGTAACAGGGCCTGTTAACGGGAGTAATCCGGGCGAGTTTACTTTTCCAAGAGCAGTGGCGGCAGATAGCAGCGGGAACGTGTACGTGGCTGATACTAACAACCATCGCATACAGAAGCTGACCCTATCGACGAATACATGGAGCGAGTGGAAAAAGGCCGGCGGCGGTGCAGGAAACGGTTTGGGCGAGTTTAGTAGTCCATATGGAGTGGCGGTAGACAGCAACGGAAACGTGTATGTGGCCGATACTGGCAATCACCGCATACAGAAGCTGGACATATCGACGAATACATGGAGCGAGTGGAAAAAGGCCGGCGGCGGTGCAGGGAACGGCTTGGGCGAGTTTAGCGCTCCGTATGGAGTGGCGGTAGACAGCAGCGGGAACGTGTATGTGGCTGATGCCGGCAACCATCGCATACAGAAGCTAACCCTATCAACGAATACATGGAGCGAGTGGAAAAAGAGTGGCGGTGGAATAGGAAGCAACTTGGGCGAGTTTAGCAGTCCAAATGGAGTGGCGGTAGACAGCAGCGGGAACGTGTATGTGGCAGATACTGGAAATCATCGCATACAGAAGCTGACCCTATCAACGAATACATGGAGCGAATGGAAGAAGAGCGGCGGCGGATTAGGAAGCGGCTTGGGCGAGTTTAGTAATCCATATGGAGTGGCGGTAGACGGCAGCGGGAACGTGTATGTGGCCGATACTTCCAACCATCGCATACAGAAGCTGACCCTATCCACGAATACATGGAGCGAGTGGAAAAAGAGCGGCGGCGGATTAGGAAACGGGTTGGGTGAGTTTAGCAGTCCATATAAAGTGGCAGTAGATAATAGCGGAAACGTGTATGTAGCCGACTCTTCCAACCATCGCATACAGAAGCTGGAAATAGCTGCATCTTCGATCACTGACTTTGCAAGCACAGCGAAGTCGAGTACAATGGCAACGTTCAACTGGACAGCAGCAAGTGGAGCGACGGGGATGATCATCGAACAGTCCCCAGCGGGAACGAACACGTGGACAACGGCGACGACCGGCGTGATTGCGACCAATGCGACGACCGCTTTGGTAATGGGATTGAGCCCGACCACTGCGTATGATTTCCGGTTAGTGGTTACCGGTGGGGCGAACGCAGGCAACTCGAACACGATAAGCGTCACGACCGATGCCGCACAAACGTACACGATTGCAGACATTGCGGATCAGACGGCAACGGCATTGACGGCAGGTTACGGATCGGGCACTCAGGAAACGAAAACGGTCACGATTACGAAAACCGGCACTGGAGATTTGACCCAAGTAGCCGCAGCGTTAAGCGGAACAAATGCGTCTGACTTTGTCATCACACAGCCGGGAGCGACGACACTGAACAGCGCGATCACCTCGACGACGTTTACGGTGAAAGCAAAGGATGGTCTGGCAGCAGGAACGTACATCGCATCTGTGACGGTATCGGCGGACAACATGACGAACGTGACATTTACGGTTACACAGACGGTTAATCCGGCGCCCGTGGCACCGTCGATCACAAGTCAGCCGGACAACAAGACAGTGACAGCGGGTCAGACTGCAACGTTCAGTGTAACTGCCAGCGGCGACGCGCCGCTTAGCTACCAGTGGAAGAAAGACGGTAATGCGCTGTTAGACGGCGGTAACATAAGCGGAGCAACAACGGCGACCTTGAGCATCACTAACGCGCAATCCAGCGATGCGGGCAGCTATACCGTCGTGGTCACCAATACAGCAGGAAATGCAACAAGCAACGCCGCAGCCTTGACGGTCAATCCGGCGCCCGTGGCACCGTCGATCACAAGTCAGCCGGACAACAAGACAGTGACAGTGGGGCAGACTGCAACGTTCAGTGTAACCGCCAGCGGCGACGCGCCGCTTAACTACCAATGGAAGAAAGACGGTAATGCACTGATAGACGGCGGTAACATCAGTGGAGCAACAACGGCGACGCTAGGCATAACTAATGCGCAACCGAGCGATGCGGGCAACTATACCGTCGTGATCACCAATGCGGCAGGGGACGTGACAAGCAATGCGGCCACCCTAACGGTGAATACGCTGACCAATGCGGCAACGCCGAGCATCGGCACACAGCCAGCGGACCAAACGGTGAATGTCGGTGGAAGCGCGCCTTTGAGCGTAACGGCATCGGTGAGTGACGGTGGAACGGTGAGCTACCAATGGTACAGCAATACAATCCATAGCAACAGCGGTGGAACGCTGATCAACGGTGCCACAACCGCGACGTATAACGTACCGACAACTATGGCAGGAACGACGTACTACTATGTTGTGGTAACGAACACAAACACCAGCGTAAATGGAGCGAAGACGGCTACGGTTGTTAGCAGCGCAGCCAAGGTGGCGGTGAACGTTACGCCTACGTATACAATTGCTGCAATAGCCAATCAAATAGCGTCGCCGCTTACTCAAGGTTACGCCTCGGGTACGCAAGAAACGAAAACAATTCATATAACGAAAACCGGCACCGGCAATTTGACGAATCTCGCTATAGCTTTGAGCGGGAGCCAGACAAATGATTTTGTCGTGACGCAGCCGGAAGCGACGACTCTGGACAGCGGAATCCCGTCGACGACGTTTACGGTGAAAGTAAAGGACGGCTTGCCAGCAGGCACTTATACGGCAACAGTCACAGTTACGGCAGACCACATGACGGCTGTAACCTTTACCGTAACGCAGGCGGTAAACTTGCCTAATGTGCCTGCGAATCCGCAAAACCTTGTAGCTGCCGGAGGAGATCGTCAGGTTACACTTAACTGGAATACGGTGCCTGGAGCGTCCTACTACAACCTGTATATGTCAACGACTTCGGGCCAATTTAGCAACGATTCAGTTGCGACAGTGAGTAATTCCACTTACAATGTTCAAAATCTAACGAACGGAACGGCCTACTACTTTATAGTGAAAGCAGGCAACCCGGGAGGTTTGAGTGCGGAATCCAACCAGGTCAGCGCAACTCCTGCAACTATTCCGGCAGCGCCAACGAATGTGACGGCGGTTGCTGGAAACGGACAAGCGACCATTTCTTTTACAGCTCCAACTGATAACGGCGGAAGTGCGGTTATGGAGTATGAGGTAACGATTTCACCAGGAAATACGGTCGTAATCGGCATGGCGAGCCCGATTACCATTACTGGCTTAACCAACGGTAGGAGCTATACCTTTACAGTGAAGGCGATCAATGGTGCGGGAAGCAGCGTCTCTTCTGTCCCGTCTAATGCTATCACCCCTGCAGCGCCATCCAGCGGCGCCGAACCAGCAGCTCCTGCTAGACCGGACACCGGGGAAGCAGTAGATACCGGAGTGGATGTTCGCGTCAACGATAAAGTGAAGAATGCGGCAACAGCAACGACAACTAAACAAAACGATAAAACCGTAATCACCATTACAGTTGACCAAACAAAACTGGATGACATGCTCGCGCTGGAAGGACAACACTCGGTCGTGGCGATTCAGGTTAATAGGAAGTCTGATGTAGTCGTAAGTGAATTGAACGGTCAAATGATTAAAAACATGGAGAACAAGCAGTCGGTCTTAGAGATCAAAACCGACCAGGCAACATATACGCTGCCGGCGCATCAGATCAACATTGATGCCATTGCCAATCAAATCGGCAGATCTGCAGCCCTGAAGGACATTAGGGTACAGATCGAAATCGCGACACCTGCAGCGAATACATTGAAAGTTATTGAAAACGAGGCAGCCAAAGGAACATTTACACTGGTCGCGCCGGCAATCGATTTTACGGTCAAAGCCACTTACGAAGGTGCAACGGTCCACGTATCGAAGTTCAACACTTATGTAGAACGAACCATTGCGATTCCAGATGGCGCCGATCCGAACAAGATTACAACAGGTGTTGTTGTTGAATCTGACGGATCGATTCGCCACGTTCCAACCAAGGTGGTTGTAATCGATGGCAAGCATTACGCAAAAATCAACAGCCTGACCAACAGTACGTACTCGGTTGTTTGGCACCCGCTTGAGTTTAAGGATATGACCCATCATTGGGCGAAAGCAGCGGTGAACGACATGGGATCGCGGATGGTCATCAATGGTACGGGAAACGGCATGTTTAGCCCTGACCGAGACATGACTCGCGCTGAGCTTGCAGGGATTATCGTTCGCGGATTAGGACTTAAGCCGGAAAACGGAACGTCACCGTTCTCGGACGTCAACTCATCAGATTGGTACAGCAGCTCGATTAATACAGCCTATGCCTACCATCTGATCAACGGGTTTGAAGACGGAACGTTCCGTCCGAACGATAACGTGACGAGAGAACAGGCCATGGTCATGATCGCCAAAGCGATGACGATCACCGGGTTGAAAGCGAAGCTTTCTAATCAACTGACAGGTGAAATCTTACAACCGTACACAGATGCGGTGGATGCATCCACTTGGGCGCTAAGCAGCATGGCAGACTGTATTCAAGCGGGTATCGTATCGGGAAGAAACGGCGCTGAATTGGCTCCAAAAGAGCTTATTACGAGAGCCGAAGTAGCAGCAATTGTACAAAGACTGCTGCAAAAATCGGAATTGATATAATTCCGTTTTACGTCCTGCGACAAGAGTAAAAGGCTATACTGCAACAGTAGAGAAAGCTGCTGCGGTATAGCTTTATTTTTGTATAACCATTTTGCTTGTCCGGAACAACTCCTACTTCATTCCCAAATTCACCAGATTCCTAATAAAATCATTCGAAAAATGAAATCAAAAACCGATATAAGTAAGAGCAGAACACTTCCAAGAAATGTTCTTAGAACAACTAAGATGACAGAAGGGTAAGATTTCAGATGAAAAAGACACAAGTGATATTAGTCGCATTACTGCTCCTCCTGCTAAGTTCTACCTCATTTCAGTTTGTCCAAGCAGCCCCTCCAGTTGATGAAAAGTTTGAGGTCGTAGATCATTGGTTTCCTAATGTGCGAATGTACCCTATTATGGTTTTAGCTGAATATAATAACGGAGTTTATGAACGTAGGCCGAACGGAGCAGGTCTTCCTGACGGCATTTTAGCTTATTGCTTTGATAGGTCGAGAGAATTTCCACTTACGCAATATCTTTCCGGTTATCGTACCGGTGAAGAGTTCTATTCACCGCTTAAAGAAATGAACAACTACCCTATTAAAGGAAAGGTGATTAATGGGGATATGTTAAGAGCGGTACTGCTCAATGGTTTTCCGACAAAAAGTGTGGCAGACTTACAAACGGCCACTGGTATTACAGGTTTGGACGAAGACATGGCTCTTTGGGCTACACAATATGCCATTTGGCATTACACGAATGGAGCCAGCTTGGCTGACTGGCACAACCAGCATTATCCGCCAACACCAGCGGGAGAGGATCTGTTTAATTACTACATCAATTTAGATCCTATAGGGCCAACGTATACAGAAACGGATGTGGAGGTATTTGATCAGCAATTATCATTTGATGCAAATGATAACCTTGTTGTATCGGCATCTTATAAAGCAACAGAAAAGAACTATGATGGAACTGTCATTCTACCATCAGTCCAGCTTGATAGTGCTACGGAGGCTAGATATCCAAATGCGACTGTAGTTGAATCAACATACACCAATGCAAAGACGATCACGATTACAGTCGCTAACGGTGATTATGATGATACGGCTTCGGATGTAGAAATTGGACTCCAATTTATGCTGCGTCAATCTGTCAACGACGTGTTCATCACTTCGTCAGTGAGATATGTCAACGACACTCAAGATTTAGGTGCGGTCGCAGTCAAAGTATTGGATGTGCAAAGAAATGTACAATTGAACTTTAATATTTCCGTGCCGACAACGCCGACGCCGACAACGCCGACGCCGACAACGCCGACGCCGACAACGCCGACGCCGACAACGCCGACGCCGACAACACCGACGTCGCCGACAACACCAGCGCCGACGGCAACACCGACGCCGACGGCAACACCGACGCCGACGGCAACACCGACAACGCCGACGCCGACGGCAACACCGACACCGACGACAACACCGACGCCGACGGCAACATCAACACCGACGACAACACCGACGCCGACGGCAACACCAACACCGACGACAACACCGACGCCGACGGCAACACCAACGCCGACACCGACGTCAACGCCGACAACAACGTCAGTACCAACACTTCCTAAAACCGGTGAGGGAAGCAACGTTTCATTTTATGTTGTAGGAGCGGTATTCATAGTCATCGCTTTGTGGCTATTAAGAAAAAGAGGTAGCGGGGGCAGAGCTTAAATAAGAGATGCGCTTTGAAAAAAATGGCCGAAAGCTGCTCGAAAGAGGGCTTTCGGCCGTTCTAATTACTTCGATACAGGTATCGTTACATTCCCAATCGAGATGCTTTCCACATCTTCAGGACTTATGATTTGGTCAAATTTGTAATAGAGGTGATTGCCTCGGGCTTCGGTGGGACTTGCGACATTAACGTAAGAAAATGATTGGCCTCGGCTCATATAATTAAAGCTCAGTTGACTGCCGTCTTTGAATTTCACGATCGGCGCGAGTCTGGTCAATACATCGCTGCCCTCTACGAGAATATAAATGGATAGTGCAGATACTTCAATCTTTGTAACACTGTTTTTACTTCTTTTATTTATACTAACGGGTGTGTTGGGTTCAAGCTTAATGCTTTGCGTATCATCAATCATCAAATCCCACGTTAAACTCCATTCCCCTTCTATAAGCGGAACTCTTTTTAGATCTATATACTCCCCTTTTTTATCATAAATCTTCTGATGCAGAGTCAAATTTTCAAATTGCAAGGTAGCGGTGCTATTGCCGTTCAGGACGGTTTGACGCTTATGAAATAATCCTGTGCGTGTATGTTTATCCTGCTTCAAAATGGTTGATCCGCCTCCCATGACCAGTTTTTTAGCTTCAGGCATCAGAGCAAAATATTCTCCTTCCCAGCCGATGTCGTCATTCAGATCAATGGTTTCGGGCACAGTCATTTCATACAGCACGTAAACATTTTGAGAATCCACAATCGTTTGTTTTACCGTTACGGTTACACCGTTTTTTGTCACAGTTGCTTCAGGTGTGCTTACAATACCGTTCATTGCTTTCATTTGATCTTCCGATGGCTTGAAATACTGAATGAATAGTTCGTTCCAATTCAATGTTGACGCAAATGCGGCTGTACTGAAAAGAAGAAAAGCAGCCACGACCGCAGCAAGCACGGAAACTTTTTTAGTCGTTTTTTTCATGTGAACTTCTTCTGCTTGATAGGTTTTTATTCTAGTATACATGTTTCGCATCTGCTTCTCGGTTGGAGTGATTTCATTGAAAAAAGAGGTTAGTTCGTTTAGATTCATTTAATTTTTCCTCCTCCAACAAGATTCTCAATTTCTTGCGGGCTGTACGCATATGCGTACGAACAGTTGCGTGATTAAGACAAAGGATATCGGAGATTTCCAGAGTGGAATAACCTTCATAATAGTATAAATAGATAGGCAGCTTATACTTACTATTCAAGCTCATAACCTTCTCCCACACATCGCTATTGGAGAACTTTTGTATGTACCCATGCTGTTCAACCTGTTTCAGGTTATCTCTTTGTAACCAACGCCACCAACTCTTTAATGCATCTTTGCAAGTATTTTTCGTCGTAATAATTAACCACGCTTTAATATGCTCATCGTCCTCAAACCTGCCTTGATATTTTAGCAGCTTGAAAAAGACAGTTTGGGTAGCATCCTCGGCTTCAACGACATTTTTTAAAAACATAAATGCGATTCGATACACCATTGATGCATATTTGTTGAAAACCTCAGCTAGCTCATCATCCTTACTATTTAAAGACATGCGAATTTTTTCACCTCCAAGATTGAATATATATATTGAACACGATTGAGTAGTTGAAAATGTTTTAATTTAAATTATATAGTAGAAGTGTCGATGCACAATTTTGGATTTGAGCTTGGGTTGTTGAATTGAAAAAATAGATTAAAATATAAATAGCGCTGTATTTATATCGAGAGGATTTGAGTAAGTAGTGATTAACAATTTTTGGCGTGATTTACCTCGACCATTTTTTATACTTGCACCAATGGAGGATGTGACGGATGTTGTTTTTCGTCATGTAGTAAGCCAAGCAGGTAAACCCGATGTATTTTTTACGGAGTTTACGAACACGGAGAGCTATTGCCATCCTGAGGGGACTTATGGTGTACGGGGACGCTTAACATTCACCGAAGACGAACAACCAATCGTTGCACATATTTGGGGGGATAAGCCTCAATATTTTAAGGAAATGAGCATTGGAATGGCTAAGCTTGGCTTCAAAGGCGTGGATATCAATATGGGTTGCCCTGTGCACAATGTTGCTACGAAAGGCAAGGGAAGCGGCCTTATTCTGCATCCAGATCTTGCAGCAGATATTATTCAAGCAGCAAAAGCGGGAGGATTGCCGGTCAGTGTGAAAACTAGGCTTGGCTACAACAATATTGAGGAATGGCGGGATTGGTTAACGCATATTTTGCAGCAAAATATTGCTAACCTGTCTATTCATCTCCGTACAAGAAAGGAAATGAGCCTGGTTGATGCACACTGGGAGCTCATTCCGGAAATTAAGGAGCTGCGTGATCGAATAGCGCCAGATACCCTTTTGACAATCAATGGAGATATTCCTGATCGACAAACGGGCTTAAAGCTTGCTGAGCAATATGGTGTGGACGGGATCATGATTGGGAGAGGCATTTTCCACAATCCTTTTGCCTTTGAACAAGAGCCGAGGGAGCATAGCAGTGACGAATTACTTGATCTATTAAGATTGCATCTTGATCTTCATGATAAATATGCAGCAGAATTAACGCAGCGGCCTTTCAAAGCGCTGTTACGATTTTTCAAGATATATGTCAAAGGATTTCGCGGGGCAAGTGAACTGCGAAATCTATTGATGAGCACGAAGTCAACGGCTGAAGTGCGTGAACTTCTTAAGACTTTTGAAAAGAACGTTGATGCTGTGATTGAAGAGTATAAAAATGAAGAACCAGATCATATAACGAATTAAGTAAAGAAGTGCTACGGGGAGAATCCGTTAGCGGTAGGGAATGAAGCAATAGCTTACGCAGCTATACAGCAAACAAAAGGAGTACATCGCCATGGGGGGATGTACTCCTTTTGCATTTTGATTAGGAGTGTCGAGACTAACAAACTCACTAGAGCGTTTTACTGCTTCAACCGATAGTGCAGCAACAGCCCGCTATTTGCAAGGGGTTCTGCTTTTTCTAAAGTAAACTCGACTCCAGGCTGAAAAGGATTGTCGCCATAAGCAAATAACGGAACAGATTGCTGCGTGCCTTCTACCAACGGCATGAGTATCAAGCTTAATTCATCCACCAAGCCGGCACTTAAAAATGAACCGTTGATATACCCGCCGCCTTCGAGTAAAAATTCGGTTATTCTAAAATGCTGACTGATTTTATCAAGCGCTAACTTCAAATCCAACTGCTTGCTTTTCCCTGCAAAAATATAAGAAACACCGATGGCCCGAAGATGTGCTAAATAACGGTTGCTTACCTCTTCGCTTAACACAGTGATGATATGTTCTCCGCTGCGATCTTCATAATCGTCCCCAATTGTTGCTTGTTCCCAGCCTAGCTTGCCAGACGGATCGATGGCTATCGCATAGGCACCGGCCTCGGTGTCTGCAATAAAATCCTCACGGGGGATATCCGTATCCGGATACTTAGACAAATCGACTTGGTTACCGTATGTGACTTGTTCTTCAAAGGTAACACGACCGCAAATCCATGCTTTATAGTTGAATTTCTGGTGAAGGTTTTCATACTCTTCTCCAAAAAAGTGCGTAGTTGGCGTGTCGAAGTTTTTTCCATTTACTTTTCCATCCAATGAAGTTGCCATGTGACATAGTACTTTGTATGGTCTCATTTCATTTATCTCCTGCCTATATTTTAAATTTGCTGTGATATCTTCTGAACATAATAGGGGATTAGCCTCTGTATTTCAGTTTCATCGATGGTGTCTAACAAATGTCCTTTAAACAACTGATGTTTCTTTAAATTGTAGTAATTAAATAACGCCTGCTTCAAAGTCATATCGTATTGGACAGAGAAAGCAGGATCAATAATGCGACGCAGCATGACTTCATCTTGCATCATAAACAGCGTAGCATCTATTTCATTGAATACTCCATCCTTGATTCCAGAATGAATAAAGGCTTCCAGCTTATTGGCTCGATTACGATAAATTTCTAAAATCCGTTCATACAATTCAGGATGCAGTTTTTTCAAATCGTTTATGAAAATGTCGGAAATGTATATGGCTGCTGTTAGTGATGCCTCAAAGATTTTAATAAAACGGCTTGGATAATCTAACTCATGATCCAGGACGATTTTATCTCCCTCATCAAAATAACTAATATACTCATCAACAATAGTGCCAATTAGTTCGTCTTTGGTTGAAAAATATTTGTATAAAGTAGCCTTGCTAATTTCCATATAGGCGGCTACATTATCCATTTTCAATTGACTAATTCCTGTTTTCTTAATGACCGGAATGATTAATTGCACATATCGTTTTATATTTTCTTCTCTTTTCATTTAAAACTTCCTTTGTACTTTAGTGGGTACAGCGTACCACACGGAGACGAAATATGCAAAAAATACTCTATTAACTTTAAACACGAAGTAAACTAAAAATACAAAATCAGTATAGTTTATTTGACTTTTATTTTTCTGTTGCTATAATTAGCCATACAGATTTAACCAATACAACACTTTTGCGACGTAACAGGAAGGATGAGCAGCATGAATGAATTTGATGATAAATTACCGGTAACAACTACCTACTGGAAAGAAAAAGAGATTTTTTATGTTAAACATACAAGCTTTCGGGTGACAATGGAGGAAGCCAACGCCATTGCGGAATTGCTGAAACTATCTGTGAGGGATGAAGATACAGAGGCAATTGTAATAGACAATCGCGAAGCCAATGGAGTTTGGACGCAAGAGGTTAACAAGATTTGGGATGACGTATTTGCGGAAGTTAAAGATAGAAAACCAAAGAAATATGTAACATTAACAAACAGTCCTGTAGGTGCAATGCAAATTAATCGGATTTCTAGAAGCAACGGCACTGAACATTTGGTTAAAGCCTTTTTCAATTATGCTGCTGGCGACGTTGAGGCATTTATTGCGGCAGAATAGAGGGGAGGCTTTCCGGATCAACCTTAAAATCAGTGCATGACTATAAGTGAGTGGAAGCGCTGCGGGTCAGAGGGTTCTTCCGATCGCCATTAAAGCCTGATTCCTTTATTTTATTGAGGTTTGCAGTAGGAATCTGGCTTTAGAAGCGAGCACTGTCGTTTCTCCAGAATCCCTCTGCCCCTCCGCTTACTCACCTTTTCCGTCAAGTACTGATTTTGATGTAGAACCGGCTTTCCTCAGGGTTTGATGGAAATAAGGACAATGAAGGGCCAAAAAGCTCCTGCATTTCTGACAGGAGCTCCGGCTGCGAGCCTTTTATGCATTCAAATAACATCAATAAGCGAGTCAGAGCGTGCCTAATCTCATTGGCTCGACCAACACCTTCAACCAAAACGGCAGAAATGCCGTTTTTTTGTTGATTTTGTGACTCAGGTTTTAAATCTTACTGAGATATAAGAACCCCGTATTGTTTAAAAAAGTTGAAGATTTCAGATCTGTCCATCCTTGCATTGGGCAGGTCTTCCGGATAATAAATACCCGGGGCCAACGGCTCGTCCTCTGGCATTCGCAGTAGCTTTTCAGCTTGGACAGCAGCTCCCAAGGCGGTGAGATGGGTCTGGCCAAGCGGATCAGAAATCCCCATTCTCCGTTCAATCCAGCGTCCATTAGAGTCACGGCCTTTTAGATGAATAAGCAAGTGATGGGCGCTGCCAGTGCCCGGATTGTAGAGCAGGCTTCGTCTAAGGGAACGGAATCGATCCCCGCTGATCATCTTCCATATTCCGCTCTTGACCAGTCCAACAAGCGCGTAGGTGGAAGCTTTATTGTCGAAGGAAATGCGGAAACTGGCTGTGTCGATATGGCCTGGCTTGAGCAGGGTCATATGATCCGGGGTATCAAGCCGATAGCATTTTGTTGCGTATCCGTTTGGGAATTGCACTTTTACCGGATCGGTCATCGGAAATACAAGGCGACTTCCTGTCGGTTCCGTTATATGGAATGGGATGGACATACGATCCATGTACGCTGCGGAATCCGGTCCTGCTTTATCCCGCAGAGAGTAAAGTGCATGAATATCGACGGAGACATTCTGAAGGTTGGTTGAATTCAGCATCGCGAATAGGGAAGCAGTTCCTGCCATCCATCCAGATGACAGAACGACAGGAGCGTGAAGCTTCGTGTTCTTTAATTTGGCGATTGATTGTTCGAACACTTCTGTCCAGCGCGTGAGGTCGATGAGTGGAATTCTTCTTCTAACGGCAGACTGAAGCAGCCGATCCTGTAGATCGTTGACGGCGTTAATAATCAGTGACACGTGGTCGCCTGCATAAAGCAGCGGATCTTCCGCATTATTATCAACAACAACAGTTTGGACCCGTTTAGACTCGAAGGGTACTGCTTTTCCAGGTGACCTTCCTCCTAGTGCAATATCCAGATCGGCATACCGATCGTGTAAGATTTGAGCGATCTGTCTGCCTACTTCGCCGTATCCCCCTACAATAAGAACCTTTTTTCTGCTCATAAAAATAAACCTCCGTCTAAATGTTTAAATGTTTAAGTTTTTCGACATAAAGCTGATAAAAATAGGAATGACATGTGCTGGCCAATTTGATGGCACTAGTACTGGCATTCCTCTTCAACGAAATGGACAAGCTTTTTCATAAGCGCTATCACTTCGTTAAACTCAAGACTGTAGAACATTTCCGTACCCTTCTTCTGAACCTTTATTAGTCCTGCTTGCCGTAAAATTTTCAGATGATGAGAGACGGTAGGCCGGGACATGGGAATATGCTCTGCGATCTGCGTCACATTCATATTCTCTTTATCGATCAACAGCGAGATGATCTGCTGACGAATAGGGTCTCCCAAGCCTTGAAAATAGGGGCTTAGCTGCTCAAAAATATGAATAGCCTTCTGATTGCCAGCAAATTCGCTCATGGCTCACTCCGTTAAAATGTTTAATTGTTTAAACGTACTATAATGCATTTCGTAAAATAATTCAATACGTTAATATGGCGCGATTCGTCACCCTGACTCGGAATCCTTCGTTACGGCGCCAGGATGACTTCTACTAATTGCTCAATTAATTGCTGCAGCTCACTCGAATTTTTCGCTACGATTTTGAACCCGCGCAATGCGCTTGTTAGGAGGTAAGCCAACTGATGCGGATCGAGCCCTTCACGTTTTTCATGACGCTCGAAGTGTTCTTGAATGAGTGCAGCCAATATCAGTTCGAATTTCTGATAGCTCAAGTCTAACGCTTCGCGGGCAAATTCATAGGAGCTGTCCGTAATTTCCCTAATTTCCGCTGAATACAGCGCCTGGTCGAAAATATTGATCGCCCAAACCTCAAAAGCATAAAAGATTTTTTCCTTAGGTGTGCCGCTCTGCGGCAGCCCTTTTTGTATTTCCTCTATAAGGTTGTCCCCATTGAAAAGTATCGCTGAGTTAAAAATCTCCTCTTTGCTTTTGAAAAACAAGTAAAGACCAGCCCGTGAAATTCCAGCAGCCTGAGAAATATCATTCATCGAAACACGCTTATATCCGTACTTGTAAAACACCTCTAGCGCGGTCGAGATAATGTGAAGCCTCTTTTGGTCATCCATCCAACACTGCTCCAGTCGTGATTGTTTGTCATTTTATTATATAGACACTTTACAATAACTGTCCACTCGTATAGTATTATATACAGATAGACATAAATCATATTTTGTCTAACAATCCAAATGCGTCATATTTGAACATAAAAGGAGAACACTACAACCATGACTACAGAGCAAAAACCGCTGCATACAGGTTTCGGATTTCATACTACTGCACAGGAAGCTTTAGCTGGACGCGATCTCCACGGGAAAATTGCCATTGTAACAGGCGGCCACGGCGGGATAGGACTTGAAACGACAAGAGTACTCTCGAAAGCCGGAGCTACAGTTATTGTGGGAGCCCGTAATGTGGAGCAGGCACAGCAGAATGTAAGTCAGTTTAATAACGTAGAAGTTATTCCATTAGATCTTTCTGATCCATTATCCATTGATGCGTTTGCTGCTGAATTTCTAAAGTCCGATCGTCAGCTTGATATTCTCATTAACAATGCCGGTGTTACAGCACCGCCTGAAATTAAAGATTTCCGCGGTTATGACACTCAGCTGGCAACCAATTATTTGGGTCACTTCCAATTGACCGTCAAACTTTGGGATGCATTGAAAAAGTCGGGTAACGCTCGAGTAGTATCGCTTTCCTCCATCGGTCATATGGATGGTCAGGTCGATTTGAGCGATCTTAACTTTAATACAAGGCCTTATAACACAGACATTTCATACGGACAATCGAAAACGGCATGCTCGCTGTTTGCGATTGAACTGGATAAACGGGGCAAGGAGCATGGCATCCGGGCGTTTGCTGTCCATCCTGGAGGCATACTGACAGGCTTGACCCGCCATTTATCGGATGAAGTACTCGCACTTTGGGGCGTTCATCGTGATGCTGCAGGCAATTTCATTACGCCTGAAGGCTTTAAAACCGTTGAAGAAGGTGCAGCGACAACGATCTTGTGCGCAGCGAATCCAATGCTAGAAGGAAAAGGCGGCGTATACTGCGAAGACGGTGATATAGCGGAGTTGGTTCCTGATGATTACAGTGAGCGTAGAGGCGTTCGCAGTTGGGCAATTGATCCAGCGCTTGCAGAGTCGCTGTGGGAACAAACGGAAGAGCTGCTTAACATCCCTCACGGAACAATTCCTCAAGCTTCGAACTAATCATAGGTAGTTAACAAGGTACTCGGCCCCTTCACATCGAAGGAGCTGAGTACCTTTTTTTGTGGCACGACATGAATGCACTGATTTTATCAGAGCATAATTGCCATCCCAAACATACTATTTATAGGTGAACGTCATTAGACGGGGATTGAAGCAAGCTGTACAATTCTCGATGAAATCGGAGTTGAAATCATGGATAGAAAAAAAACGAATTCAGCGATTTACCGAGGAAATGGAGTACCTAAAAAATACAATAATATTTTTATCAATAATGAGAAGCATCCCGAGAAGACAATAGATCGAGACGATTACAGCATACTTAATCATCCCATTGGGCCAAGTGCCAACCGTTTGATTGGGCAGGGAACAAAGGTACATGCCAAAGGGAGTATTACCGATGTTCCGGGTGTCTTAGTGGGGCACGCAGAGGATAAAAGCGGTCGTACCGGTTGTACGGTTATTTTGTATCCTAAAGGCGCTGTTCCTGGCGTAGATGTCAGAGGCGGTTATCCAGGTACGGAGCAGACGGATGCTATTAAGCCCGGAACATCAACGGACCTCATACAGGGAGTTCTTCTTACAGGCGGCAGCAACTTCGGTCTTGCGGCAACAGCAGGGGTCGTGAACTGGCTTGCAGAGCATGGGTATGGCACCCCGACAGATGTTGGACCGCTCCCTACCGTGCCAGCGGCTGTTATTTTTGATCTCTACTATGCAAAAGACTCCCGCAGACCTGATGCACAGCTGGGCTACAAGGCAGCACAAGCTGCGAAAGCTGGTCCCGTAGCGCAAGGCAGTGTTGGTGCTGGAGCGGGCGCCACGGTAGGGAAAATCTATGGTACGCCGATGAAGGGCGGAGTTGGCACCGCCTCTTGGAAAATTCCAGGCGGGCCAATAGTAGCGGCTCTTGTAGTCGTCAATGCCCTTGGGGATATTTGGGATTATGATCGTATTATAGCCGGGGCGCTTGGTCCGGATGGTAAATTCGTTAATCAAACGAGGGCCATTCTTGAAGGAATCCCGCCAATGCCGGTCTCGAGCCGGAGCCCAAGCACAACCATCGCTGTTATCGCAACCACTGCCAAGCTAGACAAAGCTGAGGCAGGGAGGGTGGCGACACTTGCTCATGACGGAATGGCCCGGGCGATTTCCCCGGTGCATATTCAAAGTGACGGAGACACTATCTTCTGCTTAGCCACCGGAACCGATAATAGCGGACTTATCGGCAACACTGCTGTGACCGCAGTCGGCACCGTAGCAGCGGTAGTACTCGAGCAGGCCATCGTCAGGGGAGTAATGGCAGCCCAGGCAGAAATGAAACATCAACAAAATACGAGATGAAATCAGTGCTTGACTTGAAGGGAGGGGAAGCGCTGCGGGTCAGAGGGTTCTTCCGATCGTCATTAAAGCCTAAAAGAGCGACCACTATCGTTTCTCCAGAATTCTTCTGCCCATTCGCTCCTCTCCTTTTCATTCAAGCTCTGATTTTGAGTTTAATCCCAATATATCCACCAGACACATCTATTTAACATGCCAAATCATGGCGTGTTTTTTTGGTGCTACATGGAGATCATCAACAGGCAAAAATTTTTTAATAAAAAGCCTCTTGTCAAAAGCAAATGGGGGCGTATATAATGATCACAAGATGAAAGCGGTTTACATGGCAGCGTTTGCAGCCAATATGGTAACGATTCCAGACATCCCCGAATAGTGCATACAAGTTTCACACAACAAGTTCTGCTTCTCGTATGTAACTATGAAAGGGATAAGTCAGTCACGAATATGGTACCGATTTCAGATCGATCCGACAACCATTTCTGGTATCGATACCATATAAGTAAATTCAAATATGGTATCGATACCAGATAACCGCTCGATGAATGCTGTATGGCAATAGGAGGTGATGCAAAAGATAAATAAATGTACGCGAAGCAATTGATGGAATGGGAAATCAACAAGGTAAGCCAATGATCGTTTACGAATAGGGGGAAATTCTCAATGAAAATCAAAAGCTACTCCAGTATTTTGGTGGCACTCTGCCTCGCACTTGTCATTTCCGCTTGCGGTCAAAGCACTCCTAAAACAGATAACGAAAATAAAGGCGGGAATGAAAAAATTACGCTGAAGCTTTGGTACTGGAACGGCGCTTTCTCTGATGCCTCGCTGCAAGCGGCAAAAGAAAAGTTCCCAAATATCAATATTGAAGCGGAAAAGCTTCCATCCGGCGATGACTATCTGACAAAGCTGAGAACGACGCTTGCCGGCGGCGGCTCTGGCCCAGATATCGTAGCGATGGACAGCTGGATCTCCTCCATGCTTCAGTACAAGGATCAATTCGTGAACTTGTATGACCAAGGGGCTCACGATATTGAATCCCAATACTTGGATTGGAAATGGAAGATGGGCGCAGATCAGGAGAACAACTATTTAATTGGGCTTCCGCTTGACGTAGCGCCGGTCGTTCTGTTCTACCGTACCGATTTGTTCAAGCAAGCAGGTGTGCCAAGCACACCGCAAGAAATTCATGACCAAGTGAAAGACTGGGATGACTACTTTGCGCTGCTGAAAAAAGTAAAAGACGCAACGGGCAGCCAAACAGGCAACATTGCGGACATTTTCAGATCGATTATCGGTCAAGGCGAAGAAACCTTCTTTACGAAAGACGGAAAATACATCGGCGATCAAGGAAATGTAAAACGCGCTTGGGATCTTTCCGTGAAAGCTTATCAAGAAGGACTGACCTTCCCGTTCACAAGCGATACAGAGAAAAATGCAGCGATGAATGCAAACAAAATCAACTCCCTGAACGGCGCTTCCTGGGTCGTAGGAGATTTGATCAGCGCAGCTCCAGATACGAAAGGCAAATGGGGAATTGCTTACCCGCCGGGCGGAGTTGGCAACCAAGGCGGTTCCTTCTTGGGCGCATTGAAGCATACGAAGCATCCGAAAGAAGCTTATGAAGTCATCAAGTTTTTGGTAAGCCCTGATAATCTGGTTCAAGCTTATAAAGAGTTTGGCAACTACCCATCTACTCCAGAGACTTACAGCAAGCCGGAAATGGCAAGCAAGCATGAATTTTTCGGCGGACAAGACTTGAATGAAGTATTTAGCGAAGCGGCTAAGGATGTAAAAATTGCTCCTGCCCATCCGCAAGACATTATGGTTTTGAATACGATTGTTGAAAGCTTGACGAACGTCGACACCATGAAAAAAGATCCTAAGGTAGCTTGGGATGAAGCTCAAACTAAAGTGAATCGTCAGCTTTCGCGTTAATCGCATCGCATGGCTTAATCAAACACAGGGAAAGCGTCGCAGCTTTCCCTGTACATCCTACTAGTGGAGGAGTAAACATGGGAGCACTCTTAAAGGAGATCTATAAAAGCAGAACGTTGTATCTGTTTATTTCTCCGTTTTACATCTTGTTTTTATGCTTTTCCGTATTCCCGATTTTCTTTTCCATGTACTTGGCTGTCCATAGCTGGGATGGAATCGGGGAAATGAAGTATGTCGGTTTATCGAATTTCGTTTATATGTTTAACGACCCGGTTTTCTGGAAGGCGCTCCAAAACAATGTCGTGCTATGGCTGCTCAGTAACGGTCCAATGCTAATCATTTCATTGGCAATCGCCTTTATTATCAATTTGCAAATCGTGAAATACAAAAGCTTTTTCCGGATCGCCTTTTTCTTGCCCAACATTACGGCAATGGTAGCGGTCGTTATCATTTTTCAATCGTTTTTCGGCAATGAATTTGGTTTGATGAACTTTTTGCTGACAGAGCTCGGTCTGAATAAGATCGCTTGGTTTAACTCGGAGCTGGGTGTACAAACGGTTATCGCCCTTATGATCGGCTGGCGGTACATGGGCTACAACGCCATTATTTATTTGTCCGGCTTGCAGAAAATTCCTAAGGATTATTACGAGGCAGCGGAGCTCGATGGCGCAAGCCTGTTCCAGCAATTCACGAAAATTACGCTTCCTGTTCTTAGGCCGATCATTTTGTTTACGATCATGATGTCGACCATCGGCGGATTCCAAATCTTCACGGAGCCTCAAGTATTGGCGGGCAATCAAGCGCCGTATCCAGGCTCAGACACCGTTGTTCTGTACTTGTTCCGCGAAGGCTTTAAATATCAGCATTTCGGTTATGCCGCATCCGTGTCGTGGATTTTGTTTATCATTATCGGTCTCTTGTCGTTGATTAACTGGAAGTTCTTTAACAAGTCGGAGGATTAGTAAAAAGAGGTGAACAGCACATGAGTGTTGAAATTTTATCGAAGAAAATATTTTTTTATGCGCTGCTGCTAGTTGGTGTTATTATTTCTGTGTTTCCGTTTTATTGGCTTATCGTCATGTCGACGAACGAAACCAGTGCAATGTTCGCCTTCCCTCCCAAGCTGACCTTCGGCAGTTACTTTTGGGATAACTACAACAACGTTATGCAGAACATGGATTTTTACAGGGCTTTTTTGAATACCGTATTTGTGGCAGTTGTGAGCACGACCCTTCAATTGTTTTTCAACTCGCTTACGGGTTTTACTTTTGCTAAATTCAAATTTCCTGGTTCAAAGATTCTGTTTTATATTATGATTGGTACAATGATTCTTCCGAGTCAAATGCTTTTAGTGCCGCAATTCATTATTATGAGAAATTTGGGCTGGCTTGGAAGCTATGTAGCCTTGATTATCCCGAGCATCGCAACAGCGTTCGGTATTTTCTGGATTAGACAATACGCATTAGCGATCTACGATGACTTGCTTGAGGCTGCTAGAATTGATGGATGCAATAAGTTCCGACTATATTGGCACGTAGCGTTGCCGGTACTGCGTCCTGCACTAGCCTTCTTGGCGATTACGACCTTCGTAGGGGTATGGGAAGATTATTTATGGCCTCTGATCGTATTGACGGATTCATCGAAATTTACCATGGTGCTTGCTCTTCAGCAGCTGAAGGCTGCTCATACATCGGATTACTCAATGGTAATGACAGGTACAATGCTTGCTACCATTCCATTGATTGCATTTTTCTTAATCGTAAGCCGTCAGTTCATTGCAGGAGTTATGGAAGGGGCGGTTAAAAGCTAAAAACGTTATGCGGAAGGTAGGATATTGAGATGGCGCCGAAAATTAAGGATGTTGCTAAACATGCAGGTGTTTCTGTTACGACGGTTTCAAGAGTGCTGAACGGTGAAAAGTATGTGAAGGACGACTTGAAGGCGAGAGTTAAAAAGGCGATAGATGAGCTTGGCTATTCGCCTAGCCATATCGCTCGCAGCTTAGTTCGCAACAAAACCAATTTGATCGGGGTTATCGTACCGGATATAACGTCAAGCTTTTATTCTTCCATTCTGGGGAGCATTGAACAGTCTACGAATTTAAATGATTACAACCTTATCGTGGGCAATATCGCAGAGGATGAAGACAAGGAATATAAGTATTTGCAAGTATTCAAGGAAATGCGCGTAGAAGGTATCATTATTATGCACGAAAAGCTGAATGATGAGACGCGCGAGCTGATTGGCAAGCTGGGAGTTCCCGTTATCTTTTCTAGCGTAAAGCCGGTTGAGCAGCCCTTTATTTCCGTCATTATCGATGACTTTCATGCGGCTTATGATGCGGCCTGTCATTTGATTGAGCTGGGGCATAAGCGGATTGCCTTTATAGGCGGCGATATGAGGGACGTAACTTCGGGTCAAAACCGTTATATCGGTTATATTCAAGCTCTAAAGGATCATGGCATCGAGGTTGCCAAGGAATATATTCACTTTGGGGATTATAAAACGCCTAGCGGCTATGAGATTATGAAGCAGCTGCTTGCATGCGCAGAACGGCCAACCGCTGTGTTCGCGGTCAGCGACGATATGGCGGTCGGAGCGATGAACTGTATTCATGACCACGGTTTAAGCGTACCGGATGATCTATCGGTAATGGGCTTTGACGGCAGCCAATTGACCGAATTGGTTCGTCCGCGATTGACGTCGATGGAGCAGCCGATTCAGGAAATGGGCAAAGAAACGGTCAATGTTCTATTAAAGCTCATTTCAGGCGAGCAGAGCGTCGCCAATTCTGATGTGATTCTGAAGCATAAGCTGGTCGTGCGTGAAAGCTGCAAGCCGAATGGAGAGCAATCACAGATATAATTGCGGACTGGAAGAGGGAGACAGGATGGTAAAACATTTCGATGCGGTAGTCATTGGCGACGCCAATGTCGATCTGGCGGTAGTAGGAGCAAATGAAATACCGCTGCCAGGTCAGGAAGTTTATGTGGATGAGGTCATGCTCAATGTTGGAGGAGGAGCGGCTATCTTTTCTTTGGCGCTCGCTAAACTTGGCCAACGCGTGGCATTCAACGGCGTTTTGGGAGATGATCTATATGGACGTTATGTCCGGGAGCATTTCGCCAAATATGGTATCGATACCAGAATGATAAAAACAAGCAAAATTCATCAAACGGGCATTTCGATTGCTTTCAATCCGGATCAAGATCGTTCCTTTATTACCTATGCCGGCACGAATACGGAGCTGCGCATGAATGAGCTTGATTATGAGCAAATCGCGCAAGGCAGACATGCTCATATTACGGGATATAAAGGAAAAAGTAATCATGAAGCTTATATTCAAATGGCGAAGGAACTGAAAGCGAGAGGGATGACCATCTCCTGTGATGTAGGTTGGGATGATACGGGAGAATGGTATAAAGGCATCTTTGAGTTTATGAGCCATGTTGATGTCTTTCTAATGAACGAAACGGAGGCTTTGCATTACACAGGTCTTGAAGATATAAATGAAAGCTTGCGCTTCATGTCCCAGTATTGCGGCAATGTTGTCATTAAGCTGGGAGCGCAAGGCTCCGCAGCCATTAAAGACGGCGTAATTACGCATCAAGCGGCGTTCCGGGTAGAGTCCATTGATACCACTGGAGCAGGAGATTGCTTTAATGCCGGCTATTTATCGGGTTTTCTAACCGAACAGGATGTGCAGAACAGTCTCATTCTCGGAAATGCCTGCGGCGCGAAATCGGTGTCCGCGTATGGCGGAAGCACAGGCTTAATTGACGGCGCGGATTTGCAGCAATTTATTGCCCGGCAGCAAGCGGATAAAGGAGCGGATCAAGTATGCAACTCCCAAGCTCAGTAATCGCCTTGTTAGAAGAAGCGAATGAGAAGCTGGCCAATGAGCCAAAGCTGCTTGAGCTGTTTAAAAACTGTTATCCGAATACGCTGAAGACGACTACGACGGCATTGTCGGACGGCACGACCTTCGTCATTACCGGCGATATTCCGGCCATGTGGCTGCGTGATTCAGTAGCGCAGGTGAGACATTACTTGCCGCTTGCCGCAGAGGACAAGGAGCTTCAGCAAATCATCGAGGGCTTGATCGAAAGGCAAATCAACTACATTCATATCGATCCTTATGCCAATGCGTTTAACGCCGAGCCGAACAGCAATCGCTATGATGAGGATTTGACGGAGCTGACGCCTTGGATCTGGGAACGGAAATATGAGATTGATTCGCTTTGCTACCCGATTCAGCTGGCTTACCTTTATTGGAAGGCGACAGGACGCAAGGAAGTATTTACGGAGCAATTCCGCGCAGCCGCCAGTATCATCATGAAGCTATGGAAGGTCGAGCAACACCACTTCGAGGATTCGCCTTACCGGTTTGCCCGCGAGAATTGCCCGCCTAGCGATACGCTGCGCAATAATCGGATGGGGATGCCGGTTAATTATACAGGGATGACCTGGTCCGGATTCCGACCTAGCGATGACGCGTGCACCTTTGGATACTTGATTCCGTCTAATATGTTTGCCGTGGTCGTGCTTCGTTATATTGCGGAAATCGCCAATGATGTGTGGAAAGATAAAGCATTGGCTGCACTTGCCGAGGAGCTTCGCGAGGAGATCGACTTCGGCATTCAAAATTACGGCACGGTGCTGCATCCGAAGTATGGGCGCATTTACGCTTACGAGACGGACGGCTTCGGCAACTACAATCTGATGGATGATGCCAACGTGCCAAGCCTGCTGTCGATCCCTTATCTCGGTTATACAGATGCTAACGATCCGATCTATAAAAATACGCGTCAATTTTTGCTCAGCACGGATAATCCGTACTATCATGTGGGCAAATATGCGCGGGGAATCGGCAGTCCGCATACGCCAAAAGGCTTCATATGGCATATCAGTCTGGCTATGCAGGGACTCACCTCCGTGGACGATGCGGAAATCAATGAATTGCTGGAGACCTTCAAGCGGACGGATGCGGGGACAGGCTTTATGCATGAGGGCTTCGATCCCGACGATCCTGCGAACTACACAAGACCATGGTTTGCGTGGGCGAACAGCTTGTTTGCAGAAATGATTCACAAGCTGATGATGAAAGGGCATTTTAACTAGCTTTCTGTACCTGAAAGGAGCGGATAATTGGTGCTGAAAATAAATCGTTATTGGGAAGACTTAAACGTTATGCAAGTTAATCGAGAGGCAGCTAGAGCTCATTATATTCCTTACGGCGATAAGGAAGGCGCAAGCACGGGCAAACGCGGCTATTCGCCCTATTATCAGCTTTTGAACGGGATATGGAAATTCCAATATTACGGCAGCGTTGCGGACGTGCCGGCTGGTTTCTATGAGGAGCATACCGATGCGCAGCAGTGGGACGATCTGATCGTTCCTTCCTGTTGGCAGATGCAGGGCTACGACCAGCGTCATTATACCAATTTGAACTATCCGTTTAACGTGGATCCGCCATTCGTACCGACCAACAATCCGGCGGGCACCTATGTGCGCGAATTTAATATTGCTGACGATTGGGAAGCGAAAGAGAAGTACATCGTATTCGAAGGTGTAAACTCTTGCTTCTATTTGTGGGTAAACGGCGAATTTGTCGGTTACAGCCAAGGAAGCCGCGTGCCTGCGGAATTCAATATATCGTCCCAGCTTCGCCCGGGAAAAAATCGGCTGGCGGTACTCGTCTTGAAATGGTGCGACGGTTCTTATCTTGAGGATCAGGATGCATGGCGCTATACGGGCATTTTTCGCGATGTCTATTTGCTAGCTCGCGATACTGTTCATGTCAGAGACGTATTCAATCGTCAATCTTTCGAGGAGGGCTTTGCCAAAGCGGTGATGACCACGGAGATTGAGACGACAGGATTAACGGCTGTCGCAGGCGAGCTTAAAGATGCTGAAGGTCAAACGATTGCTTCTGCCATTGCCGTTATTGACGGCAAAGGAGCTCTTACCTTTGAAGTGCAGCAGCCGAAGCTGTGGAATGCCGAGCAACCGTATTTGTACCGGCTGTTTATTACGAGCGGGGAAGAGGTAATGAGATTTCCCGTCGGCTTCCGTGAGATTAAGGTGGCGGACGGACAGTTTTTCATAAACGGTCAATCGATCAAGTTAAAGGGCGTGAATCGTCATGATTCGCATCCTGAGCTTGGGCAGACGATTCCGGTTAAGCATATGATTCAAGATCTTGTATTAATGAAGCAGCACAACGTCAATACGATTCGGACAGCGCATTATCCGAACGATTCTCGTTTTATGGAGCTGTGCGATGAATACGGATTTTATGTGATCGATGAGGCGGATCTGGAGACGCACGGAATGGGAATTGCCGGTCTGGAGTGGAGCCAGGAGAGCATTCACCGGTTATCCGCTAACCCAGAGTGGCGCGAAGCGTTCCTTGATCGCATTGTGCGGGTTGTGGAGCGGGACAAAAACCATCCATGCGTAGTGATGTGGTCGCTGGGGAATGAGTCCGGCTATGATGCCAACCATATTGCCATGGCGGAATGGACGAGAGAGCGCGATCGCTCGATTCCGATTCATTATGAAGGCGCAGCGCCTATTAATAAAGGATTGACCGACACGGCATGTCTGGATGTCGAAAGCCGCATGTATACCTCCGTCCCGGAAATAGTGGCTTATGCTACAGACGAGAACAATACGAAGCCTTTATTCATGTGCGAGTACAGCCATGCAATGGGACAAGGACCAGGCGATCTCCGCGAGTATTGGGATGCCTTCTATCAGCATCCGAAGCTCATCGGCGGCTGCGTATGGGAATGGGCTGACCACGGCATATTGCAGCATACAGATGACGGTGCGCCGTACTACGCTTACGGCGGGGATTTCGGAGACACGCCTAACGACAAGCATTTCTGTATCGATGGACTTGTAGCGCCTGATCGCGTGCCGCATACCGGCTTGCTGGAGTTGAAGTATGTCATGGCTCCGGTTGGCGTGAAAGCTGTCGATCTGCAAGAAGGCGTCCTTGAACTGGAAAACCGCTATGATTTTGTTGATTTGTCTCATTTGGATGTTTATTGGAAAATCGAATCGCGTGGAAGCACGGTTCAACAAGGCCGGTTGGCAGCGCCAGCTATCGCACCCCATCGCTCCGGTAAGGTAACGATTCCATACCAGCTGCAACAAGCGGATACTGGCGAACATATGCTGACGGTATCCTTCAAGCTTAAACAGGAGACAAGTTGGGCAGACAGCGGCTACGAGCTAGCCTTCGCTCAATTTGAGCTTCCTGTACAGCAGTCGGAATCGAAAGCCGTATTCCGTCCGAAACACCAGCTGCAAGTCACCGGGCAGGGGCCGCTTTTGCAAGTGGAAGGCTTTGATTTCCGTTATGCGTTTAATCTTACAACCGGTATGCTGCAGTCGATGGAGCGCAATGGCGTTGCTATGCTGGCGGCTCCGACGCAATACAACATCTGGCGTGCGCCTATCGACAACGATTCGCAAATTAAAGAAAAGTGGCAGGATGCCGGCTATGACCGGGCTGTCATGAAAACTTATCATACGCAATGGAGTCAGGAGACTGACGGTTCTATTCGACTGGAAAGTTCTTTCTCGATGGGAGCGGTCGGCAAGTTTGTTCTTCTTTGCGGCATATCGGTATGGAAGATTGCCGACAGCGGCGAAGTGACGGTCAAGACGGACATCAACGTTGCCGAGGGACATCCATTTCTTCCGCGCTTTGGGCTTCAGCTCATCTTGCCGCAAGAAATGGAACAAGTCGAATACGAGGGGCTTGGTCCGGACGAGAGCTATATCGATAAGCGCCAATATGTACGGAAAGGCCGGTTCAGCTCTACAGTAAAGGGAATGTTCGAAAACTATGTCATGCCGCAAGAGAACGGATCTCGTTATGGAACAGAGTGGGCGGTAGTAGCGAATAAGCAAGGCATGGGATTGCGCTTTGCGGCTGCTGAGCCGTTTTCGTTTAACGCTTCCCATTTCATGCCGGAGGATTTGACTTCAGCGATGCACACCTATGAGCTGAAGGCGCGCAGAGAAACTATCGTTCATTTGGATTACAAGATGAGCGGAGCAGGGTCGAACGCTTGCGGTCCTGAGCTGCTTCCCGAATACCAATTAAATGATCAGACATTTGCATTCGAGCTGAATATCCGTCCGATTTTCAGCGAGGATGAGGAATAAAGAGCGGCATTGCGATTGGCGAGACATCAAAGGAGGAGTTCATAATGAAGCAATTGCATATTCCGGGTGTAGACAAGCCTCTCTCCCGATTAGTAATGGGCACAGGCGATTTAAGAAAGCTGGAGGAGCCGCAGCGCCAGATGCTGGCTGCCTATATTGAAGCGGGCGGCAACGTATTTGATACAGCTCATCAATATCGCGGAAGAGAGCAGGTGCTTGGACAATGGCTTGCCGAAAATAACTTGCGGGAAAAGGTCGTTATTTTGTCTAAGGGCGCCCATCACGATGACGGGAGCCCGGGCGCACGCGTGAACCCGGAAGCGATCCGCAAAGATCTGATGGAAAGTCTGGAGCGTCTAGGCACTTCCTATGTGGATCTGTATGCGTTGCACCGTGATGATCCGGCAGCACCAGTCGGCCCGGTTATCGAGGAGCTTAACGAGCATCTGGCAGCGGGGCGCATTCGCGTAATTGGCGCGTCGAACTGGAGCCATCAGCGTGTTCAGGAAGCGAATGATTATGCCGCCGCTCACGGCTTAATCGGTTTTACCTTTAACAGCCCGAATCTGAGTCTGGCAAAACCGAACGAGCCTCGCTGGGAAGGATGCGTATCCGCAGATTGGAGCACTTGCCAGTGGCATACTGCAAATCAATTGCCGCTGCTATCCTGGTCGGCGCAGGCAGGCGGCTTCTTCTCCGGCCACTTCACGCCGGACAATCGGTCCGATGAGGAAATGGTACGTGTTTATTACAACGACAATAACTGGGAACGATATAACCGTTCCGTTCAAATCGCGAAGGCAAAAGGGGTTACGCCAATTCAGGTTGCCTTGTCCTACGTATTGAATCAGCCGTTTCCTACGTGTGCAATCATTGGTCCTCGCAGTCAAGAAGAGATGCAATCTTCGATTGAGGCGATGAACTTGGAATTGACGCCTCAAGAAGTTGAGTGGCTTGATTTGATCCGGGAGGAGATTTAAATATGAAGATCAGACATCAATTGGCGGCGCAGCTGTCCACTGTTCGCAAGGAACTGAAGGTGGACTTCGAAGGGGTACTGCGCGAGCTGCACAAAATGGGCTGGACAGCTGTTCAGATCGACGGTTTGCACGGCAATCCGGCAAAGGATATTGCCGCCATTATGAACGAGCTGGGACTCAAAACAGCAGGCATGCATGTCGGCCTTGAACGAATGAAACATGATTTGGACGCCGTTTTGGAGGAAGGCCGTCTTTTTCAAACCAGGGATTTTATTTGCCACTCGCTTCCGGACGGCTTGCAAACGCCTGAAGGCTACGCAAGCGTGCGCAGCGATCTATTAAGCGTAGCGGAAAAGGTAAAAGGAACGGGCTTCCGTCCTGGCTATCACAATCATGATTTTGAGTTTCACACGAAGCTTGAAGGCAAATACGCGCTTGAATATTTGCTGGAAGACCCCGCTATTTATCCGGAAATCGATACGTATTGGGTCCGCAAGGGCGGTCTTGATCCTCTAACCTTCATTAGCAATTATGCAGGGCGTATGCCTATTTTGCATTTAAAAGATATGACTAGCGATGGAAAAGAGTATTTTGCAGAAATCGGAACGGGTCTTATCGATTTTGTACCTATCCTGCGCTGGGGACTGGCCAATGGCGTCGAATGGTTCGCGGTCGAGCAGGACTATTGCCCGGGCAGCCCGCTGGACAGTTTAGCGCTTAGTCTAGAGAATCTGCTAAAGCTCGAAGAGCAGCTGTAAGCATAATGTTATTTTAGGAGGGCGAGAGCCAATGTTATTTACAGAGAAAAAGCTGGGCGCAAGACTTAAAGAGCTGAGCAAAACTCGCTATAGAGACGTTATCAAGCTGGAAGGCTTCTGGGCTACGGAAGACGAAGCGGGAGCGATCGGCACAAGACCGCCAGCGGCAGCTTCTTCCACAAAGCTGATGACAGGCGAAAGCTGGGTTGGCCGGGACCGTTATTTGTGGCTGACAGCTAACGCAGAAATCCCTGCTGCATGGGCGGGCAAAGCGATTATGGGCCATTTTGATTTTGGCGAAACGGGCGGAGGCAATAACAGCGGCTTTGAATCGTTGTTTTATTGGAATGGAACGCCGTATCAAGGCGTGGATTCCAACCACCAAGAGGTTTTCCTTCCAGAGAATGCTGCAGGAACAACAGGTCAAATGGATATTCGCCTATGGTCCGGTCTCGAAGGCGGCGGAGTGCCGCGCGATCAGAAGCATACGATCAATGTGGCCGAGCTTTGCTGGCTGGATGAAAAAATAGACGATCTGTATTACACAGGCCGTGCCGTGCTGGAAACAATCGAAACGCTGGATTCGAACAGCCCTGACCGCGTAAGTTTGCTCAAAGCGCTCGACCGTGCATTTTTGCTGATTGATTGGGCAGTGCCAGGATCCGAGGCGTACTGCGAGTCTGTATATACAGCCCGCGAGCAGCTGCTTGCGGAACTGAATGAAATGGAGAAAACTCATCCCGTTACCGTAACGGCAATCGGACATACCCATATTGACGTGGCGTGGCTGTGGCGTCTGAAGCATACAAGAGAGAAGTGCGCACGCTCCTTCTCGACCGTATTGCGCTTAATGGAACGTTTCCCGGATTATGTTTTCCTGCAAACGCAGCCTCAGCTCTATGCTTACATTAAAGAGGATTATCCTGAGCTTTACGAGCAAATTCGTGAACGCGTTCGCGAGGGCCGTTGGGAGATCGGCGGGGGCATGTGGCTGGAGGCGGATTGCAACTTAACCTCCGGCGAATCGCTTGTACGTCAATTCCTGTTCGGAACACGTTTTATGCGTGATGAATTTGGTGTAGAAAGTACCTATTTGTGGCTGCCGGATGTATTTGGCTACAGCTGGGCGCTTCCGCAAATACTGCGCAAATCGGGTTTTGATGCGTTTATGACGACGAAGATTAGCTGGAACCAAATCAACCGCATGCCGCATGATACGTTTAAGTGGCGCGGTATTGACGGCTCCGAAATCGTTACGCATTTTATTACAACGCCGGATGACTGGGAGGAAGCAAATTCATTCTTCTATACGTATAACGGTTTGATTACTCCGCAGACGGTAAAAGGAACCTGGGATGCCTATCAAGACAAAGAGGTCAACCAGGAATTGCTGTTGTCCTACGGCTACGGTGACGGCGGAGGCGGGGTTAACCGCGAGATGCTGGAAATGCGCCGCCGTCTGGAGGATATGCCAGGACTTCCGAATGTGAAGACGGGCAGAGCGGACGACTACTTCAAGCGTCTGGTGAAAACGGTGGAAGAAAGTGATCGTTATGTGCATGTATGGGACGGCGAGCTCTATTTGGAGTATCATCGCGGAACGTACACCAGCCAAGCGTACAATAAAAAGATGAACCGCAAGCTGGAGCTGCTGTACCGTGAAACCGAGTGGCTGCATGCTTTCTCGGCGACAGCCCGCAAGGATTGGAGCAGCTACCCGCAGGAAGACATTAATCGCGGCTGGGTGATTATTCTTCGCAACCAGTTCCACGACATTATTCCAGGAACATCCATTGCCGAGGTTTATGAGGATAGCCGTCTTGAATATGCAGAGGCGCAGCAGCTAGCCGATCAAGCTTGGACGAATGCGGCGAGCGCACTAGGCGTAACGAAAGCGAACGAAGGACAAATGACGGTTCTGAACAGCTCGCCTTGGCAGCGCGAAGATCTTATTGCCATTGAAGGCGATGCCGATGGCGTCTGGTACGATGCAAACGGCCAAGAGCTGGCAGCTCAATACCAGGAGGGACGCTGGCTCGTGAAAGCTCCGTCGGTGCCTTCGCTTGGGATGGCGGGTATTCGCTTCCAGTCAACTGCCGGCGATTCGAAAGCAGCAGCAGAGTCTCCGTTCCGCTTGAACGGAAGTCAATTGGTAACGCCTCACTACGAGCTGGAATGGAACGAGAACGGTCAGCTCATTCGTATTTTTGACTTAGACAACAACCGTACTGTATTGGCTGAAAAAGCTCGTGGCAACGTGCTTCAAGTATTTGAAGATAAGCCGCTTCATTTCGATGCATGGGATGTAGATATTTTCTATCAGGAAAAAATGCGCGAAATTACCGATCTGGTCTCTGTCGAACTGGTGGAGAACGGGCCTCTGGCTGCAACGGTCGTCTTCAAATGGCGTTATGCTAAGTCATCGATTACGCAATCTATGACCGTTTATGCGGACAGCCGCAGAATTGACTTTAAAACTGATATCGATTGGCAGGAGCATCAGCAGCTGCTTAAGGTTGCGTTCCCTGTGGACGTTCGTTCGACGGAAGCGACTTATGACATTCAATACGGCAACGTGAAGCGTCCGACGCATTGGAACACAAGCTGGGATTGGGCGCGCTTCGAAACGGTAGGTCACCAATGGGCGGATCTGTCGGAACGCGGCTACGGCGTCAGTCTGTTGAATGATTGCAAATACGGTTACGACATTAAGGATAACGTTATTCGCTTGTCCTTAATTAAATCCGCTATCGATCCTGATCCAAATGCAGATATCGGCGAGCATTCGTTCACCTACTCCTTGTTCCCGCATAGCGGCGACTGGTATGCAGGCGGAACCGTACAAGAAGCATGGGCGCTTAACAATCCTTTGACAATCAGCAAAGCGGAATTTGCGCAAGCGCCAGTTTCCTTGTTCAATCTCTCTGCTTCGAATGTAATGGTGGACGCGGTTAAAAAAGCGGAAGACAGCGATATGTTGATTCTGCGCGTACATGAATTTGCCGGTGTGAGAACGCAGGTAGAACTCGGAAGCGATTATGGCATCTCGTCCATTCAGGAAGTCGATCTGATGGAGAAGCCGCTGGCGAACGGTGTGTTATCCGCTCCTGCCTTTGAGCTTAAGCCTTATGAAATCAAAACGTTCCTGGTCAAACTAGAAGGCTAATCGGGGAAAAAGAGGCGAGGCGACCGGCGGGCTGTTCGATGGAACAGCCCGCCTTGGTCGACCAATCTACAAAGTAACGAGGTCTTGCTAATGGAAACGATTCGTTTAACGATGGCGCAAGCGCTGTTGAAATTTTTGGACCGGCAATATTTATCTGTGGATGGCATCGAAACTAAGTTTGTGGCCGGCGTCATGGGCATTTTTGGTCACGGTAACGTAACGGGTATCGGAGAAGCGCTGGAGCGCCAGCCGGGTGAGCTTGCGTTTATTCAAGGGAAAAATGAGCAGGGGATGGTGCATGCCGCCGCTGCCTTCGCCAAGCAAAAAAACCGCAAGCAAATTTACGCTTGTACGACATCAATCGGCCCGGGTGCGCTGAACATGGTGACTGGAGCGGCTACCGCTACGGTTAACCGTATCCCGGTTTTGCTGCTGCCAGGAGATAATTTTGCATCGCGTCAGCCTGATCCGGTTCTTCAGCAGCTGGAAAATCCAAGCGATTATACGATTTCGGCCAACGATCCGTTTAGAGCGGTAAGCCGCTATTGGGATCGCATTGTTCGTCCAGAACAGCTCATGACATCACTTCTGCAAGCGATGCGGGTATTAACCGATCCTGCCGATACGGGAGCTGTGACGCTGGCGCTGCCGCAGGATGTACAGGCGGAAGCGTATGATTATCCGGTATCTTTCTTTGACAAGCGTGTTCATTATATAGACCGTAGACCGGCAGCAGCGGAAGCGATTGCTCGCGCAGCCGCGCTAGCGGCAGGCAAGAAGCGGCCGCTTATAATCGCGGGAGGCGGCGTTCATTATGCGGAGGCAGTGAGTGAGCTGCATGCCTTTGCCGAAGCGCTTCAAATTCCGGTGGCGGAAACGCAGGCTGGCAAAAGCGCCATGCCTTGGAATCACCCGTTAGCCGTTGGCGGCGTAGGAACAACAGGCACGCTTGCCGCAAACCGGCTGGCCGCCGAAGCGGATTTGATCATTGCTGTCGGGACGCGCTTGTCGGACTTCACGACAGCATCCAAGTCGGCATTCCGCCATTCGTCGGTTTCTTTTCTTAACATTAACGTTAACTCCTTAGACGCTGTCAAGCTGGAGGGAACGGGGGTTATAGCCGACGCCAAATTAGCGCTGCCCGTCCTTCAAGCGGCCTTGCAGGAAAGTGGATACAAGCCAGCATACAAGGATGGCGAGCTGGCGGCGTTAAAGTCGGAATGGGATGCCGAAGTAGACCGATTGTACGCTCTAGAGAGCGAGGAAGGCTTTACTCAAACGAAGGCGCTGGGGATCGTCAACAGCTTCCTTGGCGAGAAAGATGTTATCGTCGCGGCTGCAGGAAGCTTGCCGGGTGATTTGCACCGCGTATGGCGTGTGACTCAGCCTAAAACTTATCATATGGAGTATGGCTTCTCCTGCATGGGCTATGAAGTAAGCGGCGCTTTCGGCGCAGCGCTGGCAGAGCCCGATCGCGAGGTCTATGCGATGGTCGGAGACGGAAGCTATTTGATGCTTCATTCCGAGCTGGTCACAGCGATTCAGGAAGGTGTCAAAATGACGGTTGTCTTGTTCGACAATCATGGCTTCCAGTGTATTCATAATCTTCAGCGAGGCCATGGCAGCGAAGGCTTCGGCAATGAGTTCCGTTACCGTTCTTCATCAACAGGCAAGTTAAGCGGAGGCTATATGCCAATTGACTTTGCTGCGCATGCTCGAAGCTTGGGCGCTGCGGCTTACAAGGCCACGAACGCGGAAGAGCTTGAACAAGCGCTTGCCTCAGCCAAAGCAGAGAATGGGCCTGTGCTTGTCGAGATTAAAGTGCTTCCGGGTACGAATACGGTTGGCTATGAGTCGTGGTGGCATGTCGGCGTGCCGGAGGTATCGTCCAGCGATAAGGTGAAGCAAGCTCATGAACAGATGCAAACAGACCGTAAGGCCGCTAGACCTTACTAAAATCAGTAGGGGGAAAGTCCAAGTCCCCCTAACTGTTTTAAAGAAAGAAGGGACATGCCGTAATGGAGTCTATTACATTTGCAGCAGACCGGCCGCTGGATTTTACAGCTATTGGCCGTTTGTGTATCGATTTAAATGCTAACGAAATTAACCGTCCGATGGAAGATACGGTTACCTTTACGAAATATGTAGGGGGATCTCCGGCTAATATTTGTATCGGAATGGCTCGCCTTGGTATGAAAACGAGCTTCATCGGCAAGCTGGCGGATGATCAGATGGGCCGCTTCATTCACCGTTATTTGCAGAATTCTGGTATCGATACCAGAGACGTCGTTACGGACCATACCGGCGCTGTAACCGGTCTTGCCTTCACGGAAATCAAAAGCCCGGAGGATTGCAGCATACTGATGTACCGCGATAATGTGGCCGATCTGTTGCTGGCTCCCGCCGAGGTGAATGAGACGCTTATTGCAAGCAGCAAGGTATTGCTTGTATCCGGTACAGCACTCGCCAAAAGCCCTTCACGCGAAGCAGTCTTGCTTGCCTTGCAATATGCGCGCAAGCATGGCACGAAAGTGGTTCTCGATATCGACTACCGCCCTTATACGTGGGCATCTACAGATGAAACGGCGGTCTACTACAATCTTGCAGCCGAGAAAAGCGATATTATTATCGGGACGCGAGAAGAGTTCGATATGCTGGAGAAATTCAGCGATAACCCAGAGCATAGCGATGAGGTTACGGCCAAGCAATGGTTTGATTGCCATGCCGAAATCGTCATTATTAAGCACGGCAAGGACGGCTCGATTGCTTATGACAGGAACGGCGGCAGCCATACAAGCGAAATATTCCCGGCGAAAGTTGTAAAAACCTTCGGAGCGGGCGACTCGTATGCTGCGGGCTTTATTTACGGCTTAATGCAAGGCTGGTCGATCAGCCGGAGCATGTCATTTGGCAGCGCATCAGCGTCAATTGTTATTTCGAGCCATAGCTGCTCCGACGCGATGCCGACTCGCCAGCAGGTGGACGCGTATATAGAAGCGGCAGGAAGAGCATAAATGTGAGGAGAGATGTGTGAATGACTCAGGACAACAAACCGGTAACGCTTCGTAATTTTATTGGCGGAGTATGGACAGCCTCGACTACGCAAGCTGTCGAGCCTGTATACAACCCGGCAACAGAAGAAATTTTGGCTTACACGCCGCTTTCGGTACGTGAGGATGTTGATGCAGCAGTAGCTAGCGCTAAAGCAGCCTTCGGTTCTTGGAGCAAAACAGCTGTTCCCCGCAGAGCGCGCATTTTGTTTAAATATCAGCAGCTTCTTGTCGATAACTGGAGCGAGCTTGCGAAGCTGATTACGCTCGAAAACGGCAAGAGCTATGAAGAAGCTTACGGGGAAGTACAGCGCGGAATCGAGTGTGTTGAATTTGCGGCGGGCGCGCCATCCTTGATGATGGGCAAGCAGTTGCCGGATATCGCCACTAATCTGGAGTCTGGCATGTATCGTTATCCAATCGGCGTTATTGGCGGCATCACGCCGTTTAACTTCCCGATGATGGTGCCATGCTGGATGTTCCCGCTTGCGATAGCATGCGGTAATACATTTGTATTAAAGCCTTCCGAGCGTACGCCGCTGCTTGCGAATCGCTTGGCTGAGCTGTTCAAGGAAGCCGGTCTTCCAGACGGCGTATTGAACCTTGTTCATGGCGCGCATGATGTTGTAAACGGACTCTTGGAGCATCAAGACATTAAGGCGATTTCCTTTGTCGGCTCGCAGCCGGTAGCGGAGTATGTGTATACAAAAGCATCGGCCAACGGAAAACGAGTACAAGCTTTGGCAGGAGCCAAAAACCATTCCATCGTGATGCCTGACGCGGATATGGACGGAGCTGTTAAGCAAATTATTAGTGCCGCATTTGGCTCAGCCGGCGAGCGCTGCATGGCTTGTTCGGTAGTAGTCACAGTTGGAGCTGCTGCGGATGTACTGATTGAGAAACTACTTGAGGCTGCCAATGCCATTACGATCGGCAACGGCATGCATGAGAAGGTATTCCTTGGTCCGGTCATTCGGGACTCTCATAAAGATCGTACGCTTCGCTACATCGCAGCAGGCGAGAGCGAAGGCGCCGAGCTGCTTCGCGACGGCCGCACAGACGAAGCGGCAGGCGGTGCGGGCTACTTTGTTGGTCCAACTATTTTTGACAAGGTTACGAGCGAGATGTCGATTTGGAAGGATGAAATTTTCGCGCCGGTACTGTCCATTGTGCGTGCTGAAACTTTGGAGGAGGCCATTGAAGTGGCGAATCGTTCCGAATTTGCGAACGGCGCTTGCATCTTTACAAGCAGCGGTGCGAGCGTAAGACAGTTCCGCGAAAATATCGATGCTGGTATGCTTGGCGTTAACTTGGGTGTTCCTGCACCGATGGCTTTCTTCCCGTTCTCGGGCTGGAAAAAGTCATTTTACGGCGATCTTCATGCCAACGGAACAGACGGCGTAGAGTTTTTCACACGTAAAAAGATGATTACGACACGTTGGTAAACTAGCAAGGAAGTACAGTGGAAAATGGGGCGATAGCTATGAGTTCGTTGATCGTAACACCGGCTGTGGCGCCGGATCATGAGGGAAAGCTGATTGACATTACGCCTGCATCGGCAGGATGGACGTATGTCGGCTTCGAGGTATACAGCTTAAAACCGGGGCAAAGCCTCAGCCGCGAGACGGCTGATCGCGAAGCCTGTCTCGTATTGCTAAGCGGAAAAGCGGATGTGAGCACAGTTCATGAAGCTTGGAACAATATTGGCCAGCGGATGAGCGTATTTGAAAAAATACCGCCCTATTCGGTATATGTTCCTGGCAAGGACCGCTTTACAGTAACGGCAGCAACCGAGTTTCAGCTAGCTATATGCTGGGCACCAGGCGGTACTATTCATGCTGCGCGTCTAATCGCGCCTGAACATGTCGGGGTAGAGGTGCGAGGCGAAGGTACGACAGAGCGCCTTATTCATAATATTTTGCCGGAATCTGAGCCGGCAGAAAGTTTGCTTGTCGTCGAGGTGTTTACGCCCGGCGGCCACTGGTCCAGCTATCCTCCGCATAAGCATGACCGTGATGCGCTGCCGGAAGAATCCTTCTTGGAAGAAACCTACTATTATCAGGTTCAGCCCGAGCAAGGCTTTGCCGTACAGCGCGTATACACGGACGATCGTTCCTTAAATGAAACGTTGGCTGTTCGTAACGGCGAGGCTGTCCTTGTTCCAAAAGGGTACCATCCGGTATCGGCGCCTCCTGGTTACGATGTTTATTACTTGAATGTGATGGCAGGGCCAACGCGTATATGGAAGTTTTGGAATGATCCGGACCATGCCTGGTTAATGCCTCAACCGAAAAAATAAATAAAAGCCAGAAAAAATAAGCCAAGTTAAGGAATGAGGGGCAATCCATGATTGCCCCTCATTTTTGTGTGGTGAAGAATTTAGGTTTGAGGAAGTTATTTTTTGCGCCGCCGAACGAAAAGACTAATCAGGACGATGGCTGCTGCTAATACGGCAGCTAGTGACAGTGCAACGGCGGAAGGTGACATACCTGAAGAGCTAGTAAATGGTGCGTTTCCGCTAGATGCTTCATCAGATCCTGTGGAAGGATCTGATGATGCCGTTGTGCCCGTGCTTCCTGCGGTGTGCAGCAGCGACGGAGTCAATTCAGGCGTTTTGCGATGGGGTGCTGCCTGTTCCAGATTATAAGCAAATCCCAGCAGTTTGACGTCGCCGAACTGGGACCCGAGCATACTGAGTCCGACAGGGAAATGGTCTGCGAAACCCACGGGAACACTCACTACAGGACGTCCGGTGAAATTGGCCCATCCGCAATGTGTACCGAATTGCTCGGAATCGAGCAGTTCACCCGGATTCTCATGAACCTTGGCAGGAGGAGCAGCGACTGTCGGGTATGCGAGCGCATCTAGCTTATATGAGGTGAATAGTTCGTCTACGCCTTGGGCAAATGTGTGACGGGCATTGACTGCTGCTGTGAATCCTGCCTCGTCCCTCGGCTGTTTATCGTCCCCCATTACCCACTCTACTGCAGTCTTCTCCATTTTTGGGCTGCCTTTGACGATGTCGCCAAAATTAATCGCATCCTTTGGCTCGGTTAGTTCAGCTAGACCTTTCGGCCATGTTGCTTCAGTTCTTACAAAAAAATTCTCATGCCCGGTTGTCGCCCAGAAGGAAGCATTCTGCGGAGCGTATTTATTCCACCAGCTCCGGTTAAGCGGAATTTTGACGACTGTAGCACCTTGCGCCTCCAGCACTGAAATTGCGTCCTCCGTCGTAGAAAAAATCCCATCAGATTCGGGTCCCGGCGAATAATCATAACCTCCAAACGGAGCAATGACGTAACCGATACGGGCGCCCTTCAGTGTAGAACCTTTAAGCGAGGCTAGGTATGAATCAGATTTATGGCTGTCTGCTTCTGAGGTCCAGGGATCTTTGGGGTCTGTGCCTGCGAGAACGTCAAGCAGCATCGCGGCATCTTCAACGGACAGTGCCAGTGGACCAATTGCATCACCCAGTGGATTGTAATCGACCCCCGCCATGGAACCAAGGCCTACTGTAGGGCGGAATCCGACTAGATTGGTAAAGGAAGAAACATCCGTAATTGAGCCACAGGACTCGGTTCCAAGACCAATCGCAGCAAGGCTTGCGGCAATTGCTGCGCCTGTTCCGCCGCTGGAGCCGTTAATATTCTTCGTTGGATCATAAGGATTATAGGTTCTGCCGTTAACGGAGCTAACCGTATCCCAAAACATAGCAAACTCTGCCATGTTTGTCTTTCCTAATACGATAGCTCCGGCATATTTTAATCTCTGGACGGCGGTAGCATCCTGTTTAGGCTGGTAGGTAGCTAGTGCCTGATTGCCTTGGCTGGTGGGCATGTCTGCCGTATTGATGTTGTCCTTTACCAGCACGGGGATGCCATGGAGCGGACCGCGTATATGGCCGCTTGCCCGTTCCTTGTCAAGCTCTGCCGCTTCCTCGAGCGCATGTTGGTTAAGAGTCACGATCGCGTTCAGGCCAGGCTTGTCCCCGATTTTTTTATCATAAGCTTTAATCCGATCAAGATATTCTTGGACAGCTTCTACGCTAGTAATTTTGCCTTCCTCAAGAGCATTAGCCAGTTTTACGACACCAAGTTCAGTTACGTCGGTTTCCGATTGTGCATAGGCCAGTAGCGGAGTAATGTTAAGCAATAGCAAGATGCCGAGCATTGCAGTCGACAGTATCTGAATAACAGCTCGAATGTGGCGCGTCGCGCGCCGGTGCCGGGATGGTGTGGATGTGTTCATAGAAGTGCCCCCTCATGATGTCCCTTACTTTATGTTATATAATATTACATTAAAATTAAGAAGGTCAATAAAAATTTAAGTGAATCAGCGATATGTCAGATTTGTGTGTGATCTTATATAACATAAATTTGATATAACAGCGTCATGTGTTTGCCTGTATGATTCATGACCTCTTATGACAAATGTCACATTCGATTATTCTTTTGTTCACTTGGAGCATGGGAGCGAACCGTATAAACTTACATTATCAGAAACAATTTGGAAGCGCGGGGAGGAAAGGCCATGCTTTTGGAAGTGAAAAATGTCATTAAACGATATGGGGATGATTTGGCGCTAGATCATATTAGCTTCGGTATACAGGAAGGAGAGGTGTTCGGACTTCTCGGACCGAACGGAGCAGGGAAGACGACGACAATCAGCATTTTATCGGGTCTGAGATCGTATGACGGCGGTGAAGTGAAGTTCCAGGGCAAAGAGCTGAAACGAAATGAGATGGACATAAAAAGGCAGTTAGGCGTTGTGCCTCAGGAGATTGCGCTGTTTGAGGATTTAAGCGCATATGAAAACCTGGACTATTTCGGAAGATTGTACGGTTTGAAGGGCAAGTTTCTTAAAGAACGGATTGAGGAAGCGCTGGCCTTTACGGGCCTCACCGATCGCCAGAAGAGTAAGCCAAAGGGCTTCTCGGGCGGCATGAAGCGGCGACTCAACATCGCTTGCGCTATTGTACACCGGCCAAAGCTCATTATTATGGATGAGCCTACGGTCGGTATCGATCCCCAGTCTCGCAATCATATTTTACAGTCGATCAAGGAGCTTAATCGTTTGGGCTCTACTATCATCTATACGTCGCATTATATGGAAGAGGTAGAAGAGGTTTGTACGAAAATAGCGATTGTGGACCGAGGCAGGGTCATCGCAAATGGAACGAAGGAGGAGCTTACCTCCCTGGTGTCAGCAGAAGAAATGCTGGATATCGAGCTGTCATCGGTTAACTTTACGATTGTGGAGCGAATTAAAGAGATTCAGACGGTAAGAGATTGCATCGTTACAGGGAGCAGGCTTGAGATCATCGGCACAAAGGGCGAGCGCAATGTAAATAAAATTGTGCAAATACTGTCGGAGCAGGATTGCGAGATAATCTCCTTGAACGTCAAAAAGCCGAGCCTTGAATCCGTGTTTCTAACCTTAACCGGGAGATCGCTGCGCGATTAAGCCGGAGAGAGGGGCATAGAGAATGAAAATAGGGACGATTGGAGCCTACACCTTTTTACGTCAAATTCGAGACTATAAGGCGATGGCTGCCTTCATGATCTTACCGGTTCTGTTGATTTTGGTACTCGGTACGGCGCTGGATAATCTTTATACGCCAAAAACGATCGATCCTCTGGAAGTCGGGATTTATAGTGAGGATCAAGGCTTTGTAAATGATTCGCTTAATCAATTTTTCGCTTCTGAAGCGCTATCCGCACAGCTCAAAACAGTGCAAGCACCATCGCTTGAGGCAGGAATAGCTAGCGTTAAATCCAACGAATGGGATGCGTTTGTCTATATGGAAGCTCAAACGTCTGAAGCGCTGAGGCTAGGTGAAAAAGCATCCCTTGTCGTCTATGACCATTCGGGGAACACCTTTGCCGGGCCGCTGCTAGAGAGCTTCGTTCGAACCTATAATCTGAATTCCAGCTTGCTGTCGCTAAGAGCAGAGACGGTAAACCCTGGATCAGATCAGCCAATCATTAAGCAGGTAAAGATCGTAACCGAAGGTAAAATACCGCGAGGCATCGATTATTATGCGGTCACGACGATGTTTCAATGTTTGCTTTTTGGTGCTTTGTTCGGCGTATTTGCCGTTACGAAGGATCTTGGAAACCATACGCATGGGCGTCTATTAACGACACCAGTCCGAGTCTCGGAATTTGTGATTGGCAAGCTGCTTGGCAGTACGCTTACAGTGTTTATCATCGCTGTTTTTATTTTCATGGTGACGAGGTTTGGATTTAAGACGAACTGGGATGGAAGTCTGTGGCTGATAATTGCAGTATTGCTCTTGTTCAGCTTTTTTGCGGCATCGATGGGGATGCTATTAGCCTTTTTGACCCAAAGCACGATGCTCTCCTCTCTCGTTATGTTTATTTTATCAACCTTGTTCACCCTTGTAGCGGGTGGATACTCTCCGATGAAGGGCAATCTAATCGAGCAGCTTAGCAAAATTTCTCCTAATACCTATGCACAGGATGTCTTGTTCTCCAACATTTATGATGACAAGCTGATGCTCTCATCGCTCATAAACTTGGTACTCTTAACAGGAGCAGCCGTGTGCCTCGCTATCGTTGCTGGAAGGAGGAAGATGGCATGACCATTTTTCTAAACACGGTCAAACGGATTTTTCGCAATAAAATCCAGTTGTTTTTTATCGTCATCTTTCCGGTAGCGTTCATGATGCTCGGTTACATTGAAGAAAAGCCGGTTATTAAAGCGGTCGTGTTCGATCATGATCAAACTGCTCTGACCGAGACGTTGAAGAGACATGTGATGGATGATGCAAGCATCGTCCCGTTCGAGGAGGACGAAATTGAGCGCAAGCTGATGTCACTCGAGGTTGATTATGTGCTGGTCATTGATAAAGGCTTCACGAATCGGCTGATAGCTGGCGAGGAAGGCGGCATCACCGCGTATACCGTCCAAGAATCCAATTTCTCAGAGCCTGTCGGGACGTTTCTTGAGCAATGGCTGCAGCATGCTCGAACCATCGCGGATGCGGTGAATAATGACGAGGAAGCCTTTTATGAACCATTTATGCGCTATGATCAGCAAGGCCTGTTTCAAATCGAGCAGCACAGCGTTGTGAATGAAGGCGTTGCTCGCTCCTTGTCGGTGTTTGGTTATTTCATTATCGCTATGCTGTATACATCGCTAATCGCAGGGCTCTATATTTTGCTGAACAAAAGCAATTTCACCTTCCACCGCACGTTAACTGCACCTATCTCCATTCGCGGATATATGCTGCAGACAATCGTTGGCTTTCTGTTTGTTTCAATAGTTCAGATTACGTTTGTTATGCTGATGCTAAAATGGGTTTTTGGCATTTATATGGCTGGCTCGGCGATCGGTATCTATTTATTATTTATACTGTTCTCGCTCGTGACGGTTTCCTTTGGAGTTGCGGTCAGCTCGATTTCTCAAAATATGATTCAAGCTTGCTTGATCGGCATTTGTCTCATTTCACCGCTGGCCGTGCTTGGAGGAGCGTATTTTCCGCTTGATTTTGCCCCGGATATTTTCATAACCTTTAGCTACTTCACACCTGTATCTTGGGTGCTAAAGGGGACGGAGAAGCTGCTGCTCGGTGCGACGCTTGCTGATTTGGGAAAAGAGGGCATTGTGCTCTTATTATTTGCAACTATTTTCTTCCTAATTGGGATCATGCGGAAAGCGGATATAGCCAAATAGTTTCCTCTATTTGTATAATGTAGAGAATCATAGCGATAGGGGATCGAGATGAACTATATTGTAAAATCAGTCCTGATCATCTATTTTATCGTCAAGATCATCATGGATCAGATGCTGGCGTATGAGCCGTTCATTCTTTTACTGGCTGTTATAGCGTTAACGATTTTAAAAGAAAAATTTATAGACTCCAACTATTTGACCATCGCAGTACTTTTGCTCCTAGGAGCGGGTGCTGCGATGGATTTGCAGTTTCTAGCTTTATTTGGACTGCCTGTTTATGATTATATGATTAAGCGCTCTTATTGGGGGCTAATCGTTGCAGGCGCGGTTATCGTCTTTTTTTCAATTGGCGAATATGAAGCAGTCCACTCGCTCGCGTTAATTGTATTATGCGGGATATTAGCGTTTACGCAGCAATCGTCTCATAAGGAGCAGCAACAGCTGATGAATTCGCTTGATAATGAGCGTAGATTAAGGTATGAGCTGGAGCAAACCAAGCTGAAGCTGCTGCGCTCGTCCAAAGAGATCGCCAGTATAACAGAAGTGAAAGAAAGGAACCGAATTGCGAGAGACATTCATGATAGCGTAGGACACAGCATTGCGGGCATTCTGATCCAGCTTCAAGCGGCCTATAAGCTTCATGCCAAAGATGAGTCCAAGTCGATGGAGATGGTAAGCAAATCGATAGTCCGTTTGTCGGGTTCAATCGAGCTGCTGCGAGATACGGTCCACAACATCAAACCGCGAGAAAATATCGGGATCGAATATGTAAAAAATATTGTCGACAATTTCAGTTTTTGTCCGGTGCAATTAAAGCTGAACGGTGATTTTAATGCGATTCCTGTCAACCATTTAGAGGTGCTCATCGCCAATTTGAAGGAATCGCTGACGAACGCCTCACGTTATTCTGCCGCTACGGGCATGGACATTGCGATTGACATCAATGAGCGGTACTCCAGGCTGTATGTGAAGGATAACGGTGTAGGTTGTGCGGTAATGAAGGAAGGGCTTGGTCTGAGCGGAATGAAGGAGCGGGTTAGGAATCTCGGAGGGACGGTATCTATCCTTTCAGACAATGGGTTTCTGATCGTCTGTGTCATACCGAGAGAAGAAAAGGAGGAGCTGGCTTGAGGGTGCTGCTCGTAGATGATGACGTTTTGATTCAAGAAGGCTTGAGCATCATCATAGGAATGGAAGAGGATTTTGAAATTGCCGGCACCGCTTCTAATGGAGAGGAGGCGTTTGAGTACTGTAAACAGCTCATGCCCGATTTGGTGCTGATGGATATTCGGATGCCGGTCATGGACGGTGTATTAAGCACCCGATTAATCAAGCAGCATTTTAGCCATATAAAGATTGTCATACTGACAACCTTCAAAGATGATGAGTATATAAAAGAAGCGTTGAAATGCGGAGCGGAAGGCTATATTTTAAAAAATCAATCATCCGACAGCATTATTGAAAGCTTGCGGGCGGTGGGCAAAGGCAACGCGGTTTTTGAGCGGGAGGTTGCAAATTCGCTAACGGCGATGCTGAAGGAAGAGAAGCGGATGCCGATGGCGGCTGATCTGACTGAAAGGGAGCTTGAGATCATGAAGCTTGTTGCTGACGGGCTGTCCAACAAGGAAATCGCACAGCAGATCTTCTTGAGCGAGGGCACAACTCGGAACTACGTTACCGGCTTGCTGGAGAAGCTCGAACTACGGGATCGTACTCAGCTGGCGATTTATTATTTGAAGCATAGTTAAGGAAACACATTGCAGCGATGTGGTCAAGGGGCTCGCTCCACCTTAAGTCCAATCATTAGATGATGACTAACTATTGGGGTGCAGATCATCACTGGGGCAAAAGGACAAGTAGAATATTGAACGGGGTTATCCAAATGCAGTTCAAACCGACTGCTCGAGGGTAGCCCTTTTTTTACTACATCTTTAGGCAGTATTGCTGACTATCTGCGTGGACAATTCTGATCAATAGCCGCATGAATGGAAACTTCGCCGAACGGCTCATATCCATCCGTAGGTAGAGGCGGATCATCCACCAACGGATGGACTTCAGGCTCACCGGGCTGCAGTATAATTTAAAGCATCGCCGCGAATTCGGTATCGTCCTCTTTCTAGCAGTTATGCTGCTTCGGAATCTCGCTGCATACTGGGGAGCTCATAGTGCCTTCCTGTCCTTAAGTACAGCGGTTCTGTTCCTTTCGCTCGCCAGTATCTTTGCCTGCCGTTACATTATCTTAAATAAATATCCATGGTTTGACTTCCGTAATTATTCAATGGCAGGCGCTGCCATTCATATTGAAGACGGATCAGGCTCTGCGTAGCCATTGAATACGTTATTGGATTGCAATATTATGGCTGTTCCTTATTACATTTTATTGCCTTGAATTTATCCTTAACTGTTAGGATATTCCACGCGATTTCATCGAATACTAACGAAAACATAAGGATGGAGTGGGTAAAATGTTAGATGGAATTCAGCCGGGGCAAGTCGTTTATGTGATTATTCGCAACCCTCATGTTCAAGGAGTAGCTAATGTTCAAGAGGCTGCAGTTGTGATGGATCCTAATTCTCAAGGTAATCTTTCACTATTTATTTACGAAACATATTATCCATTAAATGATGAATTTGCCATATACGGAACAGCAAGTGAGGCTGAAGATGCATACAGAGAAGCTTTTGGGTTTTCGGATGTGGAGGATTTTTATGGTTAAGCCTTTCGTACCTCAACTTGTTTATGTAGAACCAAGAGCACTGGAATATCCTCTAGGAAGAGAATTAATGGCCAAATTTGAGAATATGGGCGTTGAAATTAGGGAGACGACTTCACATAATCAAATACGTAACCTGCCTGGAGACAATGATTTTCAAAAATATAGAAATGCTAAGTCAACTCTAGTCGTTGGGGTTAGGAAAACTATCAAGTTTGATACTTCAAAACCATCGGCAGAATATGCAATTCCTTTAGCGACTGGGTGTATGGGTCATTGTCATTATTGTTATTTACAAACTACGATGGGCAGTAAGCCGTATATTCGTACATATGTTAATCTTGATGAAATCTTTGATGCTGCCAATCAATATATGAAGGAAAGAGCTCCTGAGATAACGAGGTTTGAAGCATCTTGTACATCCGATATAGTAGGTATTGATCACTTAACACATTCTCTAAAAAGGACTATTGAATTTTTTGGCCAATCCCAATGGGGGAGATTACGTTTTGTAACCAAATTTGCTCATGTGGATCATTTACTTGATGCCAAACATAATGGTCGGACTCGATTTCGCTTCAGTATGAATGATGACTATATAATAAAAAATTTTGAGCCGGGGACATCCAGACAAACGGAGAGGATGGAAGCGGCTAGGAGAGTCGGAGAGGCAGGATATCCATTAGGTTTCATTATTGCTCCAATCTATTTGCACGAAGGATGGAAAGAGGATTATAAGGTAATGTTCGAGAGATTAGAATCTGTCCTTTCCGATTCCGCAAAGAAAGATCTGACCTTCGAATTAATTCAACATCGATTTACTAAACCAGCGAAGCACGTTATTGAAAAAAATTATCCCATGACAAAGCTGGAACTTGATGAAAATAAGAGGAAATGGAAATGGGGAAGATATGGAATTGGAAAATATGTTTATACAGACCAAGAGCAGGAGGCTATTAAAGCAACGCTTGGCAAATATATCAACGATTTCTTCCCTCAATCAACTATTGAGTATTTCACATAAAGATTAAAAATCTTAGCCTATATCTCATTTACATACACCACGAAGAGCCGAATCAAAGTAGGGTGAAATAGTTGACAACACCGGGATGAGTCGGCTCCAAAATGCGGGAAATCCTCTGATGATATCGGCAAAATTAAGATCGTTATTCTAAGCCAACGATGGAAAATGTATTATACCCGGGTAATATTGATTTTTTATTTTTACCCGGGTATAATTAGTGATGCAGTCAGAGAGGAGGCCAGCATGAGTAACGCACTAACGCGCTTTTACTGCACGGCATTTTTGGATGTGGGAGTCGTCGCCAGCGGCTCGTTACAGCACGTTGTTACTACAGTGAAGGATGCTCTGGATGACAGAGACCTTGCACAGTTGCTTGTATTTGACGATTCCACGGGGAAGCCAGTAGATGTTGATTTTCGTGGGAAGACAGATGATGTGCTACAACGATTAGGAGAACAGTTTGGCGACTTGCCCTGTACGGAAGTGAACCACCAGCCTACACGGCGGGTCGGCCGACCCAAGCTGGGGGTAGTATCCGGTGAGGTTACGTTATTGCCACGGCAATGGGAATGGCTCAAGAGTCAACCTGGAGGGGCGTCGGTAACTTTACGAAAACTCATTGATGAGGCTCGCCGTGCTGGAGACGAACAGAGCCATATCCGAGGGTCGCAAGAAGCAACCTATAACTTTATGACAGCTATGGCCGGGAACTTCCATCAATACGAAGAAGCTCTGCGGGCACTGTATGCTGGTGATTTGGATCGGTTCCACCATTTCATTAATGACTGGGCGCCTGATGTCAAAAACTATGTCAAAAAATTAGCCGCTAATGCATTCCCTGAAGGGAACTTATAAATGAGAGCATTACGTGAAACCAAATGAATTAAAGGAGAACATCATCATGAATATTCTGAAAGTCAACGGTGTTGAGTTGGCCTATGATAGTTTCGGTAACGAAAATGACGAGGCTATTATCCTAATCGCCGGGCTTGGAACCCAGATGATCCGTTGGACGGTTCCGTTTTGTGAATTATTGGCGGAGCGGGGCTTTCGGGTGATCCGCTTTGACAATCGCGACGTAGGTTGCTCGACACACTTTAGCCATTATCCGACGCTTGATTTTGACGCACTGGCGACTGCTCTTATGTCAGGAAAGCGACCGGACATCCCTTACACGCTCGATGACATGTCCAATGACGTTATTGGACTGCTCGACGCCCTTTCAATTGACCGGGCACATGTCGTTGGCAGATCGATGGGCGGAATGATCGCCCAGATTGCAGCCAGTGAGTACCCTGAACGGATTTTATCACTCACCTCTATTATGTCTAGTTCGGGTAATCCTACTCTTCCGCAAGCTTCCCCGGAGGTCATGGGGATGATGACTAGACCGGCGCCGAATCCCTTTGAGGATGAAGTAGAATTTTTGGCGCACAGCCTCTCTTTTGCCAAACGTATCGCCGGCACTGGTTATCCATTTGAAGAGGACGCTTATCGGGCGCTCATTCTGAAGGAAGTGCAGCGAGCCTATGATCCAGGCAGTGTCGGACGACAAATTGCTGCGATTGCTGTCTCCGGCGACCGTCGTCCGCGGCTGGCTACCATAAAAGTACCAGCACTTGTCATACATGGGATGGACGATCCTCTGTTCGTTCCGGCGTGTGGCGAGGACACGGCTTCTGCCATTCCGGGCGCCGAGCTAATGTTGGTTGACGGCATGGGACACGACTTGCCGCACCAGCTGTACAAAGTAACCGTTGATGGCATAGAGCGAACGGCTCGTCGCAATTAACACGCGCTCCTGAATAGCAATCAGCCGGAGTCCCGCAGGCTAATGGGACGAGTAGGCCATTGCAAGATGCAAAGGCGTCTAGCCCCCTCATTTGGAGGGGGCTTTCTTATGAGAATATAGAAAGTACAGTACAGTCCCCCTATCGCACGCTATTTTGTAACCATTTGTAAATATTCATCCAAATAGCTAACTAATTCAGTAGTAAATACCGTAATATAGTAGGGGGCTATTTTTGGGGAAATTTTCATTTACAGGGGGAATATTAGGTATTAGCAGCGGATGGGTTTACTTAATACATCAAAGGGGAGACTTAATTTAACAATGAAAAAGATATTCATATTTGTATTAACTATTTCTATGGTTGCTATTCTTGGGGCATGTGCTGGGAATGGCGGAAATGGCGGAAAAGACAATTTAACCGTTTTTAAGAGTAAAGACAACAAGTTTGAGGTAAGCGCCTCCAGTAGTTGGAAAGATGCGAACGGCGAGCTTCATCCAGATAGTGACCTGCAAATCTATAATCTTCGAAAAGAAAAATATTTCATGACACTACTAGAACCTAAAGAGGATTTTAGCGATTTTACACTACAAAAGTATTATGATGTAGTTACCGAAATATTCAATTCTTCATTAGTCAATCCAAAACAAGGTGAAGTAAAAGAAGTTACGGTTAATGGCAATAAGGCGCTACAATATACGCTTGAAGCTACGGTAGACAATTTGAATGCTGTTTATTTAATCACCGTTATCGAAACACCTACACATTATGGTCAATTGATGGCTTGGACGACTAAGAGCAAATGGGATGAATATAAAGACGAATATACGAATTTGACCAACAGTTTTAAAGAAGCAAATTAATCCCTGATCTTTTGACCTGTATAGCTCTGAAATACCCCATTAGCAGGATACTTAATGATAGTTAGTATCTGTTGTAATAGGTAACAAAAAGTAAAGGCAGGTGGAGATAACTCCATCTGCTTTTTTTTTTTTTGGGTTATTGAAAGGTCCGATATGAGTACCCGTATAAGAGACGGGGATTTCGAGAGCAAGACTTAGCAAATGACAAACAAGATCTACCAAGCTTAATGCAAGGTGGATCTTGTAATTTTAGGTGAATAACAGCCACATCTTAATGTAAAATAGACTTATCTACCGTCAGCACTCATCCCATGTAGAGTCGATAATATTGATGGATCGATGATTATTGTGGATATCGTTTGATTAAAGGTTATTGAACATGTTATAAGTGTAGAGGAAGCAGGAACATGAACAGGATTTCTTCTAGTTTTGGGATGAGGAGTAGTCCTGATATCCGTAGTGGGGTTTTTGATATGATAAATAATTTTTGGCGTGATTTACCACGCCCTTTTTTTGTGCTGGCTCCTATGGAAGATGTGACGGATGTTGTTTTTCGCCATGTCGTGAGTGAAGCGGCAAGACCCGATGTGTTTTTTACAGAGTTTACGAACACAGAGAGCTATTGCCACCCAGACGGGTACCAAAGCGTGCGCGGGCGTTTGACTTTTACAGAGGATGAACAACCCATTGTAGCCCACATATGGGGAGATAAGCCGGAATACTTTCGTCAGATGAGTATAGGGATGGCGGAACAAGGGTTTAGAGGCATAGATATCAATATGGGCTGTCCTGTATCCAACGTTGCAGAGAATGGGAAAGGAAGCGGCCTGATCTGTCGTCCCGAGGTTGCAGCAGAAATCATTCAAGCAGCAAAAGCCGGAGGACTGCCTGTAAGTGTAAAAACAAGGCTTGGTTACAGTGCTATTGACGAATGGCGCGATTGGCTAACACATATTTTGAAACAAGATATCGTTAATCTATCCATTCATCTGCGGACTAGAGAAGAAATGAGTAAAGTAGACGCTCATTGGGATCTAATACCGGAAATTAAGAAGCTTCGTGATGAGGTGGCACCAGATACGCTGTTGACCATTAACGGAGATATACCTGACCGTCAAGTCGGCTTAAAGCTCGCACAACAATACGGTGTAGATGGAATTATGATCGGACGCGGTATTTTTAATAATCCATTTGCCTTTGAGAATGAGCCAAGGGATCATAGCAGTGAGGAATTACTTGCTCTGCTGCGGCTGCATCTGGATCTCCACGATCATTATTCAACACTGGAACCACGTCCGTTCAAGCACATCCCTCGTTTCTTTAAAATTTATGTCCGTGGATTCCGAGGGGCAAGCGAATTGCGAAATAACTTAATGAACGCAAAGTCAACAAATGAAGTGCGTGCGTTGCTCGATGAATTTGGCAGCAAGCCTTATGATGGGGAATACATCTAAAAAATAGTCACTATTTTAGTTATAAAGAAAGGTCGTACTATGATAAAAGTTGATAACTTATCCTTCTCATTTCCGCAAAAAGAGCTTTATAACAACATTTCATTTACGTTTGAAGAGGCACAACATTGCGCTTTTATAGGAACAAGCGGCAGTGGTAAAAGTACATTGATAGATATATTGATGGATCCAGAAAAATATACGTTCGAGGGCAAGTTAGAGGTCGACCCGACTTGCAAAATTGGATATGTGAGTCAATTCTCACAACTAGACAAAACGAAAGAAACAACGGTTTTTGAATATATCGGGGAACCATTTATTAAGCTGCAAAATGAAATAACAGCTATTTGTGCTGAAATGGAAACATCATCAGACATTGATACATTACTAGAAAAGTATCAATTAGCTTTAGATGCATTTGACTCCATTGGCGGGGATGATTTTGAAAGCATCATTAATAAGAAACTAAATTTAGCAAACCTCATGAAGTTAAAAGACGTTAGGGTATCCGATCTGAGTGGCGGGGAATTCAAACTTATTCAAGTGATGAAGGAAATGCTTAGTGGTCCAGACTTCATGATTATGGACGAACCGGATGTATTTTTAGACTTTGAAAATCTAAATGCACTTAAGAATCTTATTAATTCTCACAAAGGAATGCTGCTAGTCGTTACGCACAACCGATATCTATTGAATCATTGTTTCAACAAAATTCTACATCTTGAAAACATGGAGATCCAAGAGTTTGATGGGCGATATATTGAGTATAACTTCTCATTACTTCAGACAAAAATTGAGTTGCAAGAAATCGCAGTCGCTGAACAAGAAGAAATTGAGAGATACGATGAAATCATCAATAACCTTCGAGCAATCGCAACTTATAATTCAGAAGCATCAAGAGGAAGAGCGTTAAAGGCTAGAGTTAGATTTCAAGAGCGATTGGAAGCACGTAGAATTAAAGCGCCATTTGTAAATATTAAGCAACCAGATATCCGTTTCGGTATTGATAATGAGATTGAAGGCAATATTTTAAATGTTAATCATTATAGTGTTGCCTTTGGTGAGCTGCTTTTAGAAAATGTTAACTTTGAGATACAATCGACAGATAAAGTAGCTATTATCGGTTCAAATGGTACTGGGAAAACGACGTTACTCCGAGAAATTTTTAAAAATAAGCATGATTCCATTGAAATAAATGCTGATGTTAAAGTGGCTTATTTATCTCAGCTTCAAGGCGAAGTGCTCAATGATTCTAATACCATACTAGAAGAATTCATCGATGCTGGGTTTGAAACTTATGATGAGATTAGAGCGTATCTTTCGAACTATGGTTTTGAAGGAGAAATCGTAAATCAGAAGATAGGATCTTTATCTGGCGGAGAAAAAAATATACTTCAATTGGCTAAAGTTTCTGCCAGTAAAGCTAACCTCTTGCTTCTTGATGAACCAACAAGCCATTTAGATACCTATACACAAATAGCATTGGAAAAAGCCATTCAAGAATATAAAGGTGCAATTATCATGATTTCTCATGATTTTTATTCTGTTGTAAATGGTATGGATTATGTTCTAATCATTGAAGATAAGACGATTAGAAAAATGAGTATGCGTAAGTTCAGAAAGATGATTTATGCCAGCCATTTCGATAAAGACTATTTAGAAACGGAACAAAAGAAAAAATCAGTTGAAACGGAAATTGAATTGGCTTTAAAAGATACTAATTTCGAACTGGCAAAAGGATTAGTTGATGAGCTAGAAGCGCTGATTAAGTTGCTTTAAATGACAACCCTTTGATTGGCAAGGTTTTGATGAACAGCATTAACGTTTCAAGGGGGCAGCCAATGAACAAAACAGACCGTTTATTAGCCATTGTGCTGGAACTGCAAAGCAAAGAAGTGGTACGGGGCGAAGATTTGGCGGACCTATTTGAAACTAGCGTGCGGACCATCTATCGTGACATTCAAGCACTTAGTGAAGCGGGCGTGCCGATTATAGGTGCCCCAGGCACAGGGTATTCTTTAATGAAAGGCTATTTCCTGCCGCCGATCAGTTTCACGGTAGAAGAAGCCGTGACCTTGCTTATCGGAACGGACTTTATCGAGCAACGATTTGATGATGAGTATCGTGTCAGGGCTCAGGCCGCTCGGAAGAAAATCGAGGCCACTCTACCGGAGAGCGTTCGCAATGAGACCTCTCGTGTGCGCAAGACGCTGCGCTTGCTCACTCCCGGTAAGCGGGCCGCGTTGTCACAAGAAAGGGAATACTTCGAAAAGATCCGTCGAGCGATATTAGATGAACGAAAGATCAGATTTCATTATTCGAAAGGGATTGGGGATTCTAAAGGCAATCACCATAGTGATCGTACTGTCGCTCCCTATGGCCTGGTACTCGTTGAAGGCTCTTGGATGCTCGTGGCCCGTTGCGATCTACGCCAAGACATTCGCCATTTCCGTTTATCCCGAATGACCGAACTTACCGATCTGGAAGAACGATTCGAACTGCCGGCGCATTTTAACTTAAGGGAGTATACCCCTCCGGATGATCGCCACATGCGAGTTTGCCTTCGATTTAACCATGACATCGCAGATAAGGTGAAGGAATCGAACTATCATTACATCGAGGAAATGGAAGAGCACCAAGATGGACTGCATGTGGTCTTACGAGTTCGTCAACTGGATGAATTGCTGCAATGGGTGCTTGGCTGGGGAGCGGGTGTGATCGTATTGGAGCCTGAATCATTCCGAAATTCGATTCGTGAAGAAGCGCAAAAAATATTAAAACGCTACTGACATAACGTTGTCAGTAGCGTTTTTTTATAATCAGGTATGTAAACGTAAAGGAGTGGCAAATCTATTTTTATTATAGGAAGGATGATATCTTGTGAATTTCGCTTCTGTACGCATCATTACCGACGACATGGATCGTCTCGTCGAGTTCTATGAGAAAGTCTTGGGTGTTTCGGCGGAGCGCCCTGCGCCCGTTTTTGCCGAACTCGTTGTGCCATCATGCACCCTGGCAATCGGCCATTCCCAGACAGCGCAACTATTTGGCGCTGGTTCCGTAGTGGCGGCTAACAATCACTCCGTCATCATTGAGTTTCACGTTGACGATGTCGAAGCCGAATACGCGCGCTTGAAGCCAATTGTCGATGATTGGGTACAGGAACCGACCACGATGCCGTGGGGAAACCGTTCTATGCTTTTCCGCGATCCTGACGGCAACCTCGTTAACCTCTTCAAGCCGGTGACCGAGGAAGCGATCAAACGGTTCAGCGGTAGACGTTGACGGACAGCAAAAATCTATAAAATAAAGGAATCAGGCTTTAATGGCGATCGGAAGAACCCTCTGACCCGAAGCGCTTCCTCTCCATAAACTATCATCAAATGTGACAATATGTTTACCAATGTGACAGGCCGTAAGATATGTGATAGAATAGGCGTTCAAATTGTTTCTATTCAAATCGGAGGCTTCTTAGTTTATGACATCATCGTCGCAACAAAATGTAAAAATTGTAACAGCAGACCCTAGCGCAATTGGATTATTCGGTCTGGCCATCGTCACGCTGGTTGCTTCATCGCAAAAGCTGGACATTACTTCTGGATTGGGCTATGTCATTCCTTGGGCTATTTTTCTTGGCGCATTCGCTCAGCTATTTGCCTGCATTCAAGACGCTAAGCATAACAACACATTTGGAATGACAGCGTTCGGTGCTTATGCTTTCTTCTGGTTCGGTATGGCATCAAGCTGGTTAATTAAATTGGGTGTTTTTGGTCCAGAACTTGCATCTGCACTCGACGTGAAGCAGCTGGGCTTTGTATTTCTTGGCTATCTGATCTTTACGCTTTTCATGACTCTTGGCGCAATGGAAACCAATAAGGTACTATTCATCATTTTTATATTGATTGATCTCTTGTTTATTGGATTATGCCTTGACTCTTTTGGCGTTGGGAATGGTGCTTTTCACTCCTTGGCGGCTTATGCCGAGCTGGCAATTGCCATTGCTTCTTTCTACGGATGCGGCGCTGCCGTGTTGAATACACACTTTGGACGTGTATTTCTGCCCGTAGGCGCTCCTTTCAAAATATTCAAAAAGTAATGAAACGACTAAGACCCCTAGATGGACGCTTTCATCAAAAGCGCCTTCCTAGGGGTCTTTCTTTATCTATTCATTTTTCTTCAATGCGTCCTTCTCTTCGTGAACAGCCAGCCGCCACCCAAGAAAACGAGATAAAGGAGAAGATTAAATCCGACGCCTATCAGCAGCGATTCATTGAATAACAGTGTTTTGAAAAAATCGGCGACATGAACGCGCAGCGAAGGAATCGCCGTTCCGACCGGAATCGCCGCAATCAGAAGCGCCCACAGCAACCAACCGACAGGATGATAGTAACCGGAGACGAGAATGCTTAGAAGCGCCATCGCCATCAAATAAAAGGCGGTTTGGTAAAGGAAAGAGCCAGCCGCGCCAAAGTCATCCCAATGAAACGCTCCTATAAGGCTAATGATGTTCGAGTGATTTTGAAACACATATCCTTCAAGGACATGCCATACAGAATTGAACAGGGCGATGGCTGCTGCCCAGATGGCAAAGACGAGATGAAGTCCTTTATAATATTGCTCGCGGCTTGCCCCCAAATTTACGATGCGCCTGTAATAACTTAGCGGCAGTACAATTGCAATCAGCAGCAAAATGAGAATAAGCATGTTGCTTTCCGAAAGACGGGCACTTTGAATGCTGTCTATACTGAGGGTAACCATGATTTCTGCCAGCCTTCCAATCATGATGAAAATAATGACGCTCCATATATAAATCCTCATTTGAACATAGGTTGCCTTCAAATGAACGGCCCAAGCACCCAATCTAGCGACCCCCTTCGAGCAAATACGAGAAAAACTTTTGAAGCGTTAAATTTTCAATCGAAATGTCCATGGCGCGCGCTTGCTGCACGTCGGCCGCATGCAAGTTTTCATAAATGGCGGCGAGTGAGCCGTGTCCATAGGTTTCCGTATATAAAACCCGTTTTCCGGCTGTAAACGAAGCCACCGCCTCCGAATTTCCCCGGATGAGATGAGCGGCCATATGTATACGTTCCATCTCGTCATGAAGCAGAATAGAGCCGGCTTCTAGGATATAAACTTTTTCTGCAACGGGGGCGATTTCATCAATCAAATGAGTAGATAACAGAATCGTGCGCGGGTGATTGGCGTAATCCTCCAGAAGCGCCTTGTAAAATCGTTCTCTCATCGTGACATCGAGTCCGAGCACCGGCTCGTCATACAACGTTAGCGGTGCCCGGCTGGCTAAGCCGATGATGTTCCCTACCAGCGATTCCGTACCCCTTGAAAGCTGCCTTATTTTTTTGCGCGGATCGAGGCGAAATGTTTCAAGCAGCTCATGGGCTAACGTCCAGTCCCAGTTGGGATGAAATTTCGCGGCAAACTGCAAAATTTCAATAACCCGTGCTCCTCCGAAATACTTGTTGTTCTCGCGTACGAAACAGAAACCTTCCGGAAGCTCCCCTTGACTCAGCTTTTTTCCTCTGACCTCAATGGTGCCGTGGTTCGGAAAGATCCCGCCAGCGATCATGTTCAGCAGTGTTGTTTTGCCGGCACCGTTTCGCCCGAGCAAGCCGTATATGACATTTTCCTCAAGCTGCAGATTCAGATCTTGCAGCGCATAAGTTCGGCCGTATTTTTTGTTTAAATTGCCGCAAGTTAGAGCATTGCTCACCGTTCGTTTATTCCCCTCTCAACTGTTTGATCATGTGAAAGATATCTTCAGTTGTCAGTCCGAGTTTGTCAGCTTCAATCAGCAGATTGGACAACAGTTCCTTATAAAAACGATCTTTCCGCTTGTTTTGGATGATTAGTTTCGCATCAGCGGCAACAAACATGCCAAGCCCTCTTTTTTTGTAAAGAATACCCTCGTTAACGAGCAGGCCAATCCCCTTCACAACGGTTGCCGGGTTGATTTGAAGCATCTGCGACAACTGAGCCATGGAAAGAATTTGCTCGTCCACACGGAAAGTCCCGTTCAAAATATCGTCCTCTATGATTTCCGCTACTTGTTGAAAAATCGGTTGCTTATCGTCAAAAGTGACGTTCATTGCCTCACCATTCATCATATTAGTATGTTACTTATCCAACATACCATATTTGATGAGCAAATATTTGTCAATACCTGAAGGAGGGTTCCTCATTCTGCAGACCGTTGACAATAATTAACACATAAATTATAGTATGCTACACAAGTAACATACCGACATACTAACATGATGAAATGCTGAAGATCAAGACTCGGTAAAGTTAAGTTTTGAGGTTTCCCAATATACGATTCGAGGAGATGGATTTCGTGAAAAAGTTAATTGAGTTCAGAGAAGTAACGAAAGAGTACAAAATAGGAGAGATGAAAATCAAAGCGCTGGACGGGATAGATTTTTCCATCGCTGAGGGGGAATTCGTTGTTGTTTTGGGGGCAAGCGGAGCCGGCAAAAGCACGATTCTGAACATACTTGGGGGTATGGACACCGTTAGCTCAGGGCAAGTGTTTGTAGGCGATCAGGAAATAACAACATTAAGCGAGAAGAAAACAACGCAATATCGCGGCGAGAAAATCGGCTTTGTTTTTCAATTTTATAACTTGATTCCGAACTTGAACGCCCTGGAAAATGTTGAATTTGCCGCTGAAGTATGCAAAGAGCATTTGGATGCGAAGGACATTTTGCATAAAGTCGGGTTATCGAATCGTATGCAAAACTTCCCGTCCCAGCTCTCTGGAGGTGAACAGCAAAGGGTGGCGATCGCTAGAGCAGTTGCCAAAAATCCGTTACTGCTGCTTTGCGATGAACCAACCGGAGCTTTGGATTATATAACGGGCAAGTCCATCTTAAAGCTTCTTCAAGATTTGAACCGGGAGACAAGAAAATGTGTCGTTCTAGTCACTCATAATTCCGCCATTGCTCCAATGGCCGATAAGGTGATTAAGGTGAAGAGCGGAAGGATAGAAAGCATAACGATTAACGAGCATAAGCAAAGCGTTGAAGGGATTGAGTGGTGATGATGAATCTGTTCAAGAAGCTATTTCGAGATATTAAACAATCTGTTGGCCAATTTACGGCTTTTGTATTGGTTATCGCAGTAGGAGCTTTTTTCTACACAGGGCTCGTAACCTTAAGCGATAATCTGAGCGCCTATACGAAGGTTTATTTTAAGGAACATAATCTAAGCGACTTAAACATCTATTACCGTCATATTTCCAAAGAGGAGGCGGCGAGTTTAAGTAAGATAAATGGCATCCACAAGTTAGAAGGGCGCTATTCCTTCGATGCCGTGCAATCTTTTGAAGGTGACAAGGCCTCATTAAAAATTCATTCGATTCCTGAAAACAATGAAATCAATACGCCGACTGTAATCGAGGGCAGCATCCCAGCGAAAAAGGGTGAAATCTTAATCGATTCCCATTATGCCAAAGAACGTCATCTTCGGATCGGCGATGAAATGAGCATACGTACTGATAATAAAGATTTGAAGTTCATCATTAGCGGTTTGGGCGAAAATGTTGAATATGCAAAAAAGAACGACATACAAGACCATAACGCATATGGGGTAGCTTATATTAGCGAGGAGACCGTTCCAGAAGTCATAGAGAGCTTTTTCTATAATGAGCTTATGATTGATGCCAAAGAAGGCTTCGCGATCGGCAAGCTAAGTAAATCAATGGAGGAGGCATCTAAGCCATATTCTTATATCAATCAAGTCAGCAAGGAACGGACGTTCAGCTATTCCCAACTAAATGCCACCGTATACAATAACAAATTGATGAGCAAGGTTATACCGCTGGTGCTCTTCCTGATCGAAGCGATTATCTTATACCTGACGATGTCGAGGATCATCGATTCTCAAAGGAATCAAGTAGGCATTATGAAGGCTTTGGGTGTGAAAAACAGAAGCATCATGCTTCACTATATGGGATACCCGGTGCTGGTTGGCATAATCGGCTCTGTTCTAGGCTATGCCATTGCCGCATTCGTATTTGTTCCATTTATTACGGTGTCGAATGCAAGATCCTACTCTTTGCCAGGCATTGAATTCTCTCTTTCGCTATATTCCATTATTCCTCCGATCCTTATCTCTAGCGTTTTTGGAGTGCTGTCCTGTTACTTAAGCGGCAGAGCGATACTGAAGGAACGCGCAGCTCAAGCGATCCGTCCTAAACCGCCGAAGACGATGAAAAAGATCCTTATTGAAAGAATCCCAGCCGTTTGGAGCCGTCTTCCTTACAGCTACAAGCTTATTCTCAGAAATCTATTTCTCAATAAGCAAAAAGCTTTAGCGAGCTCGATTGGCGTTGTTGCCAGCACGGTTTTATTAATAACCGCTTTCGGTACGCAGACGTCCTTGCAAAAAGTCGCCAACCAAGTTGAAGAGGTGTATACCTATGACTTAAGAGTGGATTATAAAATGGGGGCGTCGGAGGATGCTTTTCAACTGCCCTCGGGTATTAAAAACAGTTTTTTCCTGTCCGCCTTTCCGATTGAATTGATGGAGAATAATGTAGTGGAAAAGGCCGTTTTAGTGGTGACGGAGAAAGCAAACAATCTCATTCATTTTTTTGACGAGAAGGACAATCGCATAGATTTGGAAAACGACGGTGTGCTTGTACCCAAATCATACGCCGATAAATACGGCATTGCAGTAGGGGATTACATCCAAATAGCGTTTGCAGCGCCAGAGTTTAATCATATGACAGTAAGTATGAAGGTGTTAAGCATATCTACGCAGTATTCGAATCCGTCGTTTTATATCACGCCCGAGTATTTAAACCGTTTTGAGGTGGATTACCGTCCAACCTCACTTCTGGTAGAAGCGGATAGCCCGGCTGATCTGATCGGCATCCGCAGCTTTTTTGAACAAAATCCTCAAGTAGATGCGGTTACGGATAAGACGGATTTAAAGAAATCAGCACAGTATATATTGGAACAAAACAGTTTTCTATTTGTTATGTTTATCATCTGTGCGGTCGTCCTTTCTTTTGGAGCTATCTATACGATCTCTTCCATCAATATCTATGAACGAGCTCGTGAGCTCGCGACCCTTAAAGTGCTGGGCTATCAAAAAAATAAAATAAACAGGCTTATCTTTGTTGAAAACATCAGTCTAACCGTATTTGCAATACTTATTGCTTTACCGATCGGCGGCTATATGTATGCGAATGTTGTAAAAGCACTGTCCAGCACGCATCAACAAATCCCCGATCGATTGAATATTTTTATTCTACTGGTTTCTGTTGGTCTTGCCCTCTTGCTCACCGTTCTGGCTAACCTCATGCTTAGAAGAAAAGTGACTAAAATCAATATGATTGAATCGTTAAAGAGTGTAGAATAACGATTAGTATCGTATTCAAGTCATCGGTGGGGAGGTCGTCTTATTGGCTTCAAGAGTGGAAACAATTTCGCATTTTTATTCTAAGATTCTAAATAACGAGAGGGATATTTTCGTTTATTTGCCTCCTAGTTACGATAGGAATGCCAGCGAAGATTTTCCCGTATTGTACATGCATGATGGCCAGCAAATGTTTGCTCAAGACCGCTTTGGCGAAAGCTGGAACGTACATCAGACGGTTGATCGGCTTATTGGCGAAGGCAAGCTGGATGAAATTATCGTTGTTGCCGTTTCCTCGCTGTCGCATTGGCAAAGGCTGTCGGAATACTTCCACGATGTGCCTTCTGCCAAGGGAGCTTTTCCGTCGGAATGGAGCGGCATGCTGTTCGAACGTTTTCTAATCGAGGAAGTTAAAGCATATATTGATCGCACCTACCGAACGCTGCCCGATAGGAAGCATACCGGGATGATCGGTTCTTCGGCGGGCGGCCTGCTTTCGTATCATATCGGTTTTAGGCGTCCTGATGTGTTCGGCCAGATCGGAATTATGTCGCCATTCTTCATCCATACAATCTGGGAGGGTGCGAACCGAACGGAAATCCCGATTTATGAGCAGTTTGCGGCTAAGCCGCCAATTCGGATATGGCTTGATATGGGAGGGGCTGAAGGGCTTCTAACCGTTTCTCAAGCGAGGCAGGTTGCTGACGAAATGATTGGAAACGGGTTCAAACCGGACAGCGATCTTGCTTTCTATTTCGACCCGGAGGCGGCGCATACCCAACAGGCTTGGGCGGATCGGATTCACGCGCCGTTGCTTTATATGTTCGGAAGAACAGGTACGCCTCAAGACATACGCATTTACGGGAGAACGAAGATTGGCTTGCGAGGTTTGAAGGTTCGCCTCTATCCGAACGTCGAGTATGACAGCGGCTTTGTCATGAGCTTGCTGGAAGCCGATTATGTCGTTGAAAACCCGGAGATTGCAATCGTTGAAGCGGACGGCAGCGTTATTGCCCGCCAATTAGGAACGACGAATGTGACGGTACGTTATGCCGGGCTTCACGCTACAATCCAGATTGAAGTTGTCCTGGAAGTAACGGAAACGGTACAGCTTGATGTGACAGTTGAGGTACCGCCGGATACGCCGAAGGATGACCGTATTTACACCGGATTCGAAATTCCGAGAGTGGCGGACGGGCTGTATCGCGGTTCCTTTGTTTTGCCGCGCGATCTAAAGTTTGATGTGCCGCTTATTAACCAGTTTGGCCGTTATGAGAAACAGGCGGTCAATAGGCGGTTTTCAACAGAAAACGACGCCTCGCTGCATTTTAAAATAGAAGAATGGGAGCAGCTTTAATAACCGATTTTCCTCGAGAAAAAGGACCTCAGTTCCACTTTAAAGTGGAACTGAGGTCCTTTCCATTTAATCAACAATCAAATCGATATTTTGCTGCTGCCGTTACTAATAAGATCGATGAGATAGCGCAGCGGGGCGGACAGATGCTTGTTTTTATGAATAATGATCTGTGTGTAAAAGGAGGACAGTGTGTCCTCGCGAATCGAAAAGGCGGCCAACTGCTCTTTGCTTAACATATCGTTGGCTGCAATTTTCGGAATCATCGCAATGCCCATCCCGTACAGAACGCACTGCTTTATGCCCTCCAGACTGCCCATTTCGGATACAACCTGATAGGAAATGCCCTTGTCGCTCATCGATCGCTCCAGTGCGCTTCGGTAGCAGCAGCCCTTCTCTGTCAGAATGAAGGAGCTGTTTTCCAACTCGCGCAAGCTCATGTCATTTCGCCCGTGCAGCGGATGATCCTTGGAGCAAATAAAGATCAGCTCCTCATTGCGGACGCTAATGGATATGAGCTCCGGGTCGGTGACTGGCATGTCCAGTACAAAGCCGATGTCCAGCTCATTGTTTTTTATTTTACGAATAATTTCATGATCTGAGGTCGGGAAGAAGACAACATTGGCCTGCGGATAGCGGTTGCGGAAAGATTGGAAATGAGGCGGCAGGAAAAAGGCGGCCAGCGTCTCCGTCGTTCCTATCGCCAAATTAACCTCGGACGCTGTGCTAAACGTCTCCTGGGCTTGGTGATAGCCTTGCGCGATTTGATCTGCGTAAGCTAGCATTTGCACGCCGCTGGGAGTCAGCTTCAATCGTTTGCTGCTGCGCTCAAACAGCTTGGTGCCAAAGTGATTTTCCAGCCGCTGAATTTGCACGCTTACCGTGGGCTGGGCGTAACCGAGCTTGGCGGCGGCTCGGGTCAGATTTTGACAGCGCGCTACCTCGCGAAACGTGATGAAATATTGAATATCCAAATTACAGCTCACCTTTTTCATTAAATATATTAATGAGATACATAGTAATAAATCAGAATCAATTAGGAACTGGAACAGGAATATTTATGGTAATAGTATGACATGAACGGTCTATGAGATCAATCATTCATATATTAGCTAGCTCTAGCATCTCAATCATTAAAAAGTATAATGATTCATATTGCAAAGTATAGTCTTTTATAATGAAAAAATTCTGCTATACTATAAATATTCGTAGCGGATAACTTGGATTTAAAATGAATGTACTTCTCATGGAAGAGATTCATATCAAAAGGCTTTCAACTAGACCATACTTTTGAAGGAGAGAACAACAAATGAAGAAGTCTGCATTCGCTATCCTCTTGTCAATTATGACATTAATTCTGATTTCTGCTTGCGGTACGCAGGCGCCAAATGCCGGCAATACGGCACCTGCTGCAAATACGCAGTCCGAGAATGAAACGGGTAATAAAAATTCGGATTCCAATAAGGAAGCCGGAAGCAATGATAAACCTGAAGATCATGTTATCAAGCTGTTAGCCAATAGCTCGAACCATAATGACGAGGTGGCAGCTATTCTGGTGAAGGAAGTCGAGAAGCTGGGCTACAAGCTGGAGTTCAAGGTGCCAACCGATATTATTATCGCCAATAAAGAAGTGGTTGAAGGCAACTATGATGTCGTTATCGGCAACCATTCGGCTGCGTTGAAGGCATTTAATGAAGGGAATAACGCTAATCTGGTTCCGGCCTTCCTGACGACGTTTGCGCCTAACGGCATCTATTCCAAGAAGTACGCTTCCTTTAAAGATCTGCCAGACGGCGCGACAATCGGCATTCCCGGCGATACGGGGAACGGCGGGCGTCCGCTGCTGATTATGCAAAATACCGGGCTGATTAAACTCAAAGAAGGATTGGATGTAACGAAGATTACAACGTCCGATATTGTGGAGAATCCTCATAACTTCAAATTTAAGACGTTGGAGACAGGACTGCTGCTGCGCGCCCTTGACGATCTCGACGCAGGATTCCTCTTCCAAAGCCAGCGTGTGCAAGGCGGTTTGAAGCTGGAGGATGCATTTGGACTTGAGAGCGCGGAAGTAAAGGACTTCTACATTATTGCCGCGACACGTCCTGAACTCGCCGATTCGCCAAAGATCGAAGCGCTGAAGAAGGCCTACTATTCCGACGCTGTGAAAGAATTTTACAAAACACGTTTTGACGAAGGAAGCATCTATTACGCGTGGTAAGAAGGGAGCAGGCAAACATGAGCCAAGCAAGACGTCTTGTGTTGGGAACTTCGCTCAGTATCGGAGGCAGCCATACGACTGTATGGCGCCATCCGCGATACTGGTCGGATGCGTCCATTAATATCGATTACTTTGTTTCTGCCGCACGTAAGGCGGAGGAAGGCAAGCTCGACTTTGTTTTTGTGGGGGACAGCTTATATGTCAACGATCATACCGCCCCGCATCTGATTAATCGGCTGGAGCCGCTTACGCTCCTCTCCGTAGTGGCAGGCGCAACCTCGCGGATCGGACTTGTGGGGACTTTGTCTACAACGTATCACGAGCCCTTTCATGTTGCCCGCTTGTTTGGCTCGCTTGACCATGTCAGCCGGGGAAGAGCCGGCTGGAATGTCGTCACGACCGCACTTCCGGGTACGGCTGAAAATTTCAGCCGCGACCGTCATTTGGAACATGATCAGCGCTACAAGGTGGCAACCGAGTTTCTCGATGTCGTAAAGGGACTGTGGGACAGCTGGGAGGAAGACGCGTTCTTGCGTGACAAGAACACCGGTGTATATTTCGACTCAAGCAAGCTTCATACGTTGAATTACAAAGGCGAGCACTTCTCGGTGCGCGGTCCACTTAGTATGGAACGCACGCCGCAGGGGCGGCCGGTTATCGTGCAAGCCGGTTCCTCGGACGCGGGCAAGGACTTTGCTGCCAGACATGCGGAAATTGTATTTACCCACCAGAACAGCATTGAAGAGTCGAAACGCTTCTACCATGACATTAAGGAGCGGGCAGCTAAGCTTGGGCGGAACCCGAATGAGCTGCTCGTACTGCCCGGTATCAGTACGATTGTGGCAGACAGCGCTGAACAATCCCAGCAAAAGCAGGGTGAAATCGATGCCTTGATCGATATTGGCGAAGCGTTGAAGGAGTTGGAACGTTACTTTGATGCTAATGCGATCGCCCGTATCGACCTGGATGAGCAACTGACGCCACATCTGGATGGACTGTTGACCGATGGCTACAAAGCAGAGACCGATCGAATTGCCCAGCTTGTCCGGAAGGAAAGTCTGACTTTGCGAGGCCTAGCGCTTCGGATGTCGACGCGTGCCGGGCATAATCCTTTCGTCGGTTCGGCCGAGCATGTCGCGGACGCCATTCAAAAGTGGTACGAAGCAGAGGCCGCGGACGGCTTTATCGTCAGCTCCGGTCCAATCGTACCGGAAGGCCTGCATCATTTTGTCGAGCAGGTTGTCCCGATTTTGCAAAGCCGCGGCCTATATCATACAGACTACAGAGCAGAGACATTGCGGGGGCAGCTGGGGCTGCCGGTTCCTCCTAATCGCTATACGCAGGTCACAACCTAGCGGAAGCCTGCCCTAGCCAGATGTACATTTAATGGAGGAGAGCAGCCGATGATTTCACTTCGCAATATAAATAAGAGCTTTGATATGCCAACGGGCACTTTGGCCGCAGTTAACAATGTTTCCATCGAGATCGAGAAGGGAGATATTTACGGGATAATCGGCTTTAGCGGAGCCGGCAAGTCAACCTTACTGCGCACGATTAATTTACTGGAGCGTCCGGACAGCGGCACGATCATCGTAGACGGCAAACCGCTCGCCGAATTGAGCAAAGGGGAGCTTCGCAAGGAGCGGCAGTCAATATCGATGATCTTTCAGCATTTTCATCTGTTAAATAATTTGACGGTCTACGATAATGTGGCTTTCCCATTGAAAATAGCCGGCGTGCCCAGAGCAGAGCGGCGTAAGCGCGTTGAGGAATGCTTGAACATTCTGGATATCGGCGATAAGATCGACGCCTATCCGGCTAAGCTAAGCGGCGGGCAGAAGCAGCGGGTAGCCATTGCCCGTGCGATTGCCAACCATCCGAAGGTACTGCTATGCGATGAGCCGACCTCTTCGGTCGATCCGCAGACAACAGGGGATATTCTGAAGCATTTGGCCCATATTAACCGCCGGCTCGGCATTACAATCGTTATCGTAACTCATGAGATGGATGTCGTTCGGGCGATCTGCAATAAAGTGGCGGTAATGGAACAGGGAGTTATCGTGGAGGATTTCGAAATGAATAACCGCGATTATGTGCCGAAGTCCAAAATCGCCAGCTATTTGTTCAAAAGTGAGAACTTTTATGCAGAAGAGGTAGGGGGGAGCTTGCATGGATGAGGCGATTAATCAGATTGCCAAGGCGTTGCCCGATTTCTGGGTCGCGTTCGGCGAATCCTGGTACATGCTGCTAATCTCTATTCCCATTACGGTCTTGCTGGGCGTTCCGCTCGGAACCGTTCTGTACTTTATCCGGCCAGGCTCCAGATTCAAGGCGCCGCGGACTTATATTTTGCTTAACGGCCTCGTTAATATCGTCCGTTCCTTCCCTTTCATTGTACTGCTGATCGCGATTATTCCGATCACTAGGCTGATCGTCGGAACAGCTCTCGGGACGACAGCGGTTATCGTTCCTCTGGTAGTTGCTTCTACGCCGTATTTTGCCAGATTTATCGAGCAAAGTTTGCTAGAGATCAACAGGGGACTTATCGAAGCGGCGGAATCGATGGGGGCCAGCTTGCCTCGCATCATATGGAGCGTGCTCTATGTGGAAGCGCGTTCCAGCATCGTCAATTCGATCGTCATTATTCTCGTCAGCTTTTTGAATTACTCATCCGTTGCCGGGCTTGTCGGAGGGGGTGGACTAGGCGACTTCGCTCTCCGCTACGGTTACCAGCGATATGAGACGTATACGATGGCTTTTACAATTATAGTGATTGTCATCTGTGTGCAGCTGTTCCAGTTCGTCGGCAACTACATCGTCAGCAAGCTGGACAAACGTCTGTAGTCTGTAGAAGCAAATGTATACAACCACACATCCAAGGAGGAAATAGGTTATGACACAATCGAGTAAAGAGCAGTTGGTGGCCGCGTATAAAGCAGGGGGAGAGGCATTGGCGAAAGCAGTACTAGGCTTGAGTGAAGCCGAGCTGCTGCACCATCGTTTGCCGGAGAAGTGGTCGGTCAAGCAGATTGCGGTTCATTTGGCGGATGCGGAGCTTGCGGTGTCCTTCCGTGTACGGAATATTTTGTCGGAGAAGGATCCAGCGATACAGCCATTCGAGCAGGACAACTGGACCGATTCGCTAAATTATGAAGCGCTAGATCTGGCGGCTGCGCTGGAACGCTTCCGATTGCTTCGCACTGCTAACAGCGAGCTGCTGGAACGGATCGGAGATGCGGAGTGGGAGCGCACCGGAGCGCATCCGGAGAACGGACTGATTACACTGGAGCAGCTGATTGCTGGACAAATCAACCATCTGCAAGGGCATCTGGATCAAATTCAAGCAAGCATTGAAGACTACCGCAGCAGATAAGAGGAATGAGAAGAATGAGCAGCGAAGAAAACTTGTCAAATAAAAGCAAAGATACTGAGTTGACGGCTTTGGCAAAGCAGCTCGCGGCCCGATTCGCAGAGCGTGCGCCCAAGCATGATCGCGAGGGCTCCTTTCCATTCGACAATTTCGAGGATTTGAAGCAGGCAGGGTGTCTGAAGCTTACAGTCCCTAAGGAATTCGGCGGCGACGAAATCTCCCTGTTCTCACTTGTGCAATTTCTGGAACAGATCGCCAAAGGCGACGGCTCCACTGCGCTTTCCCTTGGCTGGCATCTCGGATTGATTTTGCAGCTTCGGACGACCCGCCGCTGGCCGGAGCATCTGTTTGCCCGAGTGTGCAAGCTTGCGGTAGAGAAAGGCGAATTGTACAACGGATATATTAGCGAGCCTGGAATCGGAAGTCCGAGCCGCGGCGCAAAGCCGCGCACAACGGCTGTCCGTACGGAAGGCGGTTGGCTGCTGAGCGGACGCAAAAGCTTCAGCACGCTGCTGCCAAACATTAATCATTTCAGCGTCATCGCATCGATCGACGGGGAAGCGGCAACCGGAGAATTTTACGTGGATCGCCAGGCGGGCGTGGGAATGAAAGAAACGTGGGATACGCTTGGCATGCGCTCGACCGGCAGCCATGATCTGCTGCTGGATCGCGTATTTGTGCCGGAGGAGTCTGTTCTCTATATCACGCCGGACGGTCAGAAGCAGAAACGTCCGCAGGATGGACTCGGCTTTCTGATGTTCATCTCCGCTTGTTACCTCGGACTGGCTGCTGCAGCCCGAGATTATGCGGTGGAGTTCGCCCGCACATATCAGCCGGACAGTCTCGGTATGCCAATCGGGGAGCTGCCTCTTATTCAGCAGCATCTCGGGCTGATCGAGGCGGAGCTGACGACGGCGCGCACGCTGCTGCATGCGATGGCTCGTCGCTGGGATGAAGAGCCGGAGGAGCGGGAGTCGCTGAAGCCGGAATTTGCGCTGACCAAGTATACGGCAGTTAACAGTGCGATTAGCATCTCGGATCGCGCGATGCGGGTGTGCGGAGGCTCCAGTTTGTCCCGCTCAAATCCGCTGGAGCGAATTTATCGTGATATTCGGGCTGGCCTATACAATCCGCCGCTCGACGATTTGGTCATTAAAGATCTCGCTTTTAAGGCGCTTGGCAAGTATAGTTAGTGAAGTTGAAGCGAGTGTAAAAAGACAATTGTAAAACGCCGGCAAGATGTCAAAACAATATGATATCTTGCCGGCGTTGTTTTATATATCATTCCTGCGACATAGGAGTTTGATAAAGGTGAAAACAAATTTGGGTCAGGTTGTTTGGCTTTGCCGCTCGATTCATCAGTGAAAGGCAGAATCTTTTGTACGCTCTGACGTTCATTTTATTGTTTTTCCTTATAGGTGATGTCAAAATATTGATGAAGTCGTCTGCTTGCACTCTCGATCGCGCTGCTTATCGCAGCCAGTGTATGGAGGGGGCTTTTGTAAAATCTGCGGGCAGAAGAGTCACGGTACTGCTTGTCGCCGGAAAAGTGTTGTTCGGCGTGGCCGCTTTTATCGTGAGCGTTCTTTGGACTATTAATTTAGGTGCAAAGCCTATTACGAAACCCGATAATTTACCAGCTAATCTAACTGCATCAATCGATGAAACGAAACTGGATTCTGCTGAAGTGATGTTGAAAAATATCGAAACGATGAATGCTTTCGGAAGCCGAACAACGGGCTCTGAAGGTCATAATAGCTTTATTGCATGGCTTGAGCAACAAGTAACAGATAGGGGGCTTACCGTATATCGCAACAGCTATACGTTTGATCGGTGGGAGGAAAAGAAAAGTGCTATCCTTATCGACAAACTACTCTGGTTCTTCTTGGTGTTTCATCACTAGATGGGGGCGAATAGTAACTAGCGCTTGTTCGTTCCGAGGGGGCGCCCGCCTTCGCCTAGTAGTTTAGCTGCTGCTGATCCTGCAACTAGTGACCATACCGCTGCTGAAATGCCGAAAAAGGAAATGCCCGAAACCGCGATGACAAAGGAAAAAAGTGCAGCGTACTTATAACGAGTGTCCTGAAAGGCGGATTGCAAGCTGCCGAGCAAGACGCCGGCCAAAGAGAAGCCAGTCAACATCGTAATAAAGTAGGATGGGAGCAGCTCGATAACGGCAATAAGCTTCCATGAGAATAGTCCAAACAAAATAACGATTATGCTGGAGACAACAGCTGCCTTGTATCGCTCATCATGATGGCCAGCCTCATCACTGCTGCATAGTGCGGTCATCATGCCCCCAATATTAATGGCTTGTCCGCCAAATATACCCGACATTATCGTGCCGAAGCCAGATAATGCCACCGCCTTATTAGAAGGGGCGCGGTAACCGTTCTTCATAAGTGCGGCCAAAGCCACGGCTAGATCATTGGTCAGGACGAGCACAGCCAGTGGAATGGCTATTGTTAGCAGGCCATTGAACGTAAACGCAGGTATGATCGGCTGCGGCAGGCTGAAAGGGATGCTGACCATCGCTGGAAATGGATATACGATCATAAGTCCGATCAATCCGAACACCAATACGCCCAGTAGCGGCGGTATTGACTTAGAAAGTCGGGGAGCGACGAAGTATCCGATCAGACTAAGACCGGCAATAAACGGAGCCTCCTGAAAGACCGGCACAATGCCAGTTACGTAGTGCAGAATCAAACCTGCGAGCATGGCATCAATTAGCGCGCGCGGAATGAGCTGCAGCAGCTTGTGAAAAATGCCAGTAACGCCGAGCAGCGCGATAATTGCTCCTGCAAGTATATAGCCGCCTGCTAGCTCTGCCAGTGACAAGTGCACGGCAGTCATACTCAAAAAAGCGGCGGCTGTTATAGAGTGCGCTCCTGCAAAAGGAATTTTGTAGGCAAGTGCGAGCCATAAATTCATTGCCCCGCCGGCAACATAGACAATAAACATCCACGAAAGCAGTGCGGCTGATGAGAGGTCAAGTTGTTTGGCTGCGGTAATAATCATAATGGCTCCACCGGTGCAAGCCATTAACGCCGATAAAAGTCCAGTAGATAGCTGCTGTAATTTAATCATGAGATTCCTTCCTGCTGCTTGATTAATAATCTTTTGAGTATAGACCAAATTAAGCAGTTTGAATAGGGACACTGACATGGCTGTAGTGCCAAAGCTCGGAGGAAGCAGCAAGAGACATGGACTGGTTATTGCAGGCGAAAAACACCCTTGAAACCCACTTTTGTAGTTGGTTTCAAGGGCGTTTTGAAAATTCATCAGAACCTTTTGGGACAGCCTGTTTCGTTCGTTTATTTCACTTGGTCCGCTATTTTTTTGATAAACATGCATGCGCAAATCGTATCGCTATTAAAAGCGGTAAAGCTGATTGATGCAGCGGAGACGACTACGCTTGGTAAATCGGATGGCTATTCGTTGTTCTATGTCCGCACTCGATAATCGTCGGCTCCCCATTCACTGACCCATAGCAATGAAAAACACGCCAAGTCATGGCGTGTTTTTTTGTTCGGCAGAGCACTGCAGGGGCAAATTCTGTTGTTCTGCTTGACAGCAAATAAAACAGGTTATATATTTAATGTATTGGTTAAATAACCAAAAGGTTAAATATAAATTGAAGGTAGGTAATAACAATATGGCAACCGTACTTTATATCACAGCAAATCCGAATTATGAGTCATCTTACAGTTTGGCAGTAGGAAATGAATTCGTGTCGGCTTATCGAGCCGCAAACCCGAATGATGAAATCGTACATCTTGATCTATATAAAACGAATATTCCTGAGATTGATGCAGAAGTGTTTAGCGGATGGGGAAAGCTTGGGGCGGGAGCTGGATTTGATGCATTGACCGGTGCGGAACAAGCGAAAGTCGGTCGTCTAGGCGAACTGGTCGATCAATTCGTCGCTGCAGATAAGTATGTATTTGTAACCCCAATATGGAATTATTCCTTTCCGCCCGTTATGAAAGCATACATCGATTCTATTTGCGTAGCAGGCAAAACGTTTAAGTATGTGCAAGGGATAGGGCGGGTTGGCCTATTGAGAGATAAAAAGGCGGTTCACATTCAAGCAAGCGGAAGCGTATTGTCACCTGGCTCAGCGCTTGCAGAATTTGAAATGGGCCATCGTCATCTGAATGCCATTATGGAATTTTTTGAGGTTCCAAGCTTCGAGAGCATTTTCGTAGAAGGGATGGCTGTAGATCCTAGCCAAGCGACTGTGATTAAAGAAAAGGCGATACAGCAAGCGCGTGAAGTTGCTCAGAGCTTCTAACGAATCCATACAAGAGCCGATGAGGTTCAGGTATCCAATCCTGATCCATCTGGCTCTTTTTTTGCATACTTTCGTACAGTCTGCTTGATGGGGGGCCCCCGGGAATAGCTGCTTGACATTAGATGAAAACTGCATAAACTTAAACATATGGTTAATTATAACGATGAAATGTTAAACGATGTTTTCCAAGTCCTTTCTGATCCGACGAGAAGAGAAATCATAAAAAGTCTAGCCGTTGGAGAAATGACCGTCATGAATTTGGCCAAACCTTTTGAAATGTCATTGCCAGCTGTCTCCAAACACCTGAAGGTAATGGAGAAGGCTGGTCTAGTTTCGGTTCGAAAGGAAGGAACGTATCGCTATTATTATCTAAATCCAAGGGCAGTGGAAGACGCTCACGAGTGGTTAATGGACTTGAGGAAGTTCTGGACTGCGCAAGTGTTTAACCTTGAACATTTTTTGGATAATCAATCTAAAGAAGACTAACGGAGGCACGATTCATGATCTCAATGCAGGCAGGAAAGTTTTTCCTTGAGCTTCATCATGTATACAACGCGAGCAAGGAAAGAGTGTTCCTGGCTTGGACGAAGGAAGAGCAGTTAAAGCAATGGTGGGGGCTGACCGGCTTTAAGACGACCATTGGACAAATGGACGTTTCGGTTGGAGGCAAATATCTTTTTCATATGCAAGCGCCCAACGGAAGAATTCACACCCTAGAAGGCCATTATGTAGAGATCGTTCCGTATGATAAGCTTTCGTTTACTTGGAAGTGGCTGAATGAAGGGGCCGACGCAGAGGAAACGCTTGTTACCATCGATTTTATCGACAAAGACAATAAGACGGAGCTTGTTATTACCCACTCCAACTTCATTACAATGAAAGAAGCGAAGAAGCATAATAACAGCTGGACCAATTCTTTAGAAGGCGGTTTGTGCAACTATTTTCATTAAAAAAAGAGCTGAATCGAGCGTAAATGACAGGACACTCGGTTCAGCTCTTTTACATGCAATTAGTTTCGTTTCAGATCGAAACGATCCGCATTCACAATCTTTAACCAGGCAGCGATAAAATCGCGTACAAACTTTTCCTTGTTATCGTCTTGCGCATAAAGCTCCGCAATGGCGCGCAGCACGGAATTTGAACCGAATACGAGGTCGACTCTAGTCGCTGTGCGGACGACTTCGCCCGTCTTCCGGTCGCGTCCTTCGTATACGTCTCCGTCTACAGGCTTCCATGCAACGTTCATATCGAGCAGATGAACGAAGAAGTCGTTCGTAAGCGTGCCCGCGCGGTCTGTAAAAACGCCATGCTGCGTGCCGCCATAGTTGACGCCAAGCACGCGCAGTCCGCCGATCAGCACAGTTAATTCCGGCGCAGTTAGATTGAGCAGCTGTGCTTTGTCCAGCAGAAGCTCTTCAGCGCTAACATGGTACTGCTTCTTCTGGTAGTTACGGAAGCCGTCGGCTGCTGGCTCAAGCACGGCAAAGCTTTCTTCGTCGGTTTGCTCTTGCGTCGCGTCTCCGCGTCCAGGAGTGAATGGTACCGAAGCCACAAAGCCTGCGTCTCGGGCAGCTTTCTCGACGGCGGCGCTGCCGCCCAGCACGATCAAATCGGCAAGGCTGACATTTTTCTCGAAATCGTCTTGAATGCCTTCCAAAATCGTAAGTACTTTGGCAAGCTGCTTCGGCTGATTGACTTCCCAGTCCTTCTGAGGAGAAAGACGGATGCGGGCGCCGTTAGCTCCGCCGCGCTTATCGGAGCCGCGGAAGGTGCTGGCCGAAGCCCAAGCAGTAGTGACCAACTCGCTGACGGTCAGACCCGATTCCAAAATTTTTGTTTTGAGCTCTTCTATTTCCACATCGCTTAACTCATACTCCGCAGCTGGAACAGGATCTTGCCAGATCAGCTCTTCTTCAGGAACCTCTGGGCCAAGATAACGGGCGCGCGGTCCCATGTCCCGGTGCGTCAGTTTAAACCATGCGCGGGCGAAAGCGTCGGCGAATTCGTCCGGATTTTGGTGAAAACGGCGGGAAATCTTTTCATATGCCGGATCCAGTCGCAAAGCCATATCTGCGGTCGTCATAATCGTCGTTACGCGAATGGAAGCGTCTTCCGCATCCGGCGCGAGATGCTCGGCGGCAGGGTTTACAGGCTTCCATTGATGCGCGCCGGCAGGACTTTTCGTAAGCTCCCACTCATAACCGAATAACAGATCGAAGAAGCCGTTGTCCCACTGCGTCGGATTAGCCGTCCAAGCGCCTTCGATACCGCTAGTGATGGCATCTCGGCCTTTACCGGAGCCATGCGTGCTAATCCAACCTAAGCCTTGCGCTTCGATCGGAGCAGCTTCCGGTTCCGGACCGACATGAGCGGCGTCGCCTGCGCCGTGCGCTTTGCCAAACGTATGGCCGCCGGCTACCAGCGCCACCGTTTCTTCATCAGTCATGCCCATGCGACCGAAGGTTTCGCGAATGTCGCGGCCGCTGCCAACCGGGTCCGGCTTGCCGTTAGGGCCTTCTGGATTGACATAGATAAGTCCCATTTGTACGGCGGCCAGCGGGTTTTCAAGATCCCGATCGCCGGTGTAGCGTTTATCTCCTAGCCATTCTTTTTCAGCACCCCAATAAATATCTTCTTCCGGATGCCAGACGTCTTCACGTCCGCCGCCAAAACCAAATGTTTTCCCGCCCATCGATTCAATAGCGACATTGCCCGTTAAAATAAATAAGTCGGCCCAAGAAATGCGGTTGCCGTATTTTTGCTTAATCGGCCAAAGCAGCCTGCGTGCTTTATCGAGATTGCCGTTATCCGGCCAGCTGTTTAGCGGAGCAAAACGCTGCGAGCCGCTTCCGCCGCCGCCGCGACCGTCGCCTGTCCGATAAGTGCCGGCAGAATGCCAAGCCATACGAATAAAGAACGGACCGTAATGACCATAGTCAGCCGGCCACCATTCTTGACTGTTTGTCATCAGATCGCGAAGATCCTGTTTAAGAGCGAAATAGTCTAGTTTGCTAAATTGTTCCGCGTAATCAAAGTCATCCCCCAATGGATTCGATTTTCTGTCATGCTGATGCAGAATGTTCAAATTCAATTGGTTTGGCCACCAATCTCTATTAGACGTACCACTAGATTTGTGACTAGTAGCGCTGCCATGCATTACCGGGCACTTTCCTGCGCTTGCAGTTGCTTTTGTGTCCATTACATCATCAACCTCCTATTGGTTATAAAAAGTAGCAAATAATAATTGCTCTAATTTATTTTATATAGCTATATCCAATAGAAATCAATGCTAGAACCGAACTTTTCATCTAATCTTCACCCTAGGATTCGAATGAAGCAAATTATTGGAAATTACATAGGCGCAGCACATGCTTATTTCACTTCATCAGACAATTTGAAGGGCAGGGAGTTTTTAATTGCGAGGACGATGGGAGGATCGGAGAAGCAATATCGTGCAGGAGGCGACAATCTGTTCACCTTAAGCGAGTATTTGCGGCCAATTCAGGGCACGTTTCCTATAGACCAGTTGAAGATGATCTTGAAGACGAGGCAAAACGGTATGCGGAGCATGTGATATATCCTGGGGTGAAGCTTGCTCAGTAAAAGGGGAAAAAACTTGGTGCGAATCATAAGCTCACATGAAATCGCCGGGAGATTCGCACCAAGCGTTACGGACAGAAAAATCGGCTCAGAACCGAAATCACTTGAAGCGAGGGGGAGCGCTGCGGGTCAGAGGGTTCTTCCGATCGCCATTAAAGCCTGATTCCTTTATTGTATGGAGGTTTGAGGTAGGAATCATGCTTTAAAAGCGACCACTATCGTTTCTCCAGAATCCCTCTGACCCTTCGCTGCTCTCTCTTTTTCAGTTCAGAACTGACTTTAAGCTTGATCCTAATAATCATATAAATATGGTATAATTTTTATGTTCAATATATTGTTAAATAGGATTCGCACTTTATGGCCTCTGAAGCCTTATGGAATAAGGCTTCAATCAGGGCGCTGTCGCTCCTTACGTAGGAGCGTGGATTGAAATTGGCGTTACTTTAACGAGATTACTAGGCTGCGACTGTCGCTCCTTACGTAGGAGCGTGGATTGAAATAGGTCGTCCATGCTTTGTTATATCATCTTTTCCAAGTCGCTCCTTACATAGGAGCGATGATTGAAATCTTAACAGTAAACCACTTACCACACATGCAACACGAAAAAGACGGTGCAGGGGACTCTACCCTGACACCGTCACTCATCGCTAATAGATTTCCTTCATCAGCTCAAAAACCTCTTCTATCGACAGCCCGAACGATTTGTAATAGGATGCGTCGACCACCATCTGCTTTAAAATCATTTCATTGCGTTTTCTCAGCATATCGTCGGGGGAGAGATCGGCGACAAAGCAGCCTTTACCGGTTACGGTATAGATTAAGCCTAGCCGTTCGAGCTCTTCCCACGCTTTTTTCACGGTTATAATACTAACGCGAAGCTCTGTGGCCGCTTGCCGTATCGGTGGCAGGCTGAATCCTTTTTCAAGCTCGCCCTTAAGAATTTGTGCGCTGAGCTGTTCAAAAAGCTGTTGATAGATCGGTTTTTCCGATGTGTTCGAAATAGCAATATTCATTATACTTCCACTTTCTCAAACCGTTTAATGGCAATATAATAAGCGATTATGGTGAATAGCGCAAATATTGCGATGCCCGCGAATAGGATGGAGAGATGAATGGTTAAGTTATCGGTGCCCGCCCCTTTGAATAAATCGAAGAGGTAATCGTTCTGTATTCCAATCCATTCGGCGCCTCCTGCAAACAGCATAGCAACTGCAATAGATGCGAACGTTGCTGCCCCGTATTTATACGCAGTCTTATAGTACATCGGGATGAAGATCAGGTTGAAGAGGGCCAGCATGACGAAGCATAGTCCCCAGAAGCCAAGGGTCGGTCCGAAGAAATAGTAGACCAGATTCGGATATAAGCGCACGCTAATCATGCCGTATATCATGGCGACAACGATATGCAGAAGTTCAAGGATCACAATAAACGAAACTTTCGCTTTGACAATGTCCTTTTTTCTTACAGGCATCATGCTTGTAAAAATCAAATCATTCTGCGTTTTATATCCGGCAAACGTATTCGGTATGGTTAAAAAACAGAAGTAAAGGATGACTAGAAAATATAACCACCCGGGAATGAGCATCAAAGCGCCGGTCAAGAAGGGCAGTATATAGAAGAAAGGACTAATGCCAATCTTCATTTCCTTCATCAGCAAGTTATACATGTGCACCCTCCTTTTTGGAGAAGTAAATCATAATCTCTTCCAGATTAGGCACCGTCGACTTCACATCTAATGACGAATCAAAATCCTTCGTATGGATCAAACCCGTAAAACCAAAAGAATTCTTTTTGTAGGAAATCAACCGGTCCTTTATCAAATGCAATTGCTCCTCTTTACCATTAACCAAACGGTAGGTATCGATAAAATCTTCTTTATCGGAGCTTTTAATAATCCGTCCGTTATCGATATAAGTAATATAATCTGCACATTTTTCCAAATCGGTTGTAATATGAGTGGAAAAGAGAATGCTGATTTCTCCTTCTTCCACCAGCTCCTGAAAAATGTCGAGCAGATTGTCTCTCGCAACCGGGTCAAGTCCGCTTGTCGGCTCATCGAGAATGAGAAGCTTTGCGCCGTGGGATAGAGCGATAGCCAGGTTGTATTTTACTTTCATTCCGGTCGATAGCTCGGCTATTTTCTTATCTTCGTTTAAATTGAATTTTTTCAAGTAGCTGTAGTAGGTCTCATCATCCCAGTGCTGATAAAACTTTTTAATAACGCTGGTTAACGATCTGATTTTGCTGCGCGTATAGAAATTGACGTCTCCGAATGCAAAGCCAATCTCTTGTTTCAGTTCGATTTCGTGGGTGCGCATTTCCTTGCCCAAAATCCGGATTTCGCCGCTATCTGTTCGAAGCAAGTTCAGGATCGACTTTATCGTGGTTGTTTTTCCGGCGCCGTTGGCTCCGATAAATCCCATAATATAGCCTTTTTCCAGCTGAAAAGAAACATCTTGCAGTTGAAAATGTTCAAATTTCTTATTCAACTTGTTGACCTCTAATGCCAGCATAGTGTCCTCCCCTAATTAAAATTGTGTATGTTGTGTATGCACAATGTATCACTGAGGGTATCTGATGTCAAATGTTTTTATAGCTGAGGGACTGTCCCAAAGTCAAAACAAAAAAAGACGACTAATTAATTAGTCATCCTTTTGTCTATATGTTTAGCTAACTTAATTGCACCCTGATCAATGTACTTCATATAGTAGTGTGACAGTAGGAACAAAGGTATCATTGAGAAGATAAACGTAATGCCATAGGCTTCATTGTAACTAAAATAAGGAATCAATTTACTAAACACAAACGCTGAATAGGTAGTTAAGAATGTAAAATGAATCAAGTAAATGGAAAACGATATTTGTCCCAGGTACGCAAATGGCTTCCAACTAAATAAACGTTGCATCCATTCAAGACGCAATAGGGCAAACAGTATCATTGCTGACCCTAATGTTCGTGCAATAAGTCTAGGGTCTAAACAAAATTGTGTCCACTTATTCAGATGCGCTATCCCTATTTGGATCGGTTCATATATCGTACCCATAAGCGCTGTGTAAGGGGCCGACCCTAAATAGATACCTAGAATCAGGATAGCAATCGCTATCCCTTTAGGTTTGACCCATTTTTGTTTCAGTAAGTCTGCAAGTAACATTCCCCATAGAAAGGCAACAAAATAGGTCTGAATCAACGCAATGGATAGGACAACATATACAATCCATCTTCTTTTTACTCGGCCAAATAAAGCAATAAAACCGAAAATTAAAAACGACCCCAAAAGCTCATACCCCATAGTCCAAAGAACGGGATTGTAGGGATGCGATTTGAAACTGAAAAACGGGTCAAAGACAGCTGCTTTTATGACGGTATATAAATTAGTGTCCAAAGCGTAATAATCTTTTTTCAGATCCGTCCAAGTTATATCCCAAATATCCTGCAAATAAAAAGCATGAGTAATAATAGCGATATAGACGAGAAAAACCGAAGTAGCCGCAGGGACTGCCAATCTAACATACCTTCGAATGGCGCTGGATTGCATCCTTTTTTGAAAGTTTTCACTGTCGAGTTCTTTTTCAAACATTTTTACACTTAAGACGTACCCACTGAGTACAAAAAATAAACAAACAGCAAATTGCCCGTTATAAAACAAATTTAATGGGGAATGGCCATACCATATATCCCACCTAAAATGTGCTTGTTGTGCTCTACCGCTTAGCGCAGCTGGATAAAAGATTTGGATATAGTGCGAAATGACAACAGCAAGCGCCGCTAACCCTCTAATCCCATCCAAATAAAATAATTTTTTTTCGGATGTCTTCTCTATCAATCTGTAGATTCCCCTTTTTTGCGAATCTAAATAGTATATCACGTCATTTTAAGATATTAAACGACAAAAAAATGAGCTGCACGAACATTGTTCGTACAACCCATCTTCATTACGGATTAGATTTTGAACTTCTGAACAGATTTTTGCAAATCTGCCGCCATTTCCGACATGTTGCGAATGGCTGCCGTAATCTCTTGCATCGTTGCGCTCTGTTCTTCAACAGCCGCAGCTGTTTCTTCGTATCCAGCCGACTGCTCCTGGGTTACGCCAGAAATCTTTAGCATCGTATCGGAGATCAATTCGAACGATTGATCTGCCTTCTCCAGCGTAAGCTGTAAATGATCGATCCGATCCGTGAAAGAGGATATGCCAGCGAAAATAACTTTGAAATTTTCATACATTTCTTTAACCCATACCTGTCCTTGCTCCACAGCATCATAGCCTTGAACGACCCGATCGTGAACAAATTGACTGTCTTGCTGAGTACTCGAGATCAGCTCTGTAATGGAGCTGGCTGCAGATGCTGACTGTTCCGCAAGCTTCTTTACTTCTCCGGCAACGACGGCAAAACCTTTACCGTCTTCTCCAAATCTCGCCGCTTCGATAGAAGCATTGAGAGCCAGCATATTCGTTTGCTTGGAAATATTCGTAATCATATGAATAATCTCTCCGATTTCCTTAGAGCGATTACCCAATTGAACAGCCGCCTCCTGCGATTGCTTCATTTCCTGTTGAATGATATTCATTTGTCCTAATGTTTTCTCCACGAGCTGTTGTCCTTCGTCAGACTGCTTTCCAACCTGATGCGCCATCTGCTGCATCTCTCTTACTTCAGAGGTCACGTTAACCATATCGGCATTTACTTCAACAATAGAAGCAGTGCTGTCTGAGATCGAGACTATGACGTCCGCAACACCCTCATTCATGCTGTTCATCGACCCGGCAACTACCTGTGAGCTGGCGCTTAACTCTTTGGCCGATTGGTACAAATGATCGCTTGTGCTTGTAATGGTATGAGAGGACGATGAAATTTGCCTAATCAATGCTTCCAAGTTGCTGCGCATTTGATTGAAGGACTGTGCAAGCTTTCCGATTTCGTCCGTCCGTTTTATATCCACCTGCGCAGATAAGTCGCCCGCAGCGACCTTCTGCGTCACTTGCATCAGCTGCACAACCGGCTTAACGATACTTCTGCTAATTAGGTAAGCAAGGAAACCGCCAATTACGGAAACAATTATTGTTATTAATATCGATGATTGCAGCATATTTTTTTTCGCTAGAGGTACAGCTGAAGCGTCAAGATCAATGCCGACAATACCGACATTTTGTCCGCTATTATCTGTCAAAGGGATATAGACTGAACGATGGATCCCATATTCGTCCTTATAAATAGTACTGATAACTTCTTTATTTTCTGCTATCGCGGCATTAATTTGGGATGAAAAAGCATACGCTGTGCCAAAATCGTCATCAACCCCGGTCAATACGACAATTCGTTCATTACCGCCCGTGTTCATTAGAATATAGACATTTTCTAATGTGTGTTTCTCACGAATCTTTTCCAATCCTTCTTTAATCTTTAGGTACCGGGGATCGCTATTGCTTTCAATTTCAAAACCCTTTTCCGGAATAGAATCAAGGAAAGAGCTTACTGTTTGGATATCAGTACGCAGCCGGATTTCCAATTGTTCCTCAAGCTTCTCCGTCATGTTTTTGCCATCTAACCACTCGTTAATAAAAAAGACAATGCTAATCACAGTTACCAGCAGCACAATGCTGGCTGTCATTTTAAAAATCATTCTATCTCGCACCCGACTTACTTTTTCTGCTATTTCTTGCTGCTTCACCATATTTCCTCCTGTTAGTAACGAATACACTGGGTCTGTAGTGTATTGATATTTCCTAAATTAATGCATATGTACATAGCTGCAATTGGAAAACCTAGTATAGTATATTTCTGTATACGTAGCAATATCGTTAACAAATATGACATATGATGCATTAAACTAGCAAAATAATCAGAAAAATTAGGTTATTGTAAACTGAAATTTTTGAATTTGATTTATTACATTTTATGGTTAAAATAGTATAGGTACATTCTGATTGATGTGACGAGTCGAAAAATGAAATGTACTAACATGCATGACTGAAGAGGAGAGAGAGCAGCGAAGAACCCTCTGACCCGCAGCGCTTCCTCTCACTTAAAGTCAGGCGAGAGGAGTTGGGCGAAAGATGGACATTCAAATCGAAAAGGCATCCTTAGCGGATGCCGAAGAAATTCTTTTATTGCAAAGACTTGCGTATCGAAGCGAAGCAGAAATTTACAATGATTTCAGCATTGAGCCGCTCGTCCAGACAGTGGAGCAGCTTCAATCGCAGTTTGAAGATCACATTATACTTAAAGCTGTGCTTGACGAGACAATTGTCGGCTCTGTACGGGCAATCGATCGGGACGGTACCTGTTTTATCGGCAAGCTGATGGTTCATCCTAGCCATCAGTATAAAGGAATAGGCAAAATGTTAATGCACGCTGTGGAAGGTCTGTTTCCGATTTCCAGGTATGAATTGTTCACGGGAAGCAAGAGCGAGAGCAACATTGCTTTATACGCCAAATTAGGATACCAAGTGTTCCAAGAACGCGAGGTTACTCCCGGATTTCGTATGGTTTATCTTGAAAAGTTCACGGTTTAGGCGGCTGGAGCGCAATCCGCAGCAACTGCTTCAAGCTTTCATGCTGGAAAGCGCGGCGGATAACTGCTCCATGCCCGCGTGGATTTGATCCAGTTGGAGCCGGGATACATTGAGCTTGACGATCGGCTGCTGCTCATAGCCGTGTAAATAATGAGGTTCGATGGAGCCAAGCAGTATCGATTTTCGTTTCAAGGCGCTGATCAGTTTATCGGTCAGCGCCTTTTTTTTGAGCACAAAATGATTGTGAATCATCGGCTGTACCGGCGAGATGTACGATACTAACTCCGGGTGAAGCGCTGCTAATTGCTTTAAGGCGTTGTCCAGAACATGCGCTTTCTCCGCATAGGAGGAGATGACCCGCGCGCGGTGGCGGGCAAACATGCCGCTTTTAATATAAATCTCAAGCGCGGCTTGAGACATTGCCGCACTGTCAATATCGAGAATACGCTTGTAACGGGTGAAGGTCTCGACAAGCGCTTCCGGAAGGACGGCAGCCCCGACTCTTAGCCCTGGGAAAATGATTTTGGAATAGCTTCTCAAATAGATGACTCGGGTGGCGCGGCTATAGGCAAAGATCGGATCGGACTTGGAATTTTGCTCGTAGTCAGCCATATAGTCGTCCTCGACAATATAAACATCGTAGCGATCAGCGAGACGGGCAATTTGCTTCTTTGTCTCTTCATCATAAGAACTGCCGAGCGGATTATGAAACCGGGGCGTCGTGTAAAAGAACTTGATGTTTCCCGTGCGAAAATGCCGCTCCAGCTCTTCCAAATCAATGCCCTCCGCTGTTCGGTTGATTCCTACGGCAGGGATGCCACGCGTCTTCAGCAGCTCCAATAGCAAATGATAGCCTGGTTGTTCCACCAGCACGTTCTGCTTCCCGCCCGGGAATTCCATTTCGCTTAAGATAGACAACGCTTGCTGCACGCCGGAAGTAATAACGATCTGTTGGTTGTTTGCAAAAACTTGCGAGGACATCAGCTGCTTTTGAATGATTCCAATCAGGGAGGGAAGTCCGCGCGGCCTTCCGTATATGAACAGCTCGCTGCGGTAAGTGTCGATGGCTTTGTTCATACAGTGCTGGAAATCTACATAAGGGAAGATGTCCGGATCGGGAGAGGCGGAGACAAAATCAAGGAAGGGGGAGGATTCCTCCTGATGGCCCGACTTGTTTTTGACGACAAAGAAGCCGCTCTTGGGAATGGAGTAAATTAAGTGACGCTGCTCCAGCTCCTGCAGTGCTCTTATGATCGTGCTGTTGCTGTAGCGGTATTGATCGGCAAGTATGCGAATAGAGGGAAGTTTATCGCCTTGCTTTGCGTTATCTATCCATGCTTCCAAATCGGCAAGGAGCTTCATGTATTTTAGCATTCCTATCCCTCAGTCTGAAATCTGTATCGGTACAGATCATGTTTTCTATTATTGTATCACAGATAAGCACCGGATAAGATTAGAGCGTGGATGCTGCGCAGCATGAAGAAAAAATCCGATTGGACAGTAACAGATGGAAGGTGATCGTGATGAAGCAGAATCGGACCAGCGGTTATGCAGCCGCTTTAATTTACTCCGTTATTATTGGGTTTTCTTTTATTTTTGTAAAAACCGCTCTGGAAGATGCAGGGCCTTTGGATATTTTAGCTCATCGTTTTACATTATCGTTTGCAGCGGCAACGATACCGGTCTTGTTTGGATGGGTTAAAGTGAAACTAAACTGGAAAAAGGATTTATGGACTATTTTGCCGCTCGCGTTATTTTACCCCGTTCTCTTCTTTAGCTTTCAAGTTTTTGGGCTTGTGTACACAACAACCTCCGAAGCCGGAATCATCCAGGCAGCCATCCCGATTTTCACGATGCTGCTCGCCTTCTATTTCCTGAAGGAGCGAACCCGCGGCTGGCAGCTTGCAGCCACATTTGTCTCCGTATTTGGCGTGATGTTCATCTTTGCGCTAAAGGGATTGGACGTACGGAACTCCAGCCTGATCGGAAGTGTGCTCATTCTGTTATCGTCGCTATCCTCAGCAAGCTATAACGTGATGGCACGCAAGCTGGGTGGGAAATGGGACGTTTTTACATTAACCTACGTGATGACGGCGGCCGGCTTTGTGCTCTTCAATATAATGGCGGTGAGCGAGCATTTGCGGCAGGGAACAGCCGGACAATTTTTTGAACCGTTTACGAAGCTCCCTTTTGTCATGTCCATCTTGTACCTGAGCCTGTTGTCTTCACTTTTAACGTCGTATCTGTCCAATTATGCCCTTTCCAAGCTGGAAGCATCGCAGATGAGCGTGTTCGCCAATCTGGCAACTCTGATCTCGATTGTGGCTGGCGTTATCGTCCTGCATGAACGTCTGGAATGGTTCCACTACTTTGGCGGACTGTGCATATTGCTTGGCGTTATCGGACGGAATTTGCGCCGAAGCCAAAGCCCCGCGCGGTAACTAAGCATGCCGGCATTAGCTCGGGACAATAATTACGGTATAGAATCATCTATCAGTTTCGCAATTGGTTAAGCCATTGAAAACATCATGTACCCAAACGCAGCCTGATTCAGGCTGCGTTTTACATTTAATTGGCATTTTCTGCGACTGTACTAAAAATAGTATATGAGATTAAAAGAATACTGCATGGACAAGTTCCCACTTTCTCCCTATAATCAAGAATGATAATCATTATTAAATAGACTAGGGAGATGACAGGGAATGCAAGTACAGAGAGACGGGTCAGGCAACAAAAAAACGATGATGATTGCGCTGGCGGTTGCCTTGATGCTGCTGCTGGCAGCATGCGGGAATAGCGGAACAGATGGAAATAAGGCTGGAACGGGAGCAACGGCAGCTCCTGAGAAGAAGCAGGAGGAGAACGCAGGCGCTGCGACTACTCGTACAATTAAAGATGCATACGGCGATGTAGAGGTTCCGGTGAATCCTGGGAAAGTCGTCGTGCTCGATATTGGCGCGCTCGACAATTTGCTGGAGCTTGCCGTCAAACCGGCAGGCGCACCTTCCATTTTGACGGCAGGCGATCCTTATCCGGCTTACTTGAAAGGCACGGACGGCATTACGAACATCGGAACGGTGAACGAACCGAGCCTGGAAGCGATCGATGCGCTGCAGCCGGATTTGATCATCGGCAACAAAGATACGCATGACGCCATTCACGGTCAATTGTCGCAAATCGCGCCGACCGTTTTTGTCGAGACGCTCGGTGTAACTTGGAAACAAAACTTGCAGCTCCACGCGGATGCCGTGAACAAACAAGAAGAAGGTCAGAAGCTGCTGGTAGCTTACGATAAGCGCATAGAGGAATTGAAAGCGGCGCTGGGTGGCGAGAAAGCGAAAGAAGTATCGCTGTTCCGGCCTCGGGCAGACAAAATTCAAGTTTACCTGCAAGAAACGTTCGCAGGCACGATTATGCAGGACGCAGGCATTGCTCGTCCCGCAGCGCAGCAGGACGCCGGTTTCTCCAAAGATGTGACGGAGGAGCAGATTGCCGATTTGGATGGCGACGTCATCCTGTGGTTTAACCGCGAGCCTGATGCATTCACGAAGCTGGAGCAAAGCGCTCTGTGGGCAACGCTGAACGGCGTGCAGAACAAATCCGTACATCCGGTAGATTGGGAATACTGGCTGAGCGGATTGGGTATTCAGGCGGTTAACAAAGTGGTTGACGACTTGAACAAGTTCGTGGCAGCAGGAAAATAACTAAATTTCGTTTTCATTCATTAATAGAACGGCGCAGCGCTACTCGTATAAAATTGGATCGTCTCTTGCGACGGTCCAATTTTGTGCGTATGGACGGCGCGTGGCGGAGGCATTCGATATGTACAAAAACAATAAATGGAGAATAATTGGTTTGTCAGCGTTGGTGGCTGCTGTGCTGCTTGCCTTTCTAGGCAGCATCATGTTCGGCATCGTGCAGGTTCCTTTTCGTGCCGTCATCGATGCCTTTTTGTCGTTCGACGGTTCTCGGGAGCATTTAATTATTCGCACCGTCAGGCTGCCGAGGGCGTTAATGGCTGCTGTGATCGGAGGCTCCCTTGCCGTTGCCGGATGTCTGATGCAAGCGATAAGCCGCAACGCTCTTGCGGGGCCGGAACTGTTTGGCGTCAGCAGCGGCGCGGCACTGGCAGCGGTCGCCGCTTCGTTTTGGCTGGGAAGCGCCTCCTTGCATTTATTTGCATGGTCCGCTCTCATCGGGGCGACAGTTGCAGGCATGGCGGTATTTTTCCTTAGCTATCGGAGCGGGCAATCCATATCGTCAACTCGGCTGGTGCTTGCCGGAGCCACTTTGAATTTGTTGTTTGCCTCACTGACGCAAGGCATATTGATCTTGAACGAGCAGTCGCTTGATACGATGCGCTATTGGCTGGCAGGCTCGCTGACAGGCAGAGACTTGGACTTGTTTTGGCAAGTTATACCGTATATGAGCATCGGTGCAATCCTAGCGTTTGCCGTAAGCGGTCAGTTGAATATATTCGGCCTGGGTGAGGAGGTCGCCCAAGGGTTAGGACAGCGAATTGCTGCGATCCGGATAGCGAGCATTATCGCGGTCGTGCTGCTCGCCGGAAGCGCGGTTGCTCTTGCAGGGCCAATCGGATTCGTAGGCTTGGCTGTTCCTCACATCGCACGTTTGCTCGTTGGCGGCAATTATCGCTGGCTAGTGCCTTATTCCGCAGCACTCGGTGCGCTGCTGCTGCTCGGGGCGGATATCGGAGCACGTTTCGCGCTGCCTGGCCAAGAGATTCCTGTAGGCGTCGTCACTGCATTCTTCGGTGCTCCAATGCTTATCTATTTGGCCCAACGAAAGGAGAAATCGTGATGATGACTTCTTCTGCGAAACGGCGCGCACTCTTGATCATCGGGCTGTTGGTCGTACTGAATGCAGGTGCACTTGCGCTTCATTTGATGTTGGGGGAACGCTCTATTCCGCCGAATGAAATATTCACAAGCTTAATAGGTACCGGCGGGCAGGAATATCGCTTTACGATTCATGAGCTTCGGCTGCCGAGGGTGCTTACAGGTATGCTGGTTGGATGCGGGCTGGCACTGGCGGGAACGGTATTGCAGGCGATTACGGGAAATCCGCTGGCTTCTCCGGGCGTCATCGGGCTGAATTCGGGCGCTGCGGCAGCGGTCGTTGCGGTCATGGTGCTCGTTCCGGCATTTCCGATGCGGATGATGCCATGGGTAGCATTTGGCGGAGCCTTCCTCGCAGCAGCCGTTATTTATAGCTTGTCTTGGAGGAAAGGGGAAGCGGGTTCGCCTGTCCGCATGCTGCTTATTGGCGTAGGCATTTCCGCCATGACGGGCGCGCTTATCACCTATTTGCTGACGGTCGGCAAAATCTTCCGAGTGTCGCAAGCTTCCGTCTGGATGGCGGGTAGCCTGTACGGGCGTACCTGGGACCATTTCTGGCCGCTGCTCCCTTGGCAGCTCATTTTGTTTTTATTGGTTGCAGCGATGTCCAGAAAACTAGATCTGTTTCTGCTCGATACGCAATCGGCAACCGGGTTAGGACTGCGGGTAGAGGGGACAAGGCTTCTCTTCATTCTAATCAGTGTAGGACTGGCAGGATCGGCGGTTGCGATGGCCGGTACGATCGGCTTTGTCGGACTGATGGCGCCGCATATGGCAAGGCATCTGGCTGGCACGCGCAGTATCGTCAGGCTGCCGGCGGCAGCGCTGCTCGGAAGTTTAATCGTCGTACTGGCGGATCTCGTCGGACGAATCGCGTTCGCGCCTTACGAAATTCCGGCCGGATTGATAACGGCTGTGATCGGCGTTCCGTATATGATCTATTTGTTATTACGACGTAGAGCAATATAATGGAATAGGGTCGCTAGAATGATAGAAAGGCTGGTTGAGCTTCTTATGCCGACTTATGCGAACGAGAACGATTCCTCTATTATTTATCTTCTTTCCTCCGTTCATAAGAGAAAGCTGACAGGATCTCCGCACGCGAGGAAAATACAACTATCTGCTTACCTGTTATGTTTCGTAACGGAAGGCGAAGGAGTTGTTGTGCTTGATGGGGCTGTTCACAGGATTCGGCCTTTCCAGCTCTATTTGCTCGTGCCCGGTATGACGGTAGAATTTCCTGAGCAGTTCGGCATGGTTCAATATTATGGCGTACGATTCGAGCCAATCGAGCTGACAAAGTCGAAGGGAAGCTATGGTACTGCAGCCCCATCGACTTTGTCGCTCGGCTTGCAGCCCGGGCTTATTTCCGTTCGAGATCCGCAGCGAATTTGCCGAGAGATTGTGCAGCTATACCATCAAGCCAGAAGCATACCAGCGGCTGGCCGAGATTCGTTTGCGCTTAGAATCCAGCTAGAGCAATTCATCCATCAAATTATGCAGGATGACTCGGAGTCGCCGTCGACCCAGCAGGATGAGCGGGTAGAGCGAAGCATTCGATATATGGAGTTGTATTACCAGCAGAAAATAAGCATCGAGCAATTGGCTGAAGCAGCGGGCGGCATGTCGTCGGTTGCTTTTTCGCTGTTGTTCCGCAACGAAACCGGGCTTCCGCCAGTCGAATATTTGAGCAACCTGCGTATGAAGCTCGCCAAGCAACTGTTAAGCGAGAGCAATAGCAGGGTGAAGGAAGTGGCGGCGGCAGTCGGCTTTCGCAGTGAATTTTATTTTAGCCGCATGTTTCAGCGTATAGTGGGCGTTTCTCCGACAATGTATATGAAGCGCGGCAAGCTGAAGGTAGCGGTGGCTTCCTCGCTGGGCTTCGGTGACCATTTGAGAGCGGTTGGCATTGAGCCGGTTTGCGAGGTTGATCTATTCCAGTACCCGCATATCAGCAATGAGGCGTACGCCGATCAACTTAGAGGCCGGCTTGCGGAATTGGAGCAGTGTAATCCGGATTTTATCATCGCCGATCATTACCATACGGAGTTCAAAGACCAGTTCAAGCGGACGGCCGCACCCGTTTATATGGATTTTTCAACTTGGGATTGGAAAAGAAACTTCGAGCGGATCGCGGAACTGGTCAAGCGTGAACGGGAGGCTTCTGAAATGCTGACAAGGCTGTATGTTCAGATCGAGACAGCCGGACAGAAGCTGCGGAAAAGACTAGGTATGGATCGGGTCGCGATCATGCAAGTAAGCCATCTGGGGATTGGCCTACAGGGAAAGGAGCATCACCCGCTGAATGAGCTGGTGTATGGCGATCTTGCCCTGCGCCCGTGCGAGCAGGCGCCTGAGGAGCTGTGGCGCTGGGAGATGCAGCCTGAGTCGATGCCGGTATTGGATACGGAGCATCTGTTCATTCACCAGCATCATATACGTGCCGGAAGTGAACGGCTTTATAAGAAGCTGACCGAGACGGAGGCATGGGCGCAAATGACGGCAGTCAAGGAGGGCAGGGTGCATACGATTCCGAACTGGTTCGCGATGAGCTGGACGCCGATCGGCAGGCAGCGAATCGTGGAGGAACTGATGGCCTTCTTGGAAAATCAGAAGACATAGAAGAGCAGCAACTTGCAAGAGGTATATACGTGCACCACATCACCTTGTTTTAGCATAGGCTGAAGTTAACGCAGTCTCAAGTCTAGACAAGGAGGCAGTAAGTTTGTCATTTCCATCTTCCAGCCAGTTTGTCGCATTAACGCTGAACGGTTCGCCGGTTGCCGACCCTGTGAAAGACGTCTCGCCAGACGAGACGGATATCGTTGGCAGCGCGGCTTTTCCCGCAGCTTACTACGCTTACGACGGAATTAATATTTATTTTCGTCTGAGGTTAAGTACAGACCCTCGATTCAAGAGCGCCTTTCGAAATTTTGCATGGGGTGTGCTGTTTGACACCGATAACAATCCTTCCACCTATGAATGGGAGCTTGTCGTCAACGGACTCGGCTCATCGGTAGACCTGATCCGCAATACGGTTCAAATTGCGAATGCATTTACAGATCAAGCGGAAGGAACTGACGGCAAAGGCGCACCGAACATTAGTACCGAAATATGCAATTTCGACATCGCGAGGGCGCAGGCTACCGGCGACGGCTCGACCTTTGGAAGTCACGAGAATTTCTTTATTGACTGGCTTATTCCGGCTTCCTCGCTGTTAGCGGCGCTTGGCATTACCAGTCAGTCCACTCTTCGCTTCGCTTTCTTCACGGCGACCAATAATAACAACTTCAATAAAGACTTCACGAACGGTACGCCTCAGGTGTTAAGTCAAGCCTTTTGCGATCCGGTCACAATCGCCGGAGGCGATATCCGTGCAAAGCTGGCTTTAGCCCAGACGGTCACCCCTCAATCGGTGACTGCGGGAGCCCAAGCGACATTCTCAGGTACGATTACGGCATCCAATACCGGGCGCAGCGGAGCAAATCTGGTTATTGTATCCGCGCCTTTTCAGTTTGATAAGCTCATTTCGTTTCCGAACCCGACGGTCTCGACAGGCAGCGTCTTCGTTAATATGCAGACGCGAACATTAACTTGGAGCGTAGGTGTTTTGAACCCGGGACAGAGTGAAATGCTTCGATATCAGATCGACGGCATGTTTACAACTTCGGGCTCCCGGACTATCAATACGGTTACGGCGTCGGGCAGCGATTTGGCGACAGGCGCAGCCATCTCCGCCCCTGCCGTGACGGCAACGATCAACGTCATCGCGATAGGCGGTATCGCAGGGACGGTGCTTAGCCAAGCAAGCGGCTTGCCTTTGCCGGGAGTGACGGTGAAAGCTCTGCTTACCGGGACGACATCGGTCATCAGTCAGACAACGACCGATACGGCAGGCGTTTACTCGTTTACCGGCCTTCCCGTCGGATCGTACAACGTGCAATTCTCACTTGATTTGCACCAAACCTTGACGTCTCAGACGACGGTAACGGCCAATACAATTACCACCTTAAACGCAACGCTCATTCCTTTACCGTCGGCGGTGCAGGGCGTTATTTCCGCCTCATCGGGCGGCGGGGCGATACCTGGAGCTGCCGTTATTGTCACCAATCTGCTTGGCGCTGTTGTCGCGAAGACAAACACAAACGCTGCGGGTCAGTACACGATTACCGGCATCACACCGGGCAACTACCGGATCAGTTTTTCTGCCGATGGGTTCCAGCAATTCGATCAAGGCATTAAACTGAGCGCTGCTCAAACGCTTGACCTGAATATTTCCTTGCTCAGCAACCCTGGAGCGGTTACAGGTATTGTAACGTCAACCAGCGGTACTCCTATTGCGGGAGCGCTTGTCGAGGTGCTCAATAGCCGCAGCAATTTGCTTATTTCGACGACGACGGATGCGTCGGGAAGCTACTTGCTCAACAACCTTCCTCCCGATCAGAATGACCGGCTTAGAGTGTCTGAACCCGGTTTTAACACCTCAATTATTAGTTTAGCCGTTACAGCCGGACAGACGAAAACCGTCAATATCTCGTTATCTCCGATTACCGGCCAAGTATCCGGCATTGTTACCGACGGAACGACAGGGGCTGCCATTCCAAACGCGTCCATTCGCATTGCCAATGCGGAAGGATTAACGCTGCAGACCGCAATGACCGATAGCGCGGGCGCTTATACCATTACTTCACTCAGCCCCGGAAGCTATAGCGTTTTTTTTGGAGCTTCGGGCTATGCGTTGAAAACAATTGGCGCGACGGTTCTATCCGGTCAAACCATAACCTTGAACGCAACGCTGGAACAACTGGCCGGAGCGATAACCGGTACAGTTAAAGATGTAAACGGCAACCCGCTGTCGGCCGTGAACATTCGTGTATTTCTTAATAACGTTGTAGTAGCCTCCGTCAATACGGATACCGATGGAACGTATGAGATTAACCAATTGGCTTCCGGCAAATATTTGCTTTCCACGCGAAAAGGCGGCTATAGCGGAAGCGCCTTGAACGTGACGGTCATTCCGGGGCAAACGACGATCGCCGACTTTGTCCTTCCGCCAGAACCGGCGTCAATATCCGGCAACGTGACCGATACGGCTGGAAATCCGCTCGCCGGAGCGGTGCTTTCCATACAGTTGAATTTGGATGGAGGCAATGTCGTCTTCTTGCGTTTCTTAACGCAAGAGAACGGCCAATATGTTGCCAGTAATCTGATCGCGGTGCCAAGCATCGTATCGGTAAGCGCGGCGGGTTTCCAGTCCAGTTTCGCGAGCGCATCGCTCATTCCCGGTCAGCAAACGAAGATCGATTTCAGCCTAGCGCCCGATCCGGGATCGATTGCTGGGACTGTTCTGACAAGCGACGGTTTGCCGATTGAAGGCGCGGCTGTTCAAGTGCATTCCGGCAATGCGAATGGCGTAACGATATCCAGCTTGTTCACGGACCCAGCCGGGTCATTCGTGAGCGGCAATCTGGCGCCCGGGGTCTACACGATTGTTGCGTCGGCTTCATCGTTCCAGACCGCTTCCGCTGTAACGCAAGTCGTATCGGATGCCGCTAGCCCGATTGTCATTCGGTTGGCGCCGGACCCCGGCTCCATTCAAGGTATTGTCACCGACAGCAGTACGGGAGCACCGCTGACGTCGACCATTATTAATGTGAAAGATAAGAACGGGCTGCAGGTTGCCTCGACTCTTGTAGACAACTCCGGACAGTATATTGTAAACGGCTTACCGCCCGGCGCTTATACGATTGTTGTCAATTCGCTCGCTCATCAGAGCGGGACGACGGGGGCTGTTGTTGTCTCGGATGCAACAACGACTGTCGATTTTGCTTTGCTTCCGAATCCAGGCATGTTAAACGTATTGACCGAGCCAGTTGTATCGGAAGTGACTGTAAATCTGTACAATTTAAGCAATGTACAGATTGTCGGCAGTCTGACCAGCACAGAAGGGAAAACTCAGTTTCTAACGCTTGCCGCAGGCTCGTATTATCTCATCGCCTCGGGGAACGGGTACACGTCCGACGCAATCGGAGCGATTATTACGCCTGATCAAACGACAACTGTAACGATTCCGCTTGTGCCGCTGCCTGGGAAAATTACCGGGCATGTGCTCGACAATAATGGGCTGCCGATCCCCAATGCAATCGTCAAAGCCATCAACGGCAATGAAACGGTTCGCGGGGTTGTGCAGACGGGAGCCGACGGAAGCTTCATCCTTGATTTAATGCCGTCCGGGCAAATTGAGTTGGCTGTTTCGGCACCGGGCTATTCTGGGGCGACGACAGGCGTATCGGTTGGGCCGGGACAGTTGATTGACGGAGTGGAAGTGAGGCTGCTTCCGAATCCTGGTTCAATCGCCGGGCAAGTCGTTGACGCGGTTACACAGCAGCCGATTCGCAGCGCCAGTATTGAGCTTCGCAGCGGCAGTGCGAATGGACTGTCTATCGTTTCGGTAATTACGGATCCTTCCGGAGGTTTCGTAATCGACGGCCTGCAGCGAGGCTCTTATGCTGTTGTAGCGTCGGCGGTCGGATACGGGAACAACAGCGTTGGCGCAGTCGTCGCCAGCGATCAAAGCGTCTCCGCTGTTATAGCATTAACGCCGAGCTACGGCCGTATCGAAGGCTCGATTGCGGATAGCGCCGGTCAGGATATACCTGCATCTATTATTGAGATTCGTTTATATACAAAGGAAGGAGCGCTGGTCAGTACGCTCTTTCCGAGCCAGGACGGAACCTTCGTCATCGATCAACTGCGCCCTGGCGAATATCTCTTGAACGTGTCTGCCACCGGATTTACCTCCTCGACTCAAGGCACCTTTGTAGCGGCCGGTACAACGTCAGTTATTCGGACCGCATTGGAGCCGGAAAAGGTTGTGCTGCGCGGCACGGTTAGCAATGCGGCTTCCGGTGTCGGCATTGCCGGGGCTCAGATCGAGGTTCGCACTGTCTACGGTCAGCAAATAGAGAGTGGTTTTAGCGACGAGACCGGAGCTTTCTCAATTAACGGAATACCGCTAGGCAACCTGCTTGTTACGGCGACCGCCGCTCGTTCTGGTTCTGATACGGCTGCAGTCGTTGCAACAGCGGGACAGATTGCGACTGTATTTCTCCAATTGACACCGACGCCGGGAAGCGTATTCGGGCTCGTCAGCAACTTTGCCAACGGTGCGAATGTGGCGGGAGCAACGATCCGTATTTTCGATGGAGTTACAGGATCGTTAATCACTTCGGTGCTTAGCGGCAGCGGAGGGCAATACAGCTTTGAAGGGCTGGCGCCCGGTTCTTATACGTCTATTTGCAGCGCAGATGGCTTCGGCAACGCTCTAGGGGGATTCGACATCGGCGCCGGTGAAGCGACGAAGTTCAGCTACGCGTTAATTCCACTGCCAGGTGAACTAAACGGAAAAGTAACGGACGTGAGTAACGGAATTTCGATTCCCGGTTGCACCGTCGTCGTGCGACAATACAACAACTTCGGACCGGTTGTCACATCCATTCTAACGGACAGCAACGGCGTCTACGATGCCGGTCAAGTTACAGCGGCGAACTATGTCGTCTCGGCCTCGCAGACGAATTTCATCGGGGAGCAGACATCCGTCAACGTCGCTTCAGGCTCGGCGTCCACGGTCGATTTCACACTCAAGATGACCCCGACTTCGATTGAAGGCACTGTATCTGACGGTACAACGGGCAATCCGCTTCCAGATACGCCTATTACCGTTATTGACGACAACGGGACCGTGATCGGCGGCGGCGTTTCGGATAGCGGCGGTCATTACGAGGTGCCGAGCGTTCCCGGCGGCGGGCAGACGGTCGTAGGCAATAACCCGGACACGCAGCCTGGCGTTGTATTTCTTCCGCCTTCAACGCCGCCAGCCAAAACAACCGTCAATCTCACACTGAAAGCTCCGCCGCTTACGATCAGCGGTTCTGTTCGAGATGAGTTGACCGGGCCGGTTCCCGGCGCTATCGTGACGGTGCTTGATCCGGGAACGAATATGCCGTTGACATCTGCTATTGTCGATGAGACCGGTCGCTTTACCGCCCGAGGACTTCGTCCGGGGACGTTTACAACGACTTTCTCGTCTCCGCTATTCGGATCGGTTGCGCGAAGCGCTGCCGCTGGAGGGGACGGCAGCGTTCAGCTCAGTACGGCGTTCGGCACGCTGACAGGTACGATCAGAAACGCAGCCAAACAGCCGCTCTTTAAGGCGTTGGTTGAGATTGTCACTTCTTCAAACGAGCTAATAAGACAGACGATTAGCAACCAAGCCGGCCAATATACGCTCACCAATCTGACGGCGGGCATACAAAATGCACGCTTCTCCTTCCCCGGCAAACAGACCGTTGTGCTGCATCCAGAAATATTCGATCAGCAAGTAACGGTGCTGGACGTCATTCTTTTCGACGAAGAGGAAGAATAACAGGGAATAGGAATGGGAAAAGAGCAAAGGCTGCCGAGAGATACGGCAGCCTTTGCTCTTGCTTTATTTTTGACGAGTCTGGTTCTCCTGTTCCCGAAGGTCGATCCTGTGAATTTTGCCGGAGGAGGTTTTCGGAAGATCGGCGACAAACTCGATTTTGCGAGGATATTTGTAAGGGGCCGTCCATTGCTTGACATGGTCCTGCAGCTCCTTCACCAGCTCTTGAGAGCCAGCTTCTGCGTCTTTAAGAACGATGAGAGCTTTTACCACATGTCCGCGAATTTCATCCGGGCTGGCGACGACGGCGCATTCCTTAACGGCTGGATGCTTCATTAGCGCGTCCTCGACTTCAAAAGGCCCGATCGTATAGCCGGAGCTAATAATAATATCGTCTCCGCGGCCTTCAAACCAGAAGTAGCCGTCCTCATCCTTGCGCGCCCGGTCTCCGGTAATGAAGTAGGAGCCGTGGGATTGAGCCGACTTGCGCTCGGGAGCTTTATAGTACTGCTTGAACAGGGCGGGCATATCGAGATGAACGGCAATGTCGCCGACAATGCCGGCAGGAAGAGGGCGTCCGTCTTCATCGACGACGGCGACCATTCCGTCATTAATCGCTTTGCCCATCGACCCGGCTTTTAGCTCAGCATTCTTGAAATTGCCGATGATGAGCGTGTTCTCGGTTTGTCCGTAACCGTCTCGAATCGTAATGCCGAGCACCTGTTTGAATCTGTTGATTACTTCCTGATTTAACGGTTCACCGGCGGATACGGCGCAGCGCAGGCCGGTCAAATCATAGTGACTCAACGTTTCCGACTTGGCCATGATCCGGTATTCCGTAGGCGTGCAGCATAAAACTTGAATGCCTTCATCCTGAAGAAGCTGCAAATAACGTTCGGATTGGAACGGACCGTTGTAGACCAATCCCGTCGCGCCGTTTCCGAGCACGGACAGGAACGGCGTCCAAATCCATTTCTGCCAACCGGGAGCAGCCGTTGCCCAAACCGTATCTCCTGGCTGGATATCGAGCCATAGCGACGAGACGATCCGCAGATGAGCGTAGCCCCAACCGTGGCTGTGGACGACTCCCTTCGGATTGCCGGTAGTGCCAGATGTGTATGCCAGAATCGCAATATCGTCCCGATGAGTGCCGACAGCAGCATAATCGTCCGGTTGTCCATGCATCAAGCTGTCCAACGCGGTCCAACCTTCGGGCAAACGGTCGGCAGCTTCCGATGCGGCGGTGATGCGGTACGACAAATCGGGGAGTGTTTCTTCGATCGATTCAACCTCGGTTATACCGTTTGGCCAAGCAATGACCGCCTTTGCCTCAGAATGGCGAAGCCGATAGGAAAGATCCTTCGCCCGCAGCATTTCGGAGGAAGGGATAATGGCAAGACCCGCTTTCAAACTGGCGATATAGATGACATAGGCGGCAATGCTGCGAGGAACCATGACTAGTACGCGATCCCCTTTGCTCAGGCCGAGATTCGTCAATCCATGCGCCAGCCGATTAGCTTGCTTATTCAGCTCGCCATATGTAATCTCAGCTCCTTCTCCTTGCTCAGTAAGCGATATTAGCGCAACCTTGTCCTCCGGATGTTTCGTCATCTCGGAAGTGAGGTTATAAAAATCGGGTGCAATCCATTGTTGATTATCCAAGAAGTACAACTCCTAATTAGGTAAGATGCGATATGCTGTATTCATTATAAACGTTGTTCTTCACTAAATCGAATTATCCGGATTAGGAGGAGAGGCGGCACCGCTAGCTGATAACGATGATGGCAGAGAGTACAGAGCAGCAGTATCGAGTTATGCTTCGACCATTTTTAGGACATGACATGCTTCAATTTATCCGGATTTCTGATAAAATACAGGTTCTGGATTTTATTGTCCTCAACATGCAGCATACCAACCGTGTGAATGCCATCGCTTGATCGAAGAATAATACCGGTTTGTCCATTCAATTGAGCCAATTCGATCAAGAAGTCTCCACTAGCTGTAGCTGCTTGGCGTATCGGACCGAGAAGAAAGTTTGCCACTGGCTCTCGTTTCTCGATCGGAGCAACAGCGGCAGACACTTTGCCTCCTCCATCCGAAATGAATACGACATTCTGATCAAGCATGGATAAGAGTTGATTCATATCCCCTTGTTTAAGAGCTTCCAGAAAACCAGTCACCCATTCCTGATTGACGGGTTCAGCATGAATCATCTCTTCGGCGTCAATTCCCATCTTAGCGCTGGCACGGCTATAAAGCTTCCGGCAATTCACTTCGCTTTTTTCTGTGAGCTTGGCTATCTCTTGATATTCAAAGCCGAGCGCTTCGCGAAGAACGAACACGATTCGTTCAGTAGGTGTGAGCCGCTCCAAAAGAACCAGCATGGCATATGACAAAAGATCATCGCGAATAACGGATTCCATCGTATCGTTATCCGTGCTGACATAAGGCTCAGGCAGCCATTCCCCGAAATATTGCTCCCGCTTCTTGCGCGCCGATTTATACAAGTCCCGGCAGCGATTTGTAACCATTTTGCAAAGGTAAGCTTTCGGCTCGGCAAGCTTCTCCTGAGGTACTTCATATATTTTTAGAAAAACATCTTGAACGACATCCTCCGCATCGGAAACGGACCCTGTCAATTGGTAGGCGAGTTTAAATAACAATCCTTTATATTGCATATATAACTCGTGCATCTGTTTCACATCCATCCCATCTATTTACTCACTTTGGCATAGTCAGCGCCATTAATAAAACGAGATGGTGGGCTATGCTGTGACATATTTTTAATTTTCCCGAAAAAATATTTTTCTCAACGGTTCTTCTGTCACAGATTGAATGTCAGCGTCGTTATATTTTCCGAAAGACAAGATGGAGGACGTCGAACATTCAGTTAATCGAAAGCGGTATGATGATTCGACTTATCCAAATTTATGAAAGAAAGAGGTTATAATAATGACACAGCGTTTGAATTACATGGAGCAATCACCGGAGTTTTTCAGAAAAATGATGGACCTCAGCAATGCTGAGAGGAATAGCGCAATTGAAGAAAAGATTCTTGATCTCGTTCATATAAGAGCCTCGCAAATTAATGGTTGCGGATTTTGTTTGGATATGCACGTGAAACAGGCCAAAATCAACGGCGAGAGCGAGCTTCGACTCTATCATCTCTCCATTTGGCGGGAGTCGAATCTATTTGCTCCGCGTGAGCGGGCCGCGCTGGCATGGACCGAGGTTTTAACCAAGCTGCCTGAACATGGTGTGCCTGACGAAGTTTATAACCGTGTTCGCACACAATTATCTGAGAAAGAAATCTCGGACCTTACGTTCTCAGTCATGACGATTAACGCGTGGAACCGCATAAACGTAGCTTTCAGGAACGTGCCTGGTTCGGCGGACGCGGCATTTGGATTAATGAAAGCGGGTTTGAACTAGAATAACTCCGGTTTAGATCAAAAACACCTTCAAGAGAGCCTCCATCACTTCGGCATGGCAGGGTTATCTTGAAGGTGTTTTCATTTCTTATGACAGCGAGCCGTTACTCCTCTGTTGGTAAATAGATATCAATCTTGCAATCTTCAGGATCGAAGTTGCTGGCGTCCGGCCAATATTCAAAATCAAAGCAGCGATTGCTGCTAATATCCCGCTCTCGAATCGTATCGTAAGCCTCGGCGATTTCATCTTCCGGCCCTTGATGCGAAACCTTTACATAGCTGCCGGCAGGCAATGTGTGCTGCACGAGTCCTTGATCTTCAGAAAAGCCGTCGAAGTTGTGCACTTCTACTGCCACAATGCTTTCAAAAGGAACATCCGGCGTCCATTCGACATCAGGATAAATTTGAATAAGGTACAGGCCGTTGTTATCCGAGAGGCCTATAATTTCATGCTGCTTGGCTAGCAGCGAGTTTCGCAAATTTACTACAATCCCTTGGTCCAGGTCCTCATTTAACGACGCTGTGACAGAGTAGCCGACGAGCTTGGTCTCCTTGCGTTGAAAGGTTTCGAATTGTGTTATAGCCATGATTCTCCAACTCCTTTACTTTCTATCATTCAGGTACAATTCATTATAGCTATAGAAGAGAGAGGGTGGCAAATGCAGGAAGGGCAGTATGAAAAAAAGCAGCCAAAGCTCTAATTTAGGAGCCTGGCTGCTTTTATTACTCTCGCGTTCGCCAATTATTGCTGAACGGTTTGAGCCAAATCGATCGTTACGCCGTCGGCCGTAACCGTGTGCGTCTGACCGTAGATCGTCAGTTCGATCGCTTTGCCGGATACGGCTTTAATCGAAGCGCGCTGTTTGTTCACTTCGACAATCAGCTTCGATTCCTTATAAGAGATTGGGAAGCTGTAGCTGTCCCAGCGTGCAGGAATTGTCGGACGAAGGACAAGGTGATCGCCGTCCGAGCGCATGCCGCCGAAGCCATAGACGATGTTCATCCAAGCCGCCGCGATGGAAGTCGTGTGCAATCCTTCGCGCGTATTGCGGTTGTAGTTGTCCAGATCAAGACGCGTTGCAAATTCAAAAAATTGATAAGCTTCCTCTTCTTTGCCAATCTCAGCTGCCAAAATGGAGTGAATGGAAGGGGAGAGGGAAGACTCGTGAATGCAGCGCGACTCGTAATATTCGTAGTTCGCCAGCTTCTCGGCCGCCGAATAATCTCCGCTGTACAGAAACATGAACATCAGCACATCCGGCTGCTTGATCATGTCGTAACGGTACAGGCGATCGTACGACCAGTGAGAGTACAACGGGAATTCCGTTACCGGAATCGAATGAATGTCCAGATGAGGCATATCGAAGAAGCCGTCATGCTCCTCGAAAATGCCGTTTTCCTCGTCTTTCGGAATTTTCATAAATTCCGCCTTATGCTTCCAGTCCGCTTGCTCCTCGTCCGTCAATGCAAGGCGCTCAGCCAGCGCTTTGAACGCTACCGCAGACTCGTTCGACATGCTGTCGATCACTTCCAGCGTATATTCGAACAGTTTTTTCGCCATCAAGTTGATGTAGCAGTTGTTGTTGACCATCAATTGGAATTCGTCCGGTCCCATGACGCCGAAATAACCGTACAGGCCGCTCTTCTGTCCCCATTGACCGCGCGTTGCGTAGAAACGGCTGATTTCAATCAGCATTTCCAAACCTTTTTCGTATAGGAAGTCGACGTCGTCTGTGATGTTCACATAATGGCGAATGCCGTAAGCGACGGCCGTACCGACATGCAATTGAAGGTTCGAGTGCTGCCACAGGTCGCAGCTTTCCGTTCCGTCGATCGTTGCGATCGGGTAGAAGGCGCCTTTGCAGTCGAGCTCTTTTGCGCGCTCCAATGCGTATGGCAGCGATTTGTAACGGAATTCAAGCAAGCTTTTGGCCGCCTTCGGATTGTTGAAAATGTAGAATGGCAGGCAGTAGGACTCGGTATCCCAGAAGGCAAGTCCGCGGTAAGCCTCGCCTGTAAGGCCTTTTGCGCCGATGTTGAAGCCTGGGTTGTCGCCGTGATACGTTTGGTACAGATTGAAAATACAGAAGCGAATGCCTTGCTGATTTTCAGGATCGCCTTCAATAACGATATCGGATTCCTTCCATACGTTCTCCCAGTAATTCGCTTGCTCCTGCTCGAGCTTCAAATAGCTTGCGCCGATATAAGCTTTCGCTTGCTGTTGTCCGGTGCTCCACAACTGGTCGTTCGCTACGGAAAGATCTTTCTCGGCATAATTATAGACAAATTTATCAAAGGTCGATTTCTCGCCTTGAACAAGCTTGATGGACACATCTTGACCGATGAAACGGTCGCCTTCAACAGGCTTGGATTCCAGGGCGTTAGGCGCGTCGAATATAAAACCGGAATAGAGGCGGTTTTTGGTCAAAACGGTTTCGCCGAGCATAGCCGTTACGCCATCCTCTTGGCCTTGACGAACGCTTCCCCAGAAGCTGCGGCCTTGATCCTCGTGGATGACGGAGAAGTCGAGACCTGTGCGGATTTCAACTTGCCCGGAGAAGTTCAGCGGTTCGAACACGATGCGCTGACAGCCGAGGCTGGACACATTCATGCTGACGAAGCGCTCGAACGTCAAACGGAGCTGCTTCCCGTCGGAAAGCTCCCATACGAAGGTGCGCACATATTTGCCGCGTTTAAAGTCCAGCTCTCTGCGGAAGCCGCTGAATTTGCTTTTGGCCAAGTCCAGCGATTCGCCATTGACGCTGATTCGCGTATACAGCCAGTCGACCGCATTGACCATGAAACGAAGGGAACGAATTATGCCTTTATAGTGAGCGGATACTTTGCTTTCCTCGAAAAGTCCGTTAAAATAGCTGCCGATCAGCGAATCGCCGCTATACCCTTCTTCCGGGTAAGCGCGAACCCCCATATACTCGTTGCCTAGCGAAAAAATCGATTCGGAAACGCGATTCCGGGCTGCATCGAAGTCGTTTTCAATGACCTTCCACGTATCCACGACAAGATACTTATCTGCTACTTTTGCCATGCTAATTCCACTCCTTTTATGCTTTTCAATCCTATACAGTCTCAGATTAGTTCAATCGTCGTGTCGAAAGAAGGTTCAACTTTATTCATTTTATGTGCATTTATACCGAAGTTATGGTTTATTTCAAGGGAAGGAGGGACTAGTTTGAGGAAATGAGGCTGGGAGGCGGTGAGGATTAACCGTTAAAAGGCATCCGGGCTGTCGAGAACGATTCGACAGTCGCTTATTTTAGCAGCAATTGAATGCGGCATCGTTGTATGGATGTGGCATCGATTGCATGGATGCGGCAGTTATTGACTGGGGGATGCTCAGTTTATGCGCCTATCGCGGCGAATAACTGCTAAATTGCAGTTATTTCTGTTTTTTATGCTGAAGCAGAGCGAATAACTGCCATATGGCAGTTATTGACTGGGGGATTGCCCGGTGTGTGCGCCTATCGCGGCGAATAACTGCTAAAATGCAGTTATTTCTGCTTTTTAGGCTGGAAGCAGAGCGAATAACTGCCATATGGCAGTTATTACTAGGGGATTGCCCGGTGTGTTCGCCTATCTCGGCGAATAACTGCTAAAATGCAGTTATTTCTGCTTTTTATGCTAGAAGTAGAGCAAATAACTGCCATATGGCAGTTATTCCGGCTTTTTATACTGGAAGTAGAGCAAATAACTGCCATATGGCAGTTATTGTGAATGTCATGCGGGGAGGAGGTTTGACCGCCAAAGTGTGACCGAGCACCGCGTGCCGGGATGGCACAGCGTGCTAGAATGCCACAGCAATAACGACCCTACTGCCGTTAGGACAGCCATCTTGCTATCATGAGCACGGTCTCTTGCTACGAACAGACGATCTTTGCAACTGAACCGTCTCAGGTACCGTGTCGTGACCCTACATATAAGCTAGGTAGAGCGCACGCCTAGTAACACTGGTAGTGAGCCATCATAAACGTGAGCGAAAATGAGCTGCGTTCCGTGAATGCTTCACTTCACTCCGAAATCGTTATTTCCCAACAGCGCTCCGCATAAATTCGTTTCTGGCAAGCTCCATCCATTTGAGCTGAGCCTTCGACAGCCATTTATTTTTATGAACAATAATTTGCATATAAAAGGTAAGGTCATCTTCCGGAGACGGTATCGTCTCCAATTTATTCTCTCTCAGCAGCGACTCTACGCTAATCAGAGGCATTAAACTAACGCCTAATCCGCTCGCAACGCACTGCTTCATCGCTTCCATGCTCGTAAACTCTAAATATTGCGCGGCGCTCATCCCTTTGTCTATTAGATACTGCTCATAAAATCGTCTCAACGAGCAATTTTTTTCGCTGAAAATAACGCACGCGCCATTCGATTCTTCGATATGGGTCAGATTATGACCGTACTCGCCGACAAAAACTAATGGTTCCTCCGAGCAAACTTCCATAACGAGCTGCGGATCGTTTACCACGGGCTCCAGCGTCATGGCCAGATCAAGCTCGCCAGAGTGGAGCTTCTCGCGCAGCGAGGGGCAGTGATCGTTAATTAAGGAGACGGTTACGCCCGGATAGCTTTTTTTAAATGCGGAAAGCACCGGTCCCAGCTTATATACGGTGATCGTTTCTGATGCGCCGATGCGCAGCTCGCCCTTCAAGTTGAAGTCGTCGGCGGATAAATGTTTAATTTTCGCGTAAGCGGCCAGCAATTCCTCGCCATACGTATAGAGTTCCCGCCCGACAGACGTAAGCCGGATTTGCTTGCCAAGCCTGTCGAACAAAGGCGCTCCGATTTCCTGCTCCAGCTGCTGAATATGCGAAGTGACCGAAGCTTGCGAATATTGAAGCGATTGGGCAGCCTTCGTGAAGCTCTGCCAGTCGGCTACCGCCTTGAACGTTTGCAATTGCCGGATTTCGATACGATCGCCTCCTGAGTTCGATTTTGTCATTAGCTTTTCTGAACATTATATTTAGTTATTTCAATTTTACTAATGAATGCTTATAGCTTATTCTACTGGGAAAAGGAGATGATGGCGATGAAAAAAATATGTCTGCTGCTGCCAAACGGCTTTGAAGCGGTCGAGGCGAGCGTGTTCACGGATGTTTTTGGATGGAATAAGGATGAGGGCGACGGCTCAACATTGCTCGTGACGGTCGGCACCCGAGCGCAATTAACGTGCACGTGGAATTTCACAGTCATACCAGAAAAAACGATTGATGAAGTGACGGTTGCCGAGTTTGATGCGCTGGCGCTGCCGGGTGGTTTCGAAGAGGCTGGATTTTACGAGGACGCTTATCGTTCTGATGTTCTTGAGTTGATCCGGGAATTCGACCGGCAGGGCAAATTCATTGCCTCTATATGCGTTGGTGCGCTGCCGATTGGCAAAAGCGGGGTATTGCAGGGGAGAAGGGCGACCACCTACAACCTGAACGATCGAAAACGTCAGCTTCAACTGGCGGAGACGGGGGCCGTCATCGTGCCGGACCAGCCGATCGTAAGAGACGGCAATATTATTACTTCCTATAATCCTTCAACCGCATTCGAGGTGGCATTCGAGCTGCTTGAGTTGTTGACTTCGACGGAAAATACAAATGAGGTCAAGAGGCGGATGGGCTTTCTCGGCTAACCATGCGGGAGCGCGCCGCTTCGAAGCACCGCTGCTGCACGAGAGAAGGTGCGCGGACAGCGATGCTTCGGACTTCCGTAAAATAACGCTCGAACTATCAATCTCCGCATTGACTTACTCGGCAGTGGTTCACTTGCCAGGAGCTGTTGAGAGGATGGAAGCAACGTTTTCTTTTAGCGAAGCGGCCGGACGGCCCATTAAACGCTCCATATCCAACGAAACCGACGACGTGTTGATGCGGCTTAAAAACCTGTAAATCCAATGTTGAATGCCCGGGTCAATTTCAAGCGTGATAGATTTCCCTGAGATGTCTGACAGCGCGGCAACCAAATCATCGAATGTCCATGGGGTGGACGCGGTTAGTTCGTAAATGCGATTCGTTTCATTGGGCGCTGTCAGTACAGCAGCAATCGCGTCAGCGAGATCGGAACGAGCTGCCGAATTGAATCGCCATTCGCCCGGCGGGACTGTCAGAGTCCCTTTTTCAATAGCCGCATTCAGATCGAGGGCGCCGATAAAATCGATGTACAACGCGTTCCGCAGAAAAGTAAAAGGAATTTTCGCAGCCCGGATGGCTTGTTCAGTCGCAAGATGCAGTGGGACAGGCGGGCTCGAACCGTTATCAGGATAAGCGAAGCTGGTATAGAGCAAATGTTCAACCTTCGTTAGTTTGGCTGCTTCAATCACCGCGATATGCTGACGCAAACGAACATCGTCATCGGGATGAGAGCTTGAAATAAAAAGCAGCTTGGAGGCCCCGATAAAGGCCTGTTCAAGCGACTCGGGGCGATCGTAATCACAAAGCCGCACCTCTACTCCCAGTTGTTCAAGTGATTTTGCGGATTCAGCACGGCGAACGCAAGCGATGATCTGATCTAGCGGGATACTGCGAACAAGACGTTGAATGACTAGCTGTCCCAGCTTGCCGTTTGCTCCTGTAATGATAATCGGCATGAATGTTCTTCCCTTCAAATAGAATTCAAATAAATAGTTAAGGACTTAACTAAAAAGTCGGGCGGAAGCGTTACCCCCGTTTCAGCTTATTTAATAGGAAGAGAAGCTGTGTCAACTCCGACTCGTCCAACGCTTGCACGCGGTTTGCAACGGCTTGCCGGTTATCGGGCAAATGTCGCTGCAAAAGAAATCGACCTTTATCCGTAATCGAAATGACCCATTTTCTGCCATCTTCGGCATGAGGTTTTCTCTGTACTAAACCGTCGTTTTCCAGCGGGGTTAGAAGCAGACTGATATTCGCTTTGGTGACGCCGATCTTTTGAGCGAGGACTGAAGGGGACAGCGTACCGCCTTCCTTCATCAGCTCGACTAAGAGACGAATTCTAGCACCGCTAATTCCTTTGGACTGCCAATATTGCTCGGATACGTCGACCAATTGGGCGGTTGTTTCCACGAGTGTGAAAAAAACTTGATTCGGCAGCGGCAAATCCAGTACATATTGTTGCAATTCGTTCATGAAGCAGTTCTCCCTTTTAAAATAGTTAAGCACTTAACTATCTGAATTTTAGGGGATGAACGGAAGATTGTCAACGATGCTTTTAACAGTTGCTCGGCAACCAAATTCTTGCTATTGTAACGGTAGTCCTGCTAATGGAAAACATAGGGCGAGAGAGGGCGTTTTGAAATGAAGTTCTCCGTTATCAACAGCATTCGAACGAATAATTTTGCAGACGAGCAATGTGTAGAAAAAATAAACAGCCTGTGGGCGGAAGCTTCCCGCCAGCTCGTGGGCCAAAATACAGTTCTATACGGCGTGTATTACGATTATGAGAGCGATTATAAAGGGGATTATACGTTGGCTGTGGCAGTAGAGGGCAGCGAGGGCGAAGCCTTGGTAGAGCTGTCGGAACACGCCAATTACGAGATTTTTAAAGTGGATGAAGCCGACGAGCTGTCGGTCGTACGCGCGTGGCAAAACATTTGGGAACGCGAGCAGGAAGGGACGCTCCGGCGGGCGTACACTTGGGATTTCGAAAAGTACAGTCCGAACGGAAACACCGAAATTTATATCGCGATTTTATAAAAATGCAGCAGCGCTTCTCGGGAACATTGAACCGAGATTATAAGATGAGCGCGGAGATGTGCCGCCAGCAATGCAATTCGGACCATTTTCGTTCAGAACAACCGAGCCGCTTCCTAAACGGAGCCGTTCGGTTATTTTATTGTGAAAATATCGATGAAGATGATGCCAAAAAACCGCCTTGAGATGAACTACCCCCAATTGTTAGACACCATCTAACGCTTTGGGGGACAGTTCAGAGATAAGGACGGTTTTTGGCATGGTTGGAGCGAGAGCGGGCTGCTCTCGTTTTTTAAGTTGTGGCCAAATAGGCGATACCGAGACCGCCGGTGACCGGATTACGATAGATTTCACAGGACACGTCAAAAACTTCCAGAATCCGCTCTTTCGTCAAAAGCTCTTCGGGCGTTCCGCTTGCGACGACTTGCCCGTCTTTCATCATATATAAGTAGTCGCAGTATTCGGCGGCCAGCTCCAAGTCGTGCAGCGCAGACAAAACGCCGATGCCGAGCTGTCTGACAATCGTTAAGATTTGCAGCTGATATTTAATGTCGAGATGGTTGGTCGGCTCGTCGAGAATAAGAAACTGCGGCTGCTGCGCCAGCACGCGGGCGAGCACGACGCGCTGTTTTTCGCCGCCGGACAACGAGTTGTAGCTGCGGTTCACATAAGTTTGTAGATTAACTTTGCGCAGCGCCTCGTCTACGATCTGATAATCGCTGGCGCTGTCCGTTTCGAGCAAGCCCTTATGAGGCGTTCGTCCCATCATGACCATTTCCTGAACCGAGAAGTCGAAGCTCAATTCATTGAATTGGCCGACAACGCCAAGCTTTTGCGATACCGTCTTCGGGTTCGATTTGATTACGTTCATATCGGACAAGAAAACTTCGCCCTGGCTCGGCTTAATTACTTTGTAAATGCTTTTAAGCAGTGTCGACTTGCCGCATCCGTTCGGACCAATCAGGCCGACGAACTGTTTATCGCGCACCCTGACCGATACGTCCTTCACTATTGCAGTGTCTGCGAATGAGACCGATAAATGTTCCACTTTTAAATTCATTGTTATCTCCCCCCAAACGCATACCCTTTTTTAACAAGCATGTACATGAACATCGGTCCGCCAATGAGCGCCGTAATAATGCCGATTGGAAGCTCTACGCTAGGAACGATGGTACGAGCGATTACATCGGCCCAAATCAGGAAAATGGCGCCGAACAAAATCGCGGTCGGCAGCATCCGGCGATGGTCGGAACCGACGAGTCCACGCACCATATGCGGAATAATGAGACCGACAAAGCCGATCATGCCGCAGGAGGCTACCATAATGCCTGTAATTAATGCAGAGAAAAGCATGTAAATTTTGCGGTAAACGCTCAAATTGATCCCAAGTGTAACAGCTGCTTCATCGCCCAGCATCATCGTATTCAAAATGCGGGGTTGCAGCAGGAAAAAGGCGCAAGACAGTATAACGGCGATTGCGATGAGCGGAAGGCGTTCCCAGTTGGCTACGGCCAGACTGCCCATCGTCCAGAAGGTAACGGTTTTGATGCCCTCAGCGTTGTTTGCAAAATAAACGATGAAGTTGGAGAATGCAGTACATAGCGCATTGATGACCATACCGGCCAAAACAAGTTTGACGGAGGTGATCTTGCCACCTGCGCCGGCGAGCGTCAGTACAAGTATCGCTGCGCCGAGCGCTCCAGCGAACGCCCAGAAGGCGACGCCCGTTTGACCGATCAGGCCGATCGAGCCGAAGCCGACCAAGATAGCGAAGGTAGCGCCCAGCGTTGCGCCCGACGAGATGCCGAGAATGTAAGGATCGGCAAGCGGGTTTTGCACGGCTGCTTGCATGATTGTGCCGCATAGCGTGAGCCCAGCGCCGATGAACATGGCCAACAAAACGCGCGGGAAACGAATTTTCCAAATAATATCGACAAAGGAGCCGGCTTGTAAATCTTCCGGGTTCCCGATCTGCAGTCCCGTTAATTGATGTAGCAGAATACGGTAGGACTGCGAGAGCGGGATATCGACTTGGCCGAACGAAACGGCTGCGACGACCGAGAAGAAGGCGATTGCGACGAGTACGCCGATAATCGTGAAGAAGCCGGCTCTAGTATGAATAATGGATGGTTTTGCCGAAGACGGCTCGGCACTGGCAGTTTGCATGAGTGATAACCCTTCCGTATATAAGTGATTGGGCCGAGCAAATAAACAAATAAACTCCTGTCTACATTTTGCGTAATAGAGCCCTCTCAAAGAATATAAGTGAAAATGATAATTGTTGTCAATGATAATCTTTCTCATTGACAACGTTCAAATTTGTCTTGTATGCTACGAGTGGTTCGATAACAAACATAAACAAGGTTCGAGGAGAAGGAGATAGGGGAATGAAAGCTTTTAAACAAACGATGCTGCCGCTGTTAGCCGTCATTTTGACGCTGCTGCTGGCCGCAGGCTGCGGTTCGAATGCGGCGAATAACGGAAAAGGAAATAGCAATGCCAATCAAGGAGCCGGTCAGCAGACCGAAAATGCAAATAACGGCGGGAAGCCGGAAGAAACGTCGGCAGCCGGAGGGAAAACTACCTATCCGCTTACGGTGAAAAACTACTCGCTTTCTGGCGAGGGCGGAAGCTGGAGCGACAAATCGCAAACATTTGATAAAGCGCCGGAGAAAGTGGTCGCTAATACACAAGGGGCGGCTGAGCTGCTTATTAAGCTGGGATTGACCGATAAAATGGTCGGAGTGGCTGCCGTTTATGGCGGAGGAGACCCGGACGTAGCGAAAGAGTTCAAGAAAATTCCGGTCATCTCCAAAGATTATGCAAGCAAAGAGCTCGTTGTAGGAGCAGGACCGGATCTCGTGCTCGGACGCGGCGACTTGTTCGCCGATGCGGACTGGGGAGTCGGCACGGTCGATGCACTAAACGCATTGAACATTAAGACATTCGTGCAAAGTACCAGCATCAAAGGCGCTACGCTCGACAGCTTATATAACGATATTGCGCAAATCGGACAAATTTTCGACGCGCAGGACAACGCAGCCGCTTATATTGAAGAGCTGAAGAAGCGGGCTCAGGCGATTAAGGACGGTTCTGCTGCCGTCGGCGGCAAAACGTTTGCTTACTCTTCGGATGCAGGCGAAGGAGCTATCGCCGTTTACAGCGGGAATACCGATACATTCCAAGCGGAAGTTCTCGGCCTGCTTGGGCTGAAAAACGCGTTTGGCGATTTAACGGGTGAAATTAGCCGTGAGCAACTGATCGCGACGAATCCCGACATTTTGCTGCTTTCGTACTACAGCGGGGCTCCAGATCCGGAGCAGACGATCAAGAAATTTTACGCCGATCCCGCTCTGCAAAGCTTGAAAGCTATTCAAAACAAAGCGATTTACGTCATTGATTTCAACCAGTTCTGGGGTTACAGCTACTCGATCTTCGACGGAGCCGAGAAGCTGGCGAAGGAGCTTGGCGCTAAGTAAAAATTGAAGAGCAGCCGGTACTGGACTGTGCTCCCTTTATATGGCGAATGCCATGGGGGGCGGTTCGTTATCCGGCTGCTTCTACTATCAGGTCAACCAGTATTTTCTGGTTGGCCTATTTTTTATGATCTTTTTTGGTGATCATCCGATCTCCCCGCAATGGGTCTACAGGACTGCTGCAAAACATCTTGGAATCGAACATCATTTCGATAGGAATGCGCCTATTGGCCTGAATTCGCCTTTTATATAATAGAGGGGATATTCAGAGCCGAAGGGTAGGAGATTACTGTGAGTTGGATCGTGGAACAATCCGGATTTGATCCGGAAAGGATTACGATTAACGGGAACAAGTTTATGCTGGGCAATGGAGCGCTCGGTTATCGTGGAACACTGGAGGAATTTACGAAGGAGCAACTGACGGCGTGCACGCCAGCTGGCCTATACGACAAAGTCGGAGACCAATGGCGGGAGCCGGTCAATGCGCCAAATGGGCTGTCGACTCGCTGGTTTTACAACGGCGAACCGCTTAGCCTGCTGTCGTCCGGTTACGAATCGCATGAACAATCGCTTAACATACGCAACGCAACCTTTCATCGGGCTACGACGTTCGCGACGCAAAGCGGCGGCAAGGCGGAAATCCGCTCGACCCGTTTTGTCAGTATGAGCCGTCTTGATCTGATTGTGCTGAAAGTGGACGTGCGCTGCTCGGAAGACGCCGAATTGACGGTGGAAACCGGCATTGACGGCGATGTTTGGGATATTAACGGTCCGCATCTCGAAGTTTTCGAGACGGTAGAGAAGGACGGGATCGTCAGCTTGTCTGCGCTGACGCACGAGCTTCGTCAGACAGTTAGCGTAGCTGAAGGCGTCGTGCTCGCGGGCATCGACGGTGAAGAAACGGCCGTTCGGACCGATAAAGGCGCGTACCGGAAAATAGTTTTTCGCTGTGCGGCGGGGCAAACGTATTCGTTCACGAAATACATTTCCGTCCGTTACGGTGAAGACCGTTCCGCAACGACAACAGCGGCGGCTAACAGCGTGCAGGAAGCGTTGAACACAGGCTACGAGAGCTTGTTGGCAGAACACGAGCGGGAATGGGAGCAAAAATGGGCCGCTTCAGACGTCGAGATCGAAGGCGATGACGAGGCGCAATTCGCGCTTCGCTACAGCCTTTATCAGCTGCATATCATCGCGCCGACCGAATCGGAGAAGGTATCGATTCCGGCTCGCGGACTGTCCGGGCAAGTGTATAAAGGGGCGGTTTTCTGGGATACGGAAATGTTTATGCTGCCGTTCTTTCTGTACAGCCAGCCGGAGGTCGCCAGAAATTTGGTTATGTATAGGGTTCATACGCTGGACGGAGCGCGCAGAAAAGCGGCGGAGTACGGCTTCCGCGGTGCTTATTATGCTTGGGAAAGTCAAGAATCAGGCGACGACGCTTGCACGCTGTTTAATGTGACCGATGTCTTTACGAATCGTCCGATGCGTACTTATTTCCGTGATAAACAAATTCATATTAGCGCGGACGCCGCGCACGGCATTTGGGAGTATTACCGCTTCACAGGCGACGACAGCGCCTTATTGGAAGGCGGCGCCGAGGTTATTTTGGAATGCGCAAGATTTTTCCATTCCTACTCTTACTACAAAGTCGATAAAGGCCGTTACGAACTGCTTGACGTAACGGGACCGGACGAGTACCACGAGCGTGTGAACAACAACGCATTTACGAACGCCATGGTCGGCCGGACGCTGGAAACCGCGCTGCAAACGATCGAACTGCTGCAAGCGAAACATCCGGCTTTCTATGAGCAATTGATCGAGAAGCTGGCTTACGCGGAAGACTTGGAGCATTTGCGCGCCATGCACTCGGAGCTGTACGTTCCTCAGCCGGATTCGGAGACGCTGCTGATCGAACAGTTCGACGGTTACTTCAAGCTTGAGGACGTCGAACTTCCGACGCTGAAGTCGCGAATTTTGAACAAGAACGAATATTTGGGCGGCGGCAACGGACTAGCGACAACGACGCAAATTTTGAAGCAGGCCGACGTCGTGCTCACGCTTCACTTGCTGAAGGATCGTTATTCGGAAGACGTGAAGAAGGCCAACTGGCAATATTACGAGCCTCGCACCGAACATGGTTCCAGCCTTAGCTCCTGCATTTACGCGCTTGTCGCGTCCGATATCGGCTCGCCGGATTGGGCTTATAAATATTTTATGAAAACAGCAACGATCGACCTGACGGGCGATTCCAAGCAGTACGTCGGAACGCTGTACATCGGCGGAACGCATCCGGCTGCCAACGGCGGCGCTTGGATGGCAGCCGCTCTAGGCTTCGCCGGCATTCGTCTCCAAGAAGGAACGATCGTCGTGAAGCCTGCGCTGCCGCAAGGCTGGAAGTCGATTTCGCTTCCGGTACGGATTTTGGGACAAAGCTTCCATCTTCATCTGACGTCATCGGAAGTTGCAATCGAGGCGGATGCAAGCAATCGTTCGGCGCAAGTTTTTGAGATAGGCGGACAACAATTGGCGGCGGAGCCGGGCAATCGGCTGGCGATTCGCCTTTAACAACACGGAAAGCGGTGAATAGCATGCGTACAGATTTTAAAGGGGCACTATTTGATTTGGATGGCGTTATCGTCGATACGGCAAAGTATCATTTCTTGGCTTGGAGACAGCTGGCACAGGATTTGGGCTTCGATTTTACCGAAGCGGACAACGAAAGACTGAAGGGCGTCAGCCGCACAAGATCGCTGGAAATCGTGCTGGAAGTAGGCGGGGTCACACTGTCCGAGGACGAGAAGACCCGTCTTGCGGAAGAAAAGAATGAGCGGTACCTGCAGTATATCCGCAACATGGATGAGTCGGAGCTGCTGCCTGGAGCAAAAGCGTACTTGCTGCAGCTGAAGGAGCAAGGCGTGAAAATTGCGCTCGGCTCGGCGAGCAAAAACGCGGTGTTTATTTTAGAAAAAGTCGGCATTCTGGATCTGTTCGATGCTATCGTGGACGGCACGAAGGTGTCGAAGGCGAAGCCGGACCCTGAAGTATTCACTTTGGGCTGCAGCGAGCTCGGTCTGACTCCGGCCGATTGCGTCGTTTACGAGGATGCGGAAGCGGGCGTGCAGGCGGCGATTGCAGCAGGCATGTACGTTGTCGGCATCGGCACGAAAGAGATTCTCGGCGCGGCGAACATCGTTGTTCGCGGACTGGACGAATTGGTCGGCTAAGCGCCGAGACTGCCACTTAGCCGAAGTGGTTAAACGGAAGAGGAGCTTTCTTCTTAGAGGTAGCTTTAACGCATTATGGCGTTGCAGGGGATGAACCCTGCAACGCCATTTTTATTAATATTCGAATGTCGCCCTGACTCTAAACGGACTAACGTTCCTCTCCCCTCTCGTTCCAACAATTCAACGCATCATCATTCCATCATTCCCTCATTTGATCATACGATCATTCAATTATTCCATTATTCCATTATTCAATTATTCGATCGTACTATCTCCTATCTCCTATCTCCTATCTCCTATATGCAACCGTTTTTCGCCACCCCTAATTCAAATGTGTATGAAATATCATATATAATATCCTGAAAGGACTACTTTTTGAGTAATATGTATGATTTTTCATACATATTTGACCAATTTCTTTATTTTTGTCCCAATATATATGAATTTTCATATATAATTACTTCATTCTCACTTTTACGTCGCAATATATATGATTTTTAGTACATAATCCCTGTAGCTGCAGAATTGAACACTTTCAAGTATTAAAGGAGCAGATAGGAAGCATTTTCCTCACACGCACACTTTGGCCGCAATTGAATTGCCGTTCAGGATAAGAAGGAATTTAATTGCTCTATCTGGAACTACAGATGACAGCGGTTTCAAAAAATGCTGAAACACTTTTAAAACTACCCTATAAAGTTTTGTTTTACCCCCGTGCAATCCAAAATCCGGTCGAGTAGTATGGAAATAGATTGACCCGCTGTTCGACGAACAAACAGAATGCGATGGATTACTTGAAGAAGGATGGTGAACGGATGCTGCGTGCCTTAATTGTCGATGATGAATTCGAGATTCGCGAAGGGTTGCGTAACCGATTTCCTTGGGACGCGTACGGGATTGAAGAGGTATTGGTGGCCGACGACGGCGATACAGCGCTTGCGCTTGCTTCCGACGTCCGTCCGGATCTGATTGTGACCGATATAAAAATGAACCGGATGTCCGGACTGGAGTTTCTCCGTTCCCTAGAGCCGTTAGAAAACTATTGTCCGGAGACGGTCGTCATTAGCGGCTACGACGATTTCGGTTTCGTGAAGCAGGCGATGCAGGTCGGCACGATGGATTACATTCTCAAGCCGATCAACATGCATGAACTGGAGCATATCGTTGGAAAAGCGATGGAGAGCATTCATCGAAGAAAGTTAGAGGAGCAAAACGAGCAGCAACTGCTTAATCAGGTGAAGTTTGCGATACCGAAAATGCGGGAAGAGCTGCTGCGAGAGCTTTTCGAACAGGAATATGATCCGTATAAAGAGGTCCGTCGGCGTCATCGGCTCGCTTCGCTCAATTTGGAGTGGATCGCCAATCAGCCAATGACGGTTATCGTCATCGAGGCCGACGATTTGAAGGCGGTCGAAAATCGTCGAAGCCAGGAAAAGGATTTGATTTTGTTCGGCATCGGCAATGTAGTCAACCAGACGCTTGAGGAGGAATTTCCGTTTCCTTTTGCGCTTTGTATGGACAGCGGCAACCGATGGGTCATTTTGCTGCTCAGCAACGTGCGCACGCAACAGGCCGATTTGGGCAGCAATATCGCGCAGCTGTGCATTAAACGAATCAATGATTACGTCAAAGTGGAGGCGAGCGCAGGCATACCGAAATCGCCCGGAAGCTTCGAGCAGCTCCATGAAATTTATAATGAGGCGGTCAGTGTTCTAGAGCAAAAAGCGGTATATGGCGGAAACAGGTTGTTTACCCCGCATGGCAGCTACGAGGAAAGCGACGGAGGCGACCTGTCGATGGCTGAGCCCGAGGAGGTGCTTGATCTTATCCGGTTCGGATCGGATGAAGATATTTCGTCCGGTATGGATCGCTTAGTCGGGATGATGAATGCGCGGCAGCCGGCTCATTTGAGGGATATTCAGCAAAAATGGTTCGAATGGCTGTTTGAGGTTTTGAAGCGGGCATCAGCGGCAGGTGTCTCGAATAAATCGTGGAAAACGAATCCGATTGCGCTTTGGGAGCAGCTTGAGCAGTATGATACGTTTCAATCGCTGCGGCTGCAGGTGGAACTGATCTTGAAGGAGACGGCGGCCGATTTCCGTAAGATGTCGGCGTCGCAAAGCCAGATCGTATGCGAGGCGGAAAAAATTATGCAGCGCGATTATGCGGAAGGCGTGACGCTGCAAAGCGTTGCTGCTGCGGTTCATGTCACTCCCGTATGGCTGAGCAAGCTGTTCAAAAAAGAGAAGAGGCAAACATTTCTCGAATATTTGACCGATATTCGCATCGACAAAGCGAAGGAAATGCTGGGCGACGTACGATTTAAGGTTTATCAAATCTCTTATCAGGTCGGCTACAAAGACCCGGTCCATTTCTCGAAGCTGTTCAAGAAGCAAGTAGGCTGCACGCCAAAGGAATATCGCAGACAAAGAGGCATCGTAGAAGAGTAAGCAAGCAAAGCAAGCAAAGCAAGCAAAGCAAGCAAAGCAAGCAAAGCAAGCAAAGTAAGCAAAGCAAGCAAAGAGGCCAGTTCCAAGAGCAAAATCGTTTGCCCGTAGGAATTGGCCTCTTTCATGTGATGTCAGTTTCGTGCAGCCGGTCTTGCAGAGTAGCCGATGGTGACGATTTTACAGCCACCGACAATTAGCTCGCCCTCTACGCGCTCGGAGCTTGCATCTTCCATAATCGTGCTGTTGTAGCATTCGGATGCGCCGTCTGGAGAGAGGCTAAGCTTCGTTGTTTCTGGCGACAGGTTAAACCACCTTGCCATGCAGTCGCCGCGTTCTTCGTTAATTTTCAGGTTGGAGAACGCTAGGCCGTCGCCTTGCCAAGCTAGGAAGTTGTACGCGAGCGCAAGCTCGCCTGCTTGCAAGCCGATCTGCACGACGGTCACGGGAACCTGGAACCGGTAAGCTTCCCGATAAGCGGAAAAGCGCTCATTCGCTCCGCCATAAGGGAGAATCAACCATTCCGCTTCTTGTAAGCCCAAGCATTGCGCTTCCGGTGTAGGGAAGACGCCCCAGTCGCCAACCTCGCCGACGGACCGCAGCAGCGTTAGCGCAATCGTGTTGCGGACGTCAAGCAGTACTTCGTATTCGTTCAAGCCTTTGCCGGCGATCGTTAACCCTCGGCTGTCGTCGTGAACGTCGACAAAAGCTTGCATATGCTGGCAGTTGCTTGGATTTTCCCATACTGCCGAAGGCTCGGATTGACGTTTTGCGACTTCAAATACCGAATCGGCGAAATGAACGGATGCGTCCGCATCGGACGGGAGCAGGACGCGAAGGCGGTGATCCTTCGAGCGGTTGTCAATCTGTGCATGCGCCCGCACACCGCGGCCGTCATGCTCGAGACTCAATTGAGTGACGATCGTAAGCGGGACCGTCTCGCCGGAACGTCCTGCCTTCCGCAACCGGAACTCGGTCATCGTCTCTATTTCTTGGACGAGCCGCTCGTCGGCGCTGGCGGGGATCGTCAGCGTATGCGTAATCTCCACGGTCGCTCGGTAAGACTCGTCTTCGACAATGCGGATAGCCGCTTGCGACCCTCTCGTCGTCACGGGCGAATCGCCTTCCGGCTGTCTGAAAATATATTCGTTCCCGATGTCGCCGATATTCTCGTAAACGCCAAGACCGGTGAACGATTGTCCGCTCTCTTTGTTCGTGATCGAATAGCTGCCGTCCTCCTCAATCGTCAGTTTGAGAAAACGATTCTCAAGCTGGCGGCCGTCATTGCTAACGAGCGATGGAGAAGACGACGATTTGCTGGTAGCTGACAGCTCCCGCTGTGAAATCCAAGCGAATGTCCGATAGCCCATGGACGGCAAAGCGCTGGTCTCGAACGTCAGCCGCAGCGTGCGGGCCATATAAGGCTGACGGAAACGGTCATTGGGCAGCTCGTAACCGAACCGGACGCCAAGATCCTCCACGGTGTGCGGAACGAAGCCGCCGCTGTCATCAACCAGAAAACCGTTCGCGAATGTTCGGGCCGCAACCTCGGCGGAGATGGCCACCGGGTCTTCGCTTTGGTCGAAGAAGCGGCGGGACAGCTCAACCTTCGCCGTCACGACGGACGAGCCTTCGTAGCCGCTCGTATTGAACAAGACGATCGGGGTTGCCTCCTCGCCATGCTCCGAAAAAACGGAAGTGCCGATCTTGGCGGCGATGAAAGCGGCGCTTTCAGCCGTCAAACGTTTGCCGACCTCGGTGCTCTTGGCGAAACGGGTTTCCATTTCGTGATAAACCTCGTCAACGCTGCAGCCGCAAATGCTGTCGTGCGGATGGTTTTGCATCAGCGTTTTCCATGCGTAGTTGAGCAGAGCGTGCGGATAAGGCTTGCCGAGACCGTGGGCGATGGCCGCCATCGGCTCCGCAATTTTCTCCAGCTGCGTCTGATTCCGTTGATTCAGCTGCTTGATATAGATGCGAGCGGAGGCGGTGTTGACCAAGGAGTACCATCCGTCGGTTTGCTGGCCGCGAAGCTCTCCTTCGGCAACGCTTAACGTGCGCGGCATTTCCGCTTTAACGGCTTGCACATAATCGTCGAAGTTGGAATGGACGAATTCGTAATCGGGAAACAGCTCTCTAGCCGTGCGAAGCGCAGCTGATAAATTTGTTTGTACCGGCTGGTGATCGCAGCCGTTCATTAGGAGCAGATGCCGGGTCGAGGCAAACTGCTCGGCGCGGGACAGCCGCAGCTCCCAATAGGGCTTCGCCTTTGCCGGATCCACCGGTATTTCCATGCCGTTGTTGTACCAGTTGGCGAAGAGGATGCCAAGCACGCTGGAGCCGTCTGGCGATTGCCAGATGAGCTCGGAGTAAGGCGATTCCAGCGAAGCGCCTTCACTAACCCGGTTATTAAAGCCCGTTGCCTTTACGCCGCGGCCGAAAACGGCAGTATCGATGCCCGCTTCTTTCAGCAATTGTGCGGCCTGCCCCATGTTGCCAAACGAATCGGGGAAGTAGCCGAGCCTCGAATACGACTTGAATGCCGCGGCGTCTCGACGGCCGATATGCAAATTGCGAACATTGGCTTCGCCGCTTGTCAAAAACTCGTCCTGCAAAATATACCAGGGGCCGAGCGAGAGCTTGCCTTCGTCGCATAGCTGCTGAATCCGTTCCCGTTTCTCCGGATACACCTGCAAGTAGTCTTCGACAACGATCGTTTGTCCGTCCAAATAAAAGCTGCGGAATTCCGGGTCGTTCTCGAACGTATCGAGCAGCGTGTCCAACGTTTCGATCAGCTTGACGTGATGAGCTTCGTAAGGCATATACCATTCCCGATCCCAGTGGGTGTGGGAGATGACATGAACTACCCGTTTGGATGCCGTCATGACTCGTTCCTCATTTCCGTAAAAAAGTAGGTATTACGAAAATAGTGTAAAGAATCGGATGATTTGTCACAATGAGGAGAAAGCAAACTTTAAGGGGAAATGTTATTCGTTTTTGGCACAGCGCCGACGATTTCGTTGAGCCGGCTGCCGAGCAATCGAGGGCAATTTAACGAAAGGCGGTATGGCGGGTGAGAAAAGTATCATTACGGTTAGCGTCATCGTTCCGCAATCGCGTCATTATTATTTTTCTTATTCTTATTCTGATCCCGTTTTTGCTGTTTGCCAATTACGCCAGCGTTAAAGCGGTTGAAGGCATCTCCGATACGAATACGAAAATGACGATGAGCTATTTGCAGCAGGCGAGGAAAAGCTTCCAAATCTATTTAAATTCCTTAAATGAACAGGTCAACGAAGTCATCGGCAATAAAAAGGTGCAGGAGTTGCTGTCCGACGAAACGTTGAACGAATACGAGGAGGAAATGTTCGCCGGCAATATGCTGACCGTGCTTCATCAATCGGCCACAGACGTTGATGCTTTCCGTTTGAAAGTGTACCCGACGAAGCCGAGCATGTATCCTTCATATATGCGTTCGATCGACGAATCGGTTTCAGTAGGTGAACAATACTGGTTCCGCCATTCCCTTGATAACGTCAGCCCAACCTGGTATTTAACGATGCCAGAGCGCGGGAAATACGGGAAGCCGCTGCTTACTTACGTCAAGCGCTTCACAGGACTTTACGACTCGAAGGTGAGGGGGATGATCTCCGCCGATTTGTCGGAGGATTATTTGAAGCGTTATTTCTCGCCGTCCGATCAGCTGAACAATCAGAAGCTGCTGCTGATCAATGAGCTCGGCATCGTTCATTACGATTCTACGTCCAATGAATGGACTGGAAAGGAGTTTCCATCCGACACGTTTATCGAATCGATGAGCGGCGACTCCGGCTCTGAGTCGATCGAAATTAACGGGCAAACGTACTTGGCGACTTATGTGAAAATGGCCAATCAGCCATGGAGCCTTGTCAGCCTGACCCCGCTTCAAGAGTTGACGGGAACGATTGATCAAATCAATCGGATACTTGGCGTCTTTCTCGTTATTTATGTACTCTGCTGTTTAAGCGTAGTCTTCTATATTACGGCTTACTATACGCAGCCAATCGCCCATTTGGTTCGCATTATGCGCAGGCTGGAAACGGATAATCTTCGTTATTTGGTACCATGGTCGCCCCGTAAGGACGAAGTGGGCTGGCTCTATCGGGGAGTTGGCAGCCTTGTACAGCGAATCGAGGGTTTGGTCAAGGAAGCCGCGCAGGCCGAACGGAATAAGAAAGCGCTCGAATTCCAGGTGCTCAGCCACCAGATTAATCCGCATTTTCTATATAATACGTTGGAGTCGATCCGTTGGAAGGCGGAAAACCACGGCCGGAGCGATATTAGCGAAATGGTATCGTCACTTGGCAACCTGCTTCGGCTCAGCCTCAATCAAGGGAAAGAAATTACGACGCTGCGCCGTGAAATTGAGCAAGTGAAAGCGTATGTCTCGATCGAACAGGCTCGTATGGGAAAAACGGTACGCATCTTTTATTCGGTGGACGAGTCGGTGACGGAGCTTCCGTTCCTGCGGCTTCTGCTGCAGCCGCTTGTCGAGAACGCGATTCAGCACAGTGTGCGCGGCGACTTCGACAAAGGCAAAATGATGATAACGGCTCACCGGGACGGCAACGACATTCTGATTGAGGTGGCGGATAACGGCAAAGGCATTCCACAATCGGTGCTCAGTCAATTGGAGGAGGGCGAGCTTAGCGACAAGCCAATTCATAAAAGCGGAGGAGTCGGCCTGCGCAACGTGAATGAGCGCCTCAAGCTGTACTTCGGTGACGCCTACAAGCTTAAAATCGAAACGGGGCCGGAGATCGGCACGACGATTACATTAAGACACCCGATCTTGAAGGAAGGCGAGAAGCCGGAGCTGGCCGGTGCGGGTTAAGAGGCGGTTGTGAAACTGGGGAATCGCGTTTTACCGCGACAGTTATAGAAGGTGATGAAGAAGAGGGAGGCGCCGGCAGCGGCGGCTTTCTTTTTTTGAACCGGGAATTGTGAATCTGGGGAGGAGGATAAAACAAAACCACAAAGGATAAGAATGGCTCATAGTTTACGATAGCCGGCTCCTCTACAATGAAACTATCACAAGAGGGAAGGGAAATCGATATGAAATCAATTGGAGTCATTGGGGAGTTGTTTAGAAATCGGACCGTACTATTGATGTTCCTGCCCGTAGCAGTGCTCCTATTCCTGTTCAACTACTTGCCGTTGTTCGGTCTTGTTATCGCTTTCAAGGATTTCGATTTTCAGAAAGGCATTTTAGGAAGCGATTGGATGCAGCCGCTGCTCAATAACTTCGATTATTTATTTTCATCCGAAACGGCGTTTCGGGCGGTGCGCAATACGATTCTGCTCAACGCTTTGTTTATAACGGTTGGCCTTGTATTTGAAGTCGGTTTTGCCTTGTTGCTGAACGAGATTCGCAATAAATACTTCAAACGCTTTGCTCAATCGCTAACGTTTTTGCCATTCTTCATCTCGTGGATTGTAGTTGGCGTATTCGCCTATAACCTGCTCAACTTCGATAACGGATTAATTAACCGCGTCCTGACGGCCTTCGGCGCAAATCCGATCGATTTTTACAGCACAGCAAGTCTATGGCCGCTTATTCTGGTCGTTACAATCCGCTGGAAAGTGACCGGTTACGGCACCATTATTTATTTAGCGGCGTTGACCTCGGTCGACAATTCGTACTATGAAGCCGCTGCGATCGACGGAGCTTCCAGATGGCAGCAAATGCGGTATATCAGCATCCCGATGCTGAGGCCTACGATTATTATATTAACGCTGCTTGCCGTCGGGAAAATTATGAATGCCGATTTCAGTATGTTTTACGCGATGGTCGGCGACGCCTCGCTTATCTTCCCAACGACGGACGTTATCGATACATTTGTATATCGAAGCCTGCGCAAGTCCGGCGATATCGGCATGGCCTCCGCCGCCGGTTTCATGCAATCGTTGATCGCTTTCGTGCTCGTCATCGGAAGCAATTACATCGCCCGCAAAATCGACCGAGACTCGGCGATATTCTGACAAGGGAGGAGCAACTACCGTGGTTAGCAAAAAAATTACGCTTTCTCAAACGCTCATCGTTATCTTTATTACCTTGTTCAGCTTATCCTGCCTCTTTCCGTTTCTAATGGTCGTTTCGGGATCGCTGAGTACAGAGAAAGACATATTTGATTACGGCTATCGGCTATGGCCGAAAACTTTCACTCTCGATTCCTACAAAATATTGCTGCTAGGTTCTTCTCGCATACTCGACGCCTACGGGATCAGTACGCTGGTTACGGTGGCCGGCACGGCATTGTCGCTGCTCGTCACAAGCATGGGAGCATACGCCATGGCCCGGCGAACGTTCAAATACCGGAACATTTTATCGATCTACGTTATTATAACGATGCTGTTTAACGGCGGCCTTGTGCCGTGGTATATCATCTGCGTTCGTTACTTGGATTTGAAGGACTCGCTGTGGGCGCTGATTTTGCCGATGCTGGCCAACGCGTTCAACATGTTCCTGATCCGCAACTTTATGCTCTCGATACCGGAGGATATGAACGAATCGGCAAAAATGGACGGCGCGGGCGATTTCAAAATCTTTTACAGGCTAATCCTGCCGCTATCGCTTCCAGTTATGGCCACAGTCGGGCTGTTCGTCGCTCTTTCCTACTGGAACGACTGGTTTTTGGGACTTATGTTTGTCGATAAGCAAGAGTTTCAGCCGCTTCAGCTGCTGCTGCGTACACTCGTGTCGAACGTTGAGTTTTTGAAAAGCTCAAGCAACGCTGCTGCCATGCAGCGCATCTCGGCGCAAATTCCGTCCGAATCGATCAAGATGGCGCTAACGGTCATCACGATCGGTCCGATTATATTCCTCTATCCGTTTGTACAGGGCTTCTTCGTCAAAGGTCTGATGGTCGGCGCTGTGAAAGGGTAATTTTCAATGGCTATATCGGCTTTGCCGTGTAGTATATAATGACAAGCTAAGGGAGAGGTCAAGATGATGAGGAGCGTTAAAAGGTTACCGCTGCTGCTGGCCGCAATCATGGTATTCAGCTTAATTCTTGCCGCATGCAGCTCCAACAAGAGCACCAACAACACGCCGCCTAGCAACAATAACGCGGCGACGAATTCGCCTTCGGCTGAAACGCCAAGCGAAAAGCCGGAAGAGGAAGTAACGCTGAAGTTCTACTTCGGCGGCGACAAGAAAGCGGCTACGGACGAAGTATGGGGCAAAGTGAGCGAGTACGTAAAAGCAAAAGGCCTCAACGTCAAGTTCGACATTAACTTTATTCCATTCAACGACTTTAAGGAAAAAATGCTTGTTATGGCCGCATCCGGCGACAACTGGGACATGAACTTCGACGGCGACTGGCTGTCCTATAAACAAATGGCAGCGAAGGGCTCCTACATGGCCTTGAATGATTTGCTGCCGAAATATGCTCCAAACCTGTACAAAAAGTACGAGGAGCAAGGCACGCTCGCTGCGGCGACGGTCAACGGCGAAATCGTCGGCCTGCCATGGACGATGAAGATGAACGAGCGCAAATTCACAGGCTGGCGTTCTGACTTGATCGAGAAAGCCGAACTCGACTATCCGAGCGGCTCGGTGAAGACAATCGAAGACGTCGACCGCTTGCTGCGCGATTTGAAGAAAGCGTATCCAAACGAACGTATTTCCCGTACGCCGCCGGTATCGCTCATCATGATCCGCGACGAATGGGTGGATATGAACTTCCACGGCCTCGGCTTCTACTTGAACGACGATAAAGTGACGATTCAAGCAGTCGAGCAGCAGCCTTTCTATTTGGAAGCGGCTAAGCTGGCAAAAGTATGGTACGACGACAATCTGATCAACCGCGACGCTATGATCGATAAAACGGATGAAGCAGCGGAATGGCGCAACGGCAAGAAGCTGTTTACCGTTACTTCCCACGAGTGGGTAAGCGCAAATCCGGGCTTTGCCGATCCGGCCTACAAGATGGAATCGGCGGAACTGTATCCGGACAAACGCTTCATCAACCGTACAGCTTTGGCTAACGTCGTGGCGATCAACCGGAACTCCAAAAATCCAGAACGCGTGCTCCGTTTGCTCGACATGATCGAGACAGACAAAACACTTTATGACCTTGTGCAATACGGTATCGAAGGCAAAACGTACGTGCTGAACGGCGAAACCGCCGAGTATCCGGAAGGCATGGAAACAACGACGAGCAACTACATGGAGTGGGGCGGCCAATGGGCGTTCTGGAAGCCGCAATTCATGCGTCCTACAATGACGTATGGAGCGGATTTCTGGGTGAAGGAAGCTGAATTTGCCAACGAGCCAAGAAACATCAATTCGCCGATCGACGGACTGTTTATTGCCGAAGACGCGATGAAAAACGAAATTGCCAAACGCGACACGGCAGTAGAAGAATTCAACAAGCCGATTGAGTTCGGCGTTGCCAAGAATACCGAGAAAGCGGTAGCAGATTATATCGAGCTGCAGAAGAAAAACGGTCTCGACAAAATTATTGCTGAGACGCAACGACAAATCGACGAGTTTCTTGCCGCGAAAAAATAAGTAAATCGCTTGCCGAGAAGCCGACCGCTGCGTTTGAAGGGCGGCTTCTCTTTTTTACACTCTAATTGTAAAAACAAATCTAGCATGCATGGGAGGTTTAATAGTGAAAATTGTCAAGAGATGGGTGAAGGTGCGCACACGAATATCAGTTTTTCTCGCGATCATGCTACTAATCACATCGATTGGCTTGCCGACCGTCGGTGCGGCGGGTGGCGCCGGAGCGCAAGACCAAGTGGATATTATCCTTGGCGATACGGCCGTTTCCAACGGCATTACGGCAAGAGCAGGTGACAATGAGGCAGGGCTGAAAACCGGTACGGTGGCAGGCAGCACCTACTGGCAGACGGATAAAACGGATGGCACTTATTATTTTTATATGAACGTGGACGACGGATTTTTGTTCGACAACAGCGATTACGATGTGGAATTAACCATCGATTATTACGATGAGGGCGACGGCAAAATTGTACTGCAATATGATTCAGCCGGTCCATCTTTCAAGGATGCGCCATTATTTTCTTATGGCAATACGCAGCAGTGGAACCAACATACGTTCTCGCTGACCGATGCTAAGTTTGCCAACCGGGCGAACGGCACCGATTTCCGGATCGGCATCGAGGGCGGCGGAGCCAGCTATCAGACGAACGCCGACATGAAGCTTGCGAAGGTCGCGGTGAAAAAGATTCCGAAAAACGCGCCGCTCCAAGAAGTGAGTATTGCGCTGGGGGCGACTCCCGATAAGCAGGGCATTGACGCTAGGGCGGGCGATACGTCCGATGATGGCTATATCGTTGGGGAAACCGGAGGCAAATCCTATTGGCAGACCGATAAAGCCTCAGGCATCAGCTATTTCTACTTCAATGTCGACGATAGCTACCTGTATGACAGCACCGATTATAACGTCGACGTTTCAATAGACTATTTCGACGGAGGAAATGGCAGCTTTCTTCTCCAATACGATGCGCAGTCTGCCGAATTTAAAGACAGCGGCGTACATACGTACGGCAATACACAGCAGTGGAAGCGCCATACGTTTACGCTGACCGACGCCAAATTCGCCAACCGGACGAATGGTTCCGACTTCCGGCTGAGCATTGAGGGCGGAGGCATTAACGGAGGACTTAATCCCGATTTGAAGGTGGCTGGCGTCACCGTCAAGAAAACGCCGAAGCAAGCGCCGGAAGAGCAAGTTAGCATCATGCTTGGCGATACGCCGGTATTGAACGGCATTACGGCGAAACCGGGCGACGGCGACCCTTCGCATCTGGTGACCGGTATCGAGGATGGGAAAGGTTATTGGAAAACGAACCAAACGATCAGCAGCTCCGAGCACAGCGACAACATCTTATATTTCTATTTTGACGTAGATGACAGCTTCCTCTACGACAATACCGATCAAGATGTTTATGTTATCGTCGAATATTTCGACCGCGGCAACGGCAGCATGAAGCTGCAATACGATTCGAAAACGGCGGATTTCAAGGACGCGCCTGAATTTACGTACACGGATACGAATACTTGGAAGAAACGTACGTTTAAGCTGGGTGATGCGAAATTCGCCAACCGGAACAACAACGGCGATTTCCGCCTCCATGTGTCTGGGCCGGGATCGCTTGGCAATAATCCGGAGCTGCAAATCGCTTCTGTAACAGTCAAGAAGGCCAAACAGCGAGTCGTCAATTCGGTAACGAAAGTGTACGATACGTTTTATGAAACGGACGATGTCGTCATCGCCGATATGAGCGTCAGTGATTTTGGCGCAGCAGGGGACGGCATTGCAGATGATACGCAATCGTTCCAGGATGCGCTTGATGCGGCCGGCAATAATGGCGGCGGAGTTGTCTTTGCACCGGCAGGTGTCTACAAGCTGACTCGTTCGTTGATTGTGCCGACCGGCGTTACGCTGCGCGGCGACTGGGCGAATCCGGAATCGACGAACGGGCAAGTGCTCGGTACGGTGCTCGCTGCCTATGCAGGTAAAGGAGACGAGAACGAAGCGAGCCTCCTGCAGCTGGCCCCGGTGAGCGGCGTGACGAATTTGTCCGTCTGGTATCCGGAGCAATCGATAACCAATCCGGTTGCTTATCCTTGGACGTTCGAGCAGCTGTCCGGCGACAGCGCGACGATTAAGAACGTGACGCTGGTCAATGCTTACAATGGCATTAAAATCGGCCCGGTTTGGAACGAGCTGCATTATGTGAAGAACGTTTACGGGACGGCGTTGAAAACAGGTATTTTCCTTGACTTTACGACAGATATTGGACGGCTGGAGGATGTGAGCCTATCGCCTTCAGTCTGGGCGAATTCCGGTCTTCCAGGCTCGCCGTCGCAATCCGATTTGTTCGCCTACATGACGGCAAATGCGGAAGGAATCGTGATGGGCCGCTCCGACTGGGAGTATATGTCCAATCTTTCGATTTCCGGCTTTAAGACTGGCATGCGAGTAACGACAAGAACAGGCAGCCTCGAAACGGCGAACGCGCAAATGTACAAGGTTCGCATCGAAGACTGCAACGTGGCGCTCAAAATCGAAGGCGTCAACGACTTCGGCTTGCTGATTACGGACAGCAGCTTCAAGGCGAACGTAGGAACAAATCCGATCGCGGTGCATGCGACTAGAGGCTTCCAATCGATCGTACAGTTCAACGGTTCCGTATTCGGCGGCAGTCCGCAGCATGCGGTTGTGAACGAAGGCAACGGCGTTTTATCGTTCGAGAACAGCACCTTCGAGAACTGGAACGATCAAGCGGGCGGCTATGCAATCGCAGCGAAGAACGGCTCGCTCATTATCGGGCAGTCGGAATTTGCGAAGAATGCAAATCATGTACGGCTGGAAGGCAGAGTTTCGGCAGTGAATGCGGTCAATTCCGGTCATGGCGGCGCATTGCTCGTCGATGACCAGAGCGACGGAGCTGATGTTTCGGTTCATCAGGATGCGAGATACACGCTCGAGCAGCTTCCTGCGGTAGGGGCGCTTGACCGTGAAGTGCAGCCGCGTCCTGCGACGAATGAGTTGTTTAACGTGACAGCATCCCCTTACGATGCCGACAACAACGGTTTAATCGATGCGTCGGCCGCCATTCAAGAGGCGCTGGACGACGCAAGCGCGGCGGGGGGAGGCACGGTATATTTGCCGGCCGGCATCTATCGCGTCGAGCAGCGGCTTACGATTCCGACCGGCGTTGAGCTTCGCGGCTCATGGGATGTGCCGCATCATACGATCGGCGGAGGATCGGTTCTGTTTACGAATTACGGAGAGAACGATCCGGATGGTGAAGCCTTCCTATCGCTGGAGCAGGATGCAGGCATTCGCGGGCTTTCCGTCTACTATGACAAACAAAATTGGAACGTCGTTAAGCCGTACGCTTGGACAGTGCAGGGCAAAGGCAGCGGCGTCTATCTGATCGACACGACGCTGGTCAACCCGTATAAAGGGGTCGATTTCGGCACGTACAATACGAGCGGCCATTACATCGATTACGTGGCGGGCTCGCCGCTCCTCGAAGGGATTTTCCTTGGCGGAGGCGCGGATGGCGGCTTGATGCGGAACGTGCAGTTCAATCCGCACTATTACGGAAGAAACATTTATCCGAATCACCCGTCGACGGATGCCGATTTTGACGCGGTATGGTCGTACCAGAAAGAGCATTTGGACGCGTTCCGTATCGGCGACGTGACGAATGAAACGATTTTCAACACATTTGTCTATGGCTCCAAATACGGTATACATTTCGAGGAGCAGAACGGCAGCGGGCCGGAGGCGATCGTTATCGGCCACGGCACGGACGGCAGCAAGAAGGGGGCGGTGCTGGACAGCGCCGGTCCGGGCGGCTTGCAATTTATTAATACGGAGCTCGTATCGATGAGTACGTCCGATAAAGTGTACGTGCTTGTAGGTGAGCAATTCGATTCGAAGGCGATTTTCTTCAACACGTCGATGTGGGGCGATACGACGCGGTCATTCGATATTTTCGCCGGCGACGTAAGTATTCAGCAAAGCAACTTCACGCGAGTAGGCGAGCGCGGCATTAACGCGATCGGCGGCGACGTTACGCTGTACAATTCCTATTTCCAGCAGCCGAATACAGAACATGTCTATGCTGGCCCTGGAATTGAAAAGCTGATCGTAACGAACAACCTGTTCAAAGGCGGCATGCAGCTGACGAACGAAGCGCTCGATCGCGTGTCGGGCACGAATCTTGTTCCTGTTGCGCTTGATATTGTTAAAACGGCGTTCGACGAAGGAAATTCGGCTAATTCGAATCTAACGCTGAAGCTGACCAACGTATCGGAGCCTGCTCCGATTTCCGGCAAAATCGAGCTGCTTTCGCCGGAGCATTACGGCAGCCTGTTCGGGCCGATTCGGTTCGAAAATCTTGCTCTGCTGGACAGCGTATCCATTCCGCTTCCTTACTTGTCGAGCGACACGCTGAAATACAAAGTGACGTTGGCGGGAGGATTTACTTATACGACGTCGGTTAGAACGGCGCAATCGTTCGCGACTCGTGCCGATGCGGCACAATCGGTGCGGCCGATCATCGACATTTCCAGTCCTAGCCATTACAGCAGCCAAGGCGGCAGCTGGAACGGGCCGGACGATCTGAGCGCCGTGACGGAAGTCGAGTGGGATGATGACAACTTGTACATTAAAGTAACGGCAAAGGATAATACGCATCATCAAACGTGGACGAACGGCGATATTTGGCAAGGCGATAGCCTGCAGCTGGGTATTGACCTGTCGAGAAAGGACGGCGCCACTAGTAAAAATGTAAGCGAGCTCGGGTTTGCCGTCACGAACAGCGGCGTCGCTACCAAATGGAGATGGCGCGCTCCTGAAGGATTGGCAACAGGCACGCTGAACGGAGTAACAGCGGATATTGCGCGGAACGAAGCAAATAAACAAACGGTCTACGACATCGTAATTCCGTTTGCTGAGCTTCACGGATCTGGTTACACGTTCTCGAAGCGCGATCCGATTGGATTGACAGTATTGTTGAACGAAAATGACGGAGCGGGACGCGCAGGCTTTATTGAATACAACCAAGGCATTGGTACGAGCAAGGACGCTAGACAGTTCGGTGATCTGTATCTGCTTGACGCCTCGTATGCAGACTTGCTGGCGCAATCGGCGGAAACAGCGGTTGCTGCGGCTGAGCAGCATCGGGACGTTACCCGCATCGACACGGCTGCCAATTTCGTCAGCCTGCTGCCGGATGGAACGGTGAAAGCCGGCTTTGCGGCAAGGCTTGCCGCTATTGGCGGCGGGTCGGGCAATCCGGGTCCTGGAACGAATCCAGGCACGAATCCTGGAACGAATCCGGGATCGAGTGCCGGAGGCGGATCGGGCGCCAAGCCGGTCATTACGGTAAATGCCGACGGCAGCGTTGTTGTGGCAACGAGTCCTACGCTAGACAATGCGTCGAAAACGGCGAACGCTTCACTCTCGAAGGAACTGCTGGACGAAGCGTTCCAGAAAGCGACGGCCGGTGCGGGCGGCAACAAGAAAGTGACGATTCAACTGTCCGCCGTCAGCGGATCGAACGGCTACTCGTTAGAGCTTCCGTCCGGTTACGTAACGCAGACATCGCCAAATCAGACAATCGAGCTTGTTACTCCTCTCGGTACAATCGTACTGACGAGCGACATGCTGTCGCCGAATAAGTCGGCGTTAGGAGAAACAGTAACGATTGTGATCGGGCAAGCGGATCGAAGCCGCTGGAGCGAATCGCTCCGTCAGCAAATCGGCAGCCGCCCTGCCGTCGATTTGAGCGTCCGGTCGGCCGGACGTGCGGTTGCTTGGCAAAATAAAGATTCGAAAGTAACCGTATCGCTGCCGTATACGCCGTCGGCGGGAGAAGCAGGCGACGCCGACAAGCTGACGGTTTGGTACATCGACGCGTCCGGAAAACCGTTTTCCGTTCCAAGTGGACGCTACAACCAAACGAAAGGACAAATCGTATTCCATACGACGCATTTCAGCCAATATGCAGTAGTCTATGTGCAAAAGAGCTTTAACGATCTGAGCAAGCATGGCTGGGCGAAGCAGGCGATCGAGGCATTGGCCGCAAAAGGCATCGTCAACGGCGTCTCGGCAGCTGCTTACCAGCCGCAAGCATCGATTAAGCGGGCCGATTTCGTCAAGCTGTTGATCGACACGCTGGGCTTAACGGCAGATGCGAAAGGCGATAGCTTCTCTGACGTGAAGAGCGACAGCTATTATGCCGAAGCGGTTGGAATTGCCAAGACGCTCGGCATTGCAACGGGAACGGGAGATAACCGTTTCTTGCCTGAATCGGCGATTACCCGTGAGGAGGTTGCCGTATTCGTTGACCGGGCGATTCGTCTGGCAGTATCAGGGGAAGCCGGTGGTTCGGAGCAATCACTAGCAGCGTTTAAGGACGCGTCCAGCGTCTCGGCCTTTGCTCGGGACGGCGTTGCCGCCGTCGTGCAAGCGGGGCTTCTCCAAGGAAGCGGCGGAATGCTTTATCCGAAAGGCAATTTGACTCGCGCTGAAGCGGCCGTTCTGCTCTATCGTATTTATAATCTGTAACAAAAAAATGAAGCAAGCGCCGGTTCGCAGCCGGCGCTTGCTTCATTTTTGAATAGGATGGGCTAGAATCTTTACAAACGAACATACATTCGATATGATCGACGTGGATGTATTTACCATTTTTAGAAAGGGCGATGAACGGATGGAAGCGATTAAACCGAAGGTTGAGAATTCCTTAACCGTTTTGCTCGTATCCGATTTCGTACAATCGAAGGCCTATTATGAACAAGCGCTTGGCTGCGAGGTGAACGAGTTTTGGGCGATTCGGGATGGCTTCGGCTTGGGATTCAAGCTTGTGCAGGCGGAAAGCAAGGAAGACGTCAGGCCCAACAAGGACACCTGGAACACATACGCCTATGTCAGAACGCATGCAGAGCTGGATGCTTTGTATGAGGAGTTCAAAGCGAACGGAGCGATTATCGCCTCCGAGCCGGTTGTGACTGAGCATGATTGGGGCGCATGGAAGGATTTTTCGATAAGCGATCCGGACGGTTATGTGATCGGCTTCGGGTCAGGCAATCGCAACGACGGTTGATTACGGAAAGCAGCCAAGCTCGGTTAACAAGCGGTTCCATTGTTGAAATGGGAAGCCGTCGTTAGCCGGGCTTCTTAGCGAATAGGCGTCTTCTCCTTCCAATACCCACCCGTAAGGCAATCGATAAGCCCATTTTCGGTCCAAGACTTCATCAAAAAGCACCCTTTCTTCAAACCGCTCGTTCCATTCGTCTTCTGTAAAAAGGCCGGATTTTTTCCGCATATCCATTTCGTACTCGTCAATCGCTTGTTGCTCAGCCGCATTGTCAGAGCCTACAAACCTTCTTAAGAGCAAAGCTGCGATCCATACTTCAATGTTATTTTTCTCCGCAATTTGATATACGATGGTCTGATATTCACTGAACCGGAAAACAAATGGATGGAAATGAGCTTCGTCATCCCATGCAATTTCCAACTCATCTTCGTCTTTATGCTGATAGATTAGCGAGATATAGGCAAAGTCTTCGCCGGGGTCCAGCAGCAATGCGTCATGCTCAGTTAATTGAAAGCGGATCGGATGGTCATCAAACATTTCGTAGGCAAAGTCGTCTTGAACCTGCCAGTAATAACGTTCCCAGAACGTTTTGGAATAGAAAAGCTCTTGATGATGCAATTGCCTCGCCTCCTTGTTTGTTATGTAACAAATGTACCCTTATTATATAACGTTTTTATGGCTCAAAACCGGAATCAGTGCTTTATTTTAAGTGAGGGAAGCGCTGCGGGTCAGAGGGTTCTTCCGATCGCCATTAAAGCCTGATTCCTTTGTTTTATTGAGACTTGAGGTAGGAATCATGCTTTAAAAGCGACTATTATCGTTTCTCCAGAATCCCTCTGTCCCTTCGCTAATCTCTCCTTTTCAATCCAAAATTTATTGAAGTTCAATGATAGGTTTGCGTACTTTCAAACGAATAAAAGAATAGTAGGCCACATCGAGTGGAGGGAGGGAAGCGGTTGAAGGAGACAGAGGACAATCTCGTCCAGCTTTTGCGGGACAGGAATGAGAAGGCGGTTGCATGCGTCATCGAGCAGTACGGCGGTTTGCTGGCTTCGATTGTGAGGAGACATATTCCGGACGGCCATCACGATTGCCAGGAATGCTTGGACGACGTGCTGCTGGCGGTATGGCGGAATATCGGCGCCTTCGACCCGGAACGAAGCACGTTCAAAAATTGGATCGCGGCAATCGCGAAGTACAAGGCGATCGATTATCGGCGCAAACAAATCATGCTGCGGCAAAAACAGTTTCCTGTTTCCGAGATGGACGATGCAATGCTGCGATCGGACAGAACGTCTGATGCCAGCGCGGAAAAGGTGGAAGAACTGCTGGACATGCTGCCTGCCGGCGAGCGCGCTATTTTCGAGCAGTACTATTTGGAGGGCAAGCCGTCGGACGAAATTGCTGCGCAGTACGCCGCCAAAAAATCTTGGGTCCATAACAAGCTTTCTAGAGGGCGGAAATTATTGAAGGAACGGTGGATGAAAGAGACCGGCTCGGAGGGAGGGGCTTAACGATGTCGCTTTATAAGGAATTGAACGGCGTTTCCATTGATTTATCCGATTATGCGGATGAAGCTTTGCCAGAAGAGCAAAAGGCGGGCTGGCAGAGACGGGTGCTGCGGAAAATAAAACGGGAGAAAGCTCCGCGGCGCAAACGGCGTTACGCCGGCTATGCGGCTGCTATCGCGATCGCGCTGACTGCCGTTTTTAGCACGGCAGCGGTCACATTTGCTGACGATCCGATGATGCTGCGCAACTTTATCGAGAAGGGCCTCGGCCTGCAAGGCTTTAACAAGCAAGGCAGCAGCTTCAGCGAATACAAAACGGAGCTAGGCATTACAGTTGAAAATAAGGACGGAAAGATAACGTTGGAAGAAGGGATGATCAACGACGGTTATCTGTTGCTGACCTATACGTTCACAAGACCGGAAACGGAAGCCGTTTTTTTTAATACAGACATTCCTCATCCGGTTGAACTATGGATGAACGGAGAACAAGTTACTTCGTTAAGCCAGCTTATAGGTGGAATAACAGCCGAAGGTAAGCGAAAATATACCCTTATTGCCGAGATTACACTTCCAGAAATACCGGATTTGAAAACGATCACTTTCCGTGCTGCATTTAACTATTCTGAGCCTATGGAAAATGCTGTGTACCCACGATGGCCAGTTGACGACCCTTGGACTTTTGAATTCAGCATAGATCAAGAAAAGATGGAAAGAAGCAAAACGGTCATTCCGATAGATAAGGAATTTAATTCGGAGGACGGAGCCTATTCCCGCTTTGTGAAGCTGGTAACGACTCCTGTTTCAACAACGATCTATTTTGAAGGAGAAGGATATTTTAAAACGTTTAAGCTAGTTGATGAAACTGGTGAAAAAATAAAAACGGTAAGTACACAAGGACCCGACGCAGCTAAACAATTCAAATTTCGCTATCCGCCGATCGATTTGGAGAAGAAAAAGCTCTTTATCGTACTGATTGATGGCAGCAGTCCGCCATTTGAAATAAAAAGACCCAAGTAAAAAACCAAGGAACGGAGCGAGATAGCTGCTCCGTTCCTTGGTTTTTTGTTTTAAATTGATTAGCTGCGAGCGTCAGCCGTACGCTGCCGCTGCTTGTCGAAAGCAGCGAATACAGCGACGCACAGCAGAAGCGTTCCGGTGAACAAGAACCCGCCAATCGTGTTGAATGGCAGCCAGCCGAGCAGCGAGGAGCCGGCGACGACGCCAAGCGAGAAGAAGGCGTAGAAGTAGCCGTATGCTTTTCCTCGCAGCTCTGGAGGCGTAGCGTTAATGAGCAGCGTATTGATCGAAGGGAACAGCAGTGCAAAGCCAACGCCGTAAAGGCCGAGGACGGAATACAAGGTTAGAGTCGTCGTGGCCTGGCCGATCAGCAGCTGGCTGACGCCCATTAGGCCGATGCCTGCCGACATCGTAACGGACGGCGCGACCCGGTCGAAAATACGATTCGTCGGCAGCACGAACAGCAGGACGGCGATAATGCCGAAGGTGCTCATCAGCGTGCCGCTCAATCGCGAATCATATCCGAGCGATTGGACGTGCAGCGGCAGCAAGTAAGCAATAACACCCTGCGAGAACATTAAGAAGAAAGCGCCCGCGAACGACTTGACGACGCCTGCGTTCAGGATGGAGACAAGCTTCGGCGAGGCGCCATCCGTTTTTGTTTTTTTGACGATTTTAAATTTACTAAGAAAGAAAGCTGACAGCACAGCAAGCAATAGTCCGATCACCGCGACGCATGTAAAGACAAACGGCACCGATGTTTTGCTTGCCATGATACCGCTGAATGCCGGTCCGATAATGGCGGCGAGCCCGACAAACGTGCCGGTGAATGCGACCTTTTTACCTTGTTCATTGTTGGCTGTCGTGTTCGCCGAGTACGTGAAGGCGGCTGGTACGATCAACCCGGCGACAAAGCCGTGCAGCAGCCGAACGGCAATGAGAATAGAAGGACGGTCGACGAAGTGATACAGCAGCAAAGCGCCGCTCGACAGCAGCAGTCCGGCCATCAATATTTTAAAAGGCCCGATTTTGTCGGTTAATATGCCGGAAAGGATATTGCCTGCCGTATTGGTTAATGAATAAAGCCCAATGACAAAGCCCACGACAAACGAGCTTGCGCCGACGGAAGTTGCGAATGTGCTCATAACCGGCAGTTGCGTGAACAAATCGAAAAAGGAGAAGAACACGATGCTGTACACAAGCAAGCCGTAATGAAACGGTTTTAATTCGTATTTGGACTGCGCTTTTTTAAGCTGCCAATCGAGTACGAAGTTGCCGAGCGGTACGAATGCGGCCGCAAATGCAAGTGCTGGCCAAAGCAGATTCCATTTTACCCGGAGGGCCGAGTAGGCAATCGCCAGTACATATAAGACGAAGATGCCGCCGTGAATGCTGCCTGCGATCGTGACCGCTTGTTCGATGCCTCCAATATATTTTAACGGCATGGCGATGCCCAGCAAAACGAGCAGCGAAATGCCGTCCAACAAACCGGTTATGCGCAATAAAGAGATGGGATGTAATCGCACGGTAGATGCTCCTAAAGTCAGATTTTATTTCAATGAGTCCATTCTAACACGATACTATGCGCGTCAATAGGAAGAAATGAGAAAGATTATCGACAATCGGGCTGGCTTTGATTCGGTGACAACTTCCATCTATCGTTACATTGAAGCAGGCTGGCGATATTTATTCGGGGATTTGCGGTTTTTGAGCGGTTTTCCAGCTTTATAATGAAAAGTAATCGATTTTATAAAATTTCTTATAGATGAATATCGCTCAAACGCATTGAACGTATACGGAGACTGCGTTAGTATAAATACAGATTAATACAAAGTAATAAGGTCGGATTTTAAAGATTGATGCGAGGTGGAGAGGGTTGCAACTTCAAGTGACGAACAGTCCGTTTACAAGCGAGCAAGCCGAATTAATCAATAAGCTGTTGCCTACGTTGACGGAGGCTCAGATCAATTGGCTGAGCGGATATTTAGCCTTTTACCAGTCAGGCCAAATAAGTGCGGCCGCGTCCGCGATTGCGGCTGGCATTGCAGTCGAAGCGCCTGCAATGGCGCCAACGCCGGAAACGGCAGTGCCGCAAGGCCCGAAAGAAGCGACCGTATTATTCGGATCGCAAACGGGCAACGCGCAGCGGCTGGCGGGACGGCTGGCTGACAAGCTGAAGGCGCAAGGCTTTGAGGTTACGCTGTCGGCGATGAACAAATACAAAACGAATAATTTGAAGAAAGCCGGATACTTGTTTGTCTTGGCGAGCACGCATGGCGAAGGAGATCCGCCAGACAATGCGCTTACGTTTCATGAGTTCTTGTACAGCAAGCGCGCTCCTAAACTGGACGGCATTAAGTTTTCCGTCCTTGCCTTGGGTGACACATCCTATGAGTTTTTTTGCAAAACGGGACAGGATTTCGACGACCGACTGGCCGAGTTGGGCGCCGAGCGGATCGTCAATCGCGTCGATTGCGACCTCGATTTCGAAGAAGCTGCTGCCGGCTGGCTCGAAGCTGTTAACGGCGCGGTAAATGCCGCCGCTGCTGGAGCAGGTGCTTCCGCTGGAGCCTCGTCCGCTTCGGTTGTTTCTACGTCGGCAGAGGGCGAGTCGGTTTATACTCGCGCCAATCCGTTTATGGCAGAGGTGCTTGAGAACTTGAACTTGAACGGGCGGGGCGCCGATCGCGAGACGCGCCATCTGGAGCTGTCGCTGGAAGGCTCCGGCCTTGTCTACACGCCGGGTGACGCCGTCGGCGTCTATCCGCAGAACGATTTGTCCTTAGTAGACGATATTATCGCGTACTTGAAATGGAACCCGGAACAGTCGGTCGCAACAGGAAAAGCTGGCGAGACGTTCACGCTGCGCGAAGCGCTGCTTCATCATTATGAAATTACGGTGCTGACGAAGCCGCTGTTGGAGAAAGCGGTTGCCTTCTCGGTCAACGGCAAACTGGCCGAGCTGGTGAAACCGGAGCAGAAGGAAGAGCTGAAAGCTTATGCCAACGGGCGCGATTTGCTCGACCTGCTTCGCGACTACGGTCCGTGGAGCCTTACCGAAGGAGACATTCCGGCTTTGCTGCGCAAGCTGCCGCCGCGACTGTATTCGATCGCAAGCAGCTTGAACGCTCACCCGGAAGAAGTGCATTTAACGATTCGCAAGGTCGAGTACGAGGCTCATGGCCGCGAGCGCAAAGGCGTCTGCTCCGTGTATACTTCCGAGCGGCTGCAGGCCGGCGACAAGCTGCCGATCTTTATTCAGCAAAATCCGAATTTCAAACCGCCGGTTAATCCGGATACGCCGGTCATTATGGTCGGACCAGGTACAGGCGTAGCGCCTTTTCGGGCATTTATGGAAGATCGGGAAGAGTTGGGTTCGACGGGCAAGACGTGGCTGTTCTACGGCGACCGCCATTTCGTCACAGATTTCCTGTACCAGACCGACTGGCAGCGAATGCTGAATGACGGCGTGCTGTCGAAGCTGGACGTTGCTTTCTCGCGGGACACGAAAGAGAAGGTGTATGTGCAGAATCGGATGCTGGAAAACGGCGAGGAACTGTACAAGTGGCTGCTGGAAGGCGCCCATGTCTATGTATGCGGCGACGAGAAGCATATGGCGCATGACGTGCAAGCGGCGCTGCTCGCCATTATCGGCCAATACGGCGGCAAGTCTTCGGAGGAAGCATCCGCTTACTTGTCCGAATTGCAGGAGCAAGGACGTTACCAACGCGATGTTTATTAAATCGATATAGCATGGCCCGATTAGAGGGATAAAGGAGCTGACAGCAATGGCGAAAAAGCATAAGGTAGAGCCGATCGGCGGACCGCCGAGCGACGTCGAGCAATTGAAGCTGGAGAGCAATTATTTGCGTGGATCGCTGACTGATTCGCTGGCGAACCGGATTACGGGCGGACTGCCCGAGCTGGATAACCGGCTGCTGAAGTTTCACGGCAGTTATATGCAGGACGACCGCGACCACCGCAACGAGCGGGAGAAGAAAAAGCTGGAACCGTACTATCAATTCATGCTCCGCGTCGTCACGCCGGGCGGTCTGTCGACTCCCGAGCAGTGGCTGGTCATGGACGAGCTCGCCGACAAATTCGGCACGGGCAGCCTCCGTGTGACCACACGTCAAGCTTTTCAACTGCATGGCGTATTGAAATGGAATTTGAAACAAACGATCCAGGAAATCAACGAAGCGCTGCTGACGACGCTGGCAGCTTGCGGCGACGTCAGCCGTAACGTGATGTGCAATCCGAATCCGTACCAATCGGACATTCATAGCGAGGTTCATTATTGGGCGGAGCAGCTGACGACGCATCTGTCGCCGAAGACGCCGGCTTATCATGAAATTTGGCTTGATGGCGAAAAGGTCGTGGACAGCCTGGAGCAATCCGGCGAGACAGCTGAAGTGGAACCGATTTACGGTCCCGTTTATCTCCCTCGCAAGTTCAAAATCGGCATTGCGGTACCGCCCTCGAACGACGTGGACGTATACTCGCAAGATTTGGGCTACATCGCGATCGTGGAAGACGGCAAGCTGGCCGGCTTCAACGTCTGCGTAGGCGGCGGCATGGGCATGACGCACGGCGATACGGCGACGTATCCGCAGCTGGCCCGCGTTATCGGCTTTGTTACGCCGGATCAAGTTCTGGACGTTGCGGAGAAAACGGTCACGATTCAGCGCGACTACGGCAACCGCTCCGTGCGGAAAAACGCACGGTTCAAATATACGATCGACCGTCACGGACTGGAATGGTTTGTCGACGAGCTGCAAGAGCGTCTCGGTTGGGAGCTGGCTCCTACCCGTGAATTCACATTCGAGCATACGGGCGACCGTTACGGCTGGGTGAAGGGTAAGGACGGCAAATGGAATTTGACGCTGTACGTGCAGAGCGGCCGGATTGCCGATTTCGAAGGCTACCAGCTGAGAACGGCGCTACGTGAAATTGCGAAAATCCATACTGGGGATTTCCGTCTGACGGCGAATCAAAACTTAATTATCGCCAATGCAACGAGCCCGAAAAAGACGAAAATCAATGCATTGCTGAAGCAGTACGGCATTGCGGAGGGCTCGAATTATTCCGCTTTGCGCCGCAGCGCGCTGTCTTGCGTCTCATTGCCGACTTGCGGCTTGGCCATGGCTGAGGCCGAGCGCTATTTGCCGACGCTGATCGATAAGCTGGAACCGATCTTGGAGGAAGCCGGTCTTCGCGACGAAGAAATCAATATTCGCATGACGGGCTGCCCGAACGGCTGCGCTCGTCCAGCCCTCGGCGAGATCGCCTTTATCGGCAAATCGCCGGGCAAGTACAACATGTACATGGGCGCAGGCTTCACTGGCGACCGGCTCAGCAAGCTTTATCGCGAAAATATCGGTGAAGATGAAATTATTGATACGTTAAAACCGATTATTAACCGATATGCGGTGGAACGCAGCTCCGGCGAGCACTTCGGAGACTTCGTCATCCGTGCCGGCTACGTGAAGCCGGTAACGAACGGCCTGCAATTTCACGATTAACGGATATAAATAATTCATTCCGCGAAAACCGCCTTTCAGGGGCGGTTTTTTGTATTTTTGATTAACGGTTCCTATGAGAACGATTACCTCCATAACTCTTTTTTCTCTCGTTTAAATTCCGTTTAAATTGGCAAGTTACGATCGGTTTATTCCAAGAGATAATGGAGGAGTGGAAATGAACCAACCGTATAAAAAAACAGGAGCGGCCGAAGAGTGGGCGATTGAGGCGCATGGACTCGTGAAAACGTTCGGCTCGAACCGGGCGGTGGACGGCGTCGATTTGAAGGTCAAAGCGGGCACTATATACGGCGTGCTCGGACCGAACGGCGCTGGCAAGACGACCACCGTCAGCATGCTGGCAACGCTGCTGAGGCCTGATGGGGGCTCGGCGCGCGTATTTGGTCATGACGTGGTTAAAGAATCACAGATTGTGCGCCAGCTAATCGGCGTGACCGGTCAATATGCATCGGTCGATGAGTCGCTCAGCGCAACCGAAAATCTCATTATCTTTTCCCGCTTGCTCGGACTCGGAAAAGCGGAGGCCCAAACAAAAGCAGCCGAGCTGCTGGAGGAATTCGGACTGACGGAAGCAGCGAAGCGGCCGCTGAAAAACTTTTCCGGCGGCATGCGGCGCCGGCTGGATCTGGCGGCCAGTCTCATCGCACAGCCGCCGCTTATTTTTCTCGACGAACCGACAACCGGTTTGGATCCGCGCACTCGCTCGCAAATGTGGGATACGATTCGCCGTCTGGTGAATACGGGGTCTACCGTACTGCTGACCACGCAATATTTGGAAGAAGCTGATCAACTAGCCGACCGTATTGCGGTTATCGACCGCGGAAAAGTCGTGGCCGAAGGAACGGTCGATGAGTTGAAAGCTTCCGTTGGTTCATCTTCGCTGCAGCTCCGAGTGGCCGATCCGAAGCACGTAGCGTCCGCACGGCATATTGTAGAGCGCATCCTGTCAGTCCCGGCAACCGTCTCGCAAGAAGTCGGCAAATTAACGGCGCCGATGGCTGACGCCGATCTCGTCACCGATCTGCTCGTGGCGCTGCGCCAAGCGGATATTCGGTTAAGCGAGATGAGCGTGCAGAAGCCGACGTTGGATGAAGTGTTCCTGACCATAACGGGACATGGCGTCGAAAAAGAAGAGAACGGCGATTCGGACCCGGTCGTTGAATCGAATAAAGCGAAGGCGGTGCATGTATGAGAAGCAACGCATATAACCGACCTTTAAAAAACTATACAAGCATTGGCCAAACGGTACGCAACTCATTAACGATGGCTTACCGGGGCCTGCTGAAGCTGAAGCGGACGCCAGAGCAATTGTTTGACGTGACGCTTCAGCCGATCATTTTCACCCTCATGTTTACGTATATTTTCGGAGGCGCAATCTCTGGCGATGTGGCCAGCTATTTGCCGGTTATTATTCCGGGCATCCTGGTTCAAACGGTCATTACGACCTCCGTCGTCACCGGCGTTCAGTTGCGCGAAGATATGGATAAAGGGGTATTCGATCGGTTCAAATCGCTGCCGATTGCCCGTATTGCGCCGCTTGCAGGCGCTTTGCTGGCGGATACGATCCGCTATACAATTGCAACCGTTCTGACGTTTGCCATGGGATACATCATGGGGTATCGTCCAGAAGGCGGACTAGGTTTTGTAGCGATTGCCGCGCTGCTCGTAATTGTATGCTCTTGGTCGATGAGCTGGATATTTGCCTTTTTCGGTGTAATCGCTCGAACGGCTTCCAGTGTGCAAGGGATCTCGATGATCATTTTATTCCCGTTGACGTTTCTGTCCAACGCCTTCGTTCCGGTCGATACGATGCCGAATTGGCTGCAATGGTTTGTTAACGTCAATCCAATCTCGCATCTCGTCACGGCGGTCAGAGAGTTAACCAATAGCGGAACGGCCGGGTCCGATCTTGTCATTTCATTAATTGGTGCAGCCGTTATCGTAGCCATATTCGCCCCGCTTACCGTGCGCGCTTATATGCGTAAAACATGATTGCACATTTGTATATATCGATCGTTAGAAAAGCCGCAAGGCCTTGTCCTCTAGGATAAGCCTTGCGGCTTTTTCTATACCTGAAGCAAAGCGGTTGTTCTGTATGCAATTTTCTTGATGCATTAGAGTTGACGAACGGAAAGAAAACGATTATAGTGATTCACATGAGTTATATACCTATAGGGGTATAAGTATAAAATATAAAGGAGGATTAGATTTAGATTGGGATAACGAATCCAACTCTTTTTTTTGCCTTAAATAATACCCTGTAGGGTATAAAACGATAAGCAATACGCTAGAAAGGAGGCTCAAGAATGGATATAGGCTGGATCGTTACCTTGTTTGCCATCGGCTTTATCGGCTCATTCATTTCCGGCATGGTCGGCATCGGCGGGTCCATTATCAAGTATCCGATGCTTTTGTATATCCCGCCTGCACTCGGGTTTGCCGCTTTTACCGCGCAGGAAGTATCGGCCGTCAGTGCCGTACAAGTGTTTTTCGCAACGTTGGCTGGCATGCTCGCTTTCCGCAAAGAAGGCTTCATTAACAAATCGTTAGTGATTTACATGGGTGTCGCCATTGTCATGGGCAGCTTTGCCGGCGGATATGGGTCGAAATATTTGCCCGATGGAGCTATTAATCTGACGTACGCCGTACTTGCTCTAATCGCCGCCGTCATGATGTTTATGCCGAAAAAAGGCGACCTTGCCGAAAACAACGCAGAGCTTGCCTTTAATAAACCGCTCGCTGCTTTTACCGCCGCTGTTATCGGAGTCATGTCCGGCATTGTCGGAGCGGCCGGCGCTTTTATTACCGTACCGGTCATGCTCGTTTTATTAAAAATACCAACCCGCGTCGCCATTGCATCTTCACTGGCCATCACGTTTATATCGTCAATCGGCTCGACTGCCGGCAAGCTGATGGGCGGCCATATGCTGCTTGCGCCGTCGATCATTATGATAGCGGCAAGCATGATCGCCTCGCCTATTGGAGCCAAGCTTAGCAAGCGAATGAACGTGAAAGTGCTGCAAGGGATATTGGCTGCGCTCATCGTTGGTACGGTCATTAAAATATGGCTCGACCTGCTGGTGTAACGAAGTGATATATGGATAAATCAGTATCCGGCATAAAGATCTCAATTACGAGGAGGACTATCAATATGACTTTACAAGTTGACCGCACGCTGGAGTGCGAAGGGCTGGCCTGTCCGCTGCCCGTCGTCCGCACGAAGAAAACGATGGAAGAGCTGCTCGCCGGACAAGTGCTGGAAGTGAGGGCGACCGATAAAGGCTCGGTGGCCGACCTGCAAAGCTGGGCGAAGCGAACGGGCCATCATTATATCGGATTGAAAGAAGAGAAGGGCGTATATTGCCATTACATTCGGAAAGCGCATTTGTCTGAAGCGAAGGACGAGGCCCGTTTTCCGCATACGTTGACGAATGAGGAGCTGGCCCGCAGGCTGGATGCCGGCGACCAACTGACCGTTATCGACGTGCGGGAACCGGCGGAATATGCATTCGGGCACATTGTCGGTTCCCTGTCGATCCCGCTTGGCGAGCTGGAGGGCCGTCTTGCCCAGTTAGATCCGAGCGAATCGTATGTGATCGTATGCCGCTCCGGCAACCGAAGCGATATGGCTTCGCAATTGTTGAAGGAGAGCGGCTTCACGAATGTAACGAATGCCGTGCAGGGCATGTCTGCGTGGACAGGCAAAACCGAACAGCAAGTTTAATCATTGCAGAGTATGGCTTGTTGCTCTAGGGGCACTCACAAACCGAATGGAGGAAATAGGAAAATGACAGAAACAGCTGTTCAAAAAATGACGGCGGAGCAAGCCGCAGCTTACGTACTCGGCAAGAAGCCGCTATTTATTCTTGACGTGCGCAACGAGTCTGATTTTAGCAATTGGAAAATCGAAGGCGAAACGATTGAAATCATAAATATTCCTTATTTTGATTTGCTCGACGACATAGCCCCTGCGCTGAACCGCATTCCGGAAGATCAGGAAGTGCTGGTCGTATGCGCGAAGGAAGGCTCTTCGGTGATGGTAGCAGAGCAGCTTGCAGAAGAGGGCAAAACGAATGTCCGATACCTCGAAGGCGGCATGAAGACTTGGAGCGAGTATTTGGAGCCGGTTAAAGTAGCCGATTTGTCGGGAGGCGGGGAACTGTATCAGTTCGTGCGGATCGGCAAGGGCTGTTTGTCCTATATGGTCATTTCGGAAGGTGAAGCAGCCGTTATCGACTCGAATCGGATGATTGTCCCTTATGAACGAATGCTGGAGCAGAAAGGGGCCAAGCTCATCCATGCCATCGATACCCATCTGCATGCCGACCATATCTCGGGAGGCCGGGCGCTGGCTGAAAAGCACGGCGGGATGTACCATTTGCCGCCAAAGGATGCGGGGGAGGTAACGTTCGACTACGTGCCGCTGCAGGAGGGACAAGACTTGTACGTCGGCAAAGAAAAGATTCATATCCAGCCTATCTATTCCCCGGGCCATACGATCGGCTCGACGTCATTTGTTATCGACGGCCGTTTCTTGTTGTCCGGCGACATCTTGTTCGTCGAATCGATCGGACGCCCCGACTTGGCCGGTCTTGCCGAGGACTGGGTGGGCGATCTGCGTGAAACGCTCTACAGCCGCTTTAAGCAGCTGCCGGACGAATTGATCGTACTGCCCGCGCATTTCGGCAAAGTAAGCGAGCTGGGCGAAGGCGGACTTGTATCTGCGCGACTCGGCCTTTTATATGAACAAAATCCGGGACTGAACATGGCGGACGAGGAGCAATTCCGCCGTACCGTTACGGAACAATTGCCGCCTCAGCCAAATGCCTATCAAGAAATTCGGCAAACGAATATGGGGAAATTGACGCCTGATGAGGAACAGCAACGCGAGATGGAGATGGGACCGAACCGCTGCGCCGTGCATGATCGATAAATAAACAAGCAATTACGAGGAGGAATAATGAAAATGAACAGCGATAAAGTATTGGATGCAAAAGGCTTGGCTTGCCCGCTGCCGATTGTGCGGACGAAAAAGGAAATCGAGAAGATGGAGCAGGGGCAGGTGCTGGAAGTTCACGCGACCGATAAAGGCTCGAAAAACGATTTGACCGCTTGGGCGAGAAGCACCGGCAACGAACTGCTGGGCGATGCCGAAGAGAACGGCGTATTCAAATTTTGGATCAGGAAGGGATGAAACCATTGAGCACAACCGCCGAGAAAACGACAATTGTACTGTTCAGCGGAGATTATGATAAAGCGATGGCCGCTTTTATTATCGCCAATGGAGCGGCAGCCTACGAGCATGAGGTGACGATCTTTTTCACCTTTTGGGGCTTGAACGCTCTTCGAAAGGATGAACAAGTGCCGGTGCGCAAAGGGTTTTTGGAGAAGATGTTCGCCAAAATGATGCCGCGGGGAGCCGACCGGATGGGACTTTCGAGAATGCAGTTCGGAGGGCTCGGCCCGAAAATGATCAAGCATGTGATGAAAAAGCATAACGCATTAACGCTGCCGCAGCTTATTGAGCTGGCAAGAGAGCAGAACGTAAAGCTGGTCGCATGCACGATGACGATGGACCTGCTCGGCTTGCAGCAGGAAGAGCTGCTTGACGGTATCGAATATGCAGGCGTGGCCGCGTACTTGGGCGACGCAGCGGATGGTAAAGTGAACTTATTTATTTAATCTAAAAAGAGAGTCGCCGGGAACGAGTTTCCCGGCGACTCTCTTTGCTTGCGGAATGCTATCGGATAGCCACGCTTGGCATCCGTTTATCCATAACGGCGCGAATGTCTTTGGTCAGCTGAATCGAAGCGTCGATTTCCACTTTGCGGGTAGATACGCTTTCGACGCTGCAGCCAATCGGAATTCCTTTTTCAACTCCGAATTCGAATAGCTCTTCGAATATTTTTTTCGATAAATTAATCGATTTGTCCAAGATGTCGTTGGAATTGACGAGGTCGTTTTCCAGCCATTTCGGAATGCTGATGCCGAGCCACTTCATAAACTCCAACGTTTTTTGCGAGCCGCATGGCGCCAGATTGAACAAAATCGGCACCATTTCGAGCCCGTTGCTTTGGCAGTGATAGTAGTAGTCAGACAAAAAGTTTTTCGAAGATTCTATATTATACGTCGCTTGCGAGATGAAGAAATTGCAGCCGCCGGCCGTTTTTGCAGCAACGCGCAAATGCTCGTCGTTCTTCTTCATATGCCGCTCAGGGATGACGACTCCGCCCAGCATCAGATTGCTCGTCTGCTTGCTTGCAATCGAGTACGCGTCCAGCAAGTCCAGCTTGACCTGCTGTTTGCTGGAGGAAGCGCCGACAAATACCGAGAACCGGTCTTGCTCGTTGTCCGAGTGAACCCAGTCCGAAAGCTCTTGCTCCGTATTGTTGCCGACGCAGCGATAAATAATTTTCGGTACTGCAAGCCCGCTTAAGTATTGGCGGCTGAACTCACCAGGATCCATTGTCTCCAAATAAGGAAACGGGCGCTCATCGCCGGTGCGTGCGTCCTCTTCCTGCACATCGTACAAAATAAGTCCGTCCAGATCGAGGCTGCGCAGCCGATCGATTTGCTTCTGTGCGATTTCGGCTGTTTTCTCAGGGGTATGGCTTTTTTTCGGGGGTGTAATGCCGTATGTCAAAATACCGCTTGTACGGCTCGCAATTTTTTGCTTGAGCATATGTTCGATTTCCCTTTCTACGCTTTGAGCATCATTCGACTTTCTTGCAATAGATGCAACAGATGGAAGTTTATAATAGTATTATAATTAATTCCTTCAATAATAACTGTTTTCCGACATGAATGCTAGTCTATAAACGATATCGTATCTCTAGCAATCCATCAATCGTTGATAGATTATCGTATGCCAATCGTTTTTGCAGGTCGCGGCAGCCGTACTCATGCAGGTTAATTGCCACTCGCGCCTTCACAGTTGACTCCGCCGAACGTCGCTTTCTATAATCAAAGCATGAACCTATTATCGACTAAAATGTTTATGCCGCCGCCCCGTCCAAAGACGGTTTACCGCCCGCGTCTGTTCGAGGCGATGGAGGAAGGGCTGCAAGGCAAATTCATACTGTTGTCCGCGCCTGCCGGCTTCGGGAAGACGACGCTGGTCAGCGAATGGCTCGCTGGCAACGGCCTTCCCGCTGCTTGGCTTTCGCTGGACGAAGAGGACAATGATCCATCACGCTTTCTTGCCTACCTTCTGGCTGCCCTGCAGACCGTTGGAGCAACGGTTGGAGAAGGCGTGTTTGCTATGCTTCAATCGCCGCAGTCCCCGCCGTTTGAGTCAGTGTTGACGGCTGCGCTAAACGGGCTGGCCGAAAGGCGGGAGCCTTTTGTGCTCGTGCTGGACGACGCACATGTGCTGCAGTCCGAGCAGACGCTCGGAGCGCTTGCTTGGCTGCTCGATCGGTTGCCGCCGTCGATGCGTCTCGTCATGACCACTCGGCACGATCCTTCTCTGCCGCTTTCGCGGCTTCGCGCCCGTGCCCAACTGATCGAGCTTCGCGCTGCCGATCTTCGGTTTACACATGCCGAAGCAGCCGGCTTCCTGCAAGATACGATGGGACTTCGATTGTCTTCAGAAGATATTTCCGTTCTGGAGGCTCGGACCGAGGGCTGGGCTGCCGGACTGCAATTGGCCGCGATTTCTATAAAAGGACAGCCCGACATCCCCGGCAGCATCCGATCGTTCTCGGGAAGCGATCGAATGGTCGTCGACTATTTGTTGGAGGAGGTTCTATTGCGGCAGCCAGAAGACGTTCAACGTTTTTTGGCGGGAACCTCGATTTTAGAGCGGATGAACGGCCCGCTTTGTGAAGCGGTTCTCGGCGAGGCGCTGGGAAAGCGCACCGGTCAACAGATGCTGGACATACTGGACAAAGACAATTTGTTTATTATACCGCTCGACAATGAACGGAAATGGTTTCGGTACCATCATCTCTTTGCCGATTTGCTGCGGGATCGGCTTGAGCGGTTTGGATTGCCTTCTGATGGAGCCGGAGCGGGAACAGCTAAGCCGTCCATTCGTCAGCTTCACATGCGAGCGTGTGAATGGTTCGAAACGAACGGCTTAGAGATAGAAGCATTCCGACATGCTGCTGCCGCTTCCGATATCGAACAGGCGGCGCGGTTGATGGAAGGGAAAGGAATGCCTCTGCTGTTTCGGGGAGCCGTGTACCCGATCGTGCAATGGCTGGAATCGTTAAAAGGGGACGTGCTTCTGGCCCATCCGGCTTTGACGGTGATGCATGCCTCCGCGCTGCTGTTACTAGGACGAACTGATGAGACTGAACGGAAGCTAATCGAGGCCGAGGCGGTAATTGCAGGAAGGGCGGCAGGAGCAGTGGATGCTGATCTGATCGGACATATCGCGTCGGTTCGAGCGACAATTGCGGTAGCAAAGCATGATGCTCCCGAGATCGAGCGGCAATCGCAGCGTGCGCTGGCCCATCTTCTCCCCGGCAATTTGCCGGTTCGAACCGCAGCGAGCTGGTCACTTGGCTACGCACGACAGTTGTTGGGCGATCGTCATGCAGCACGTCTCGCTTATGCTGAGGCACTCGCTGTCAGCGAGCGGATCGGCCATAAAATAATAGAAGCGATGGCTGCTATCGGTCTTGGAAGCTTGCAGCAGGCTGACAACGAGCTGACGGAAGCAGCGTCAACCTACCGGCGTGTACTGCGAATTGCCGGCGATATGCCGATTCCCGCCGCATGCGAAGCGCATTTAGGGCTAGCGAAGCTTCATTATGAATGGAACGAGCTGGAGGAGGCGGAAGCTCACGTGCGTGCGAGCGAACAGATGGCGGGGCAGCTTGTCGGAACGGACCGCCATGTTGCCGCTCGTTTGTTTGCGGCCCGCTTGCTGCTTGCGCGAGGCGACGAGGACGGAGCAGCCGTATTAACGGATAAAGCGGAAGCTGATGCGGTTCGCGGCCAATACCGTCTCCAATTCCCGGAAGTGGCCTCCTTGCGAGCGCTGATTCGGCTGAGACAAGGCCGATTGACTGAAGCCGAGCAAGCGGCTAGGCAGTACGACCTTCCACTCAGCCTGGCCCAAGTTTTTATCGTGCAAGGAAAAGCGCAGGAAGCATTGGCTCAACTGGTCGGTTACCGCCATCAAACAGAGGAACATGGCTGGAAAGCCGAAACGCTCCGTGCGATTGTACTGGAAACGGTGGCTCTTCAATGGCTAGGCCATCACAAACAAGCGTTGAAAAGGCTGTCAGAAGCGTTAGCGCTGGCCGAGTCTGGCGGCTATATTCGGCTGTTCACCGATGAAGGAGCACCGATGGCAGGGTTGCTCTCGGAAGCGGCGAAAGGAGGGCCTCGAGCCGGTTATGCCCGCAAGCTACTGAAGGCGATGGGAGCTGTTTCAGGCTCGGCTGCCGCCGAATATTCGAGCAGCGTTGCTCCGCTGCTCGAACCGTTGACTGATCGGGAGCTTGAAGTGCTTCGTCTAATTGCCGAAGGATTGTCCAATCAAGAAATCGGAGCCAGATTGTATCTCGCTTTAAGCACGGTGAAAGGGTATAACCAGAATATTTTCGGCAAGCTGCAGGTGCAGCGTCGAACCGAAGCGGTTGCCCGCGCCCGCGAGCTGGAACTTCTTTAATTTTGAGGCTGAATCCGTCGCAACCCTACTTTAGTAGCTATTGTCCGATACCTGTCTGCATGTAAACTGCAACTGAAAGCTGATGCATTCGGAAAAGCTATTAGGGATGCGATAGGGAGGTCAATAGATGAAAGCGGTCGTTTGCGAGCAGTACGGCTCTCCGGACGTGCTTCAAATAAAAGAGGTGCCTGCTCCAGTTCCGAAGGATAACGAGATTCGCGTGAAAATTGTCGCCTGTACGGTAACGGCCGGCGATTGTAGAGTAAGAGGTATGTCGCCGCCGCCGCTCTTCAAGTTGCCCATGCGTTTCATTATGGGCTTCCGTAAGCCGAGACAGCCGATACTAGGAACCGAATTCGCGGGCATTGTCGAATCGGTTGGAGCTGCAGTCACCCGTTTTCGCCCAGGCGACGAGGTGTTCGGCACAGCCGGTTTCAAGTTTGGCGCATACGCAGAATATATCTGCATGCCGGAAAACGGCGCGTTGGCGCCCAAACCGTCCAATCTCACTTTTGAAGAAGCGGCCGCCGTTCCGATCGGCGGACTGACGGCGCTTCATTACTTGCGCAAAGGCAAAACTGGACCGGGCAGAAAGGCGCTTATTTACGGCGCTTCGGGCAGCATCGGCACATATGCGGTGCAGCTCGCCCGCTATTTCGGAGCGGAAGTGACGGCCGTTTGCAGTTCGTCCAACGCGGAGCTGGCGCGTTCGCTTGGCGCTCAGAAGACGATCGATTATAACAGCGAAGATTTCACTCAAAACGGCGAGCAATACGATCTCATTTTCGATACGGTCGGCAAAACGGATTACGGCCGCACTCTTTCGTCGTTGACGAGAAACGGCTTTTATTTGCTGGCGGTCACGGAGCTAGAGCATCTGTTACGCGGAGGCTGGACATCGATGACGAGTGGAAAAAAAGTCGTTGCTGGCGTAGCGGTTGAGAACGCCGAGGTGTTGCTCTTTTTGAAAGAGCGGATCGAGGAGGGCAAGCTGAAGCCGGTGATCGACCGGCAGTATCCGCTTGCGCAAATGGCCGACGCCCACCGATACGTCGATCAGGGACGGAAGAAGGGCAACGTCGTCATTCAAGTATCGCCGCTGCCTTAGACATTGTATAGAAGCTCCGCGTCATGCATGATGACGTCTGGGCTTCTTTTCATTTTTAGGGCTAAGACCTGTTGGGTTGGAAAGGCTTGCCCATCCCGGCACATCCTTTGTTAACAACTGATTGAATACACCTTCTCAGTAGATTAACTGCATAAAAGCAGTTATTTTAACTCTCTCAAGTAAGAAACAAAGGAATAATTGTCAAAAGGCAGTTATTACTGTGGTATTCACGCAAATGGCAGGAGGCTGCTCGGAATAACAGCCGGAAAGCATTTATTTCCTTTTTTACAGTCAGAACCGGCAAAATAAATGCCAAAAGGCAGTTATTTATTACAGCATGAACGCAAAAATCCCGCTTCACATTAAACTGTGAAACGGGATTTTTTCTTGCTATATATTAGGGAATGCCTCGCTACGAGCGGCCCTTTTGAAACTGTTACTTTTCATTTTATCCGGCAACATCTCGTTTCGTAAACAACAGCCAAGCGACGAGCTGGAAGACAAGATAGTAAGCAGCGAGCATAAGGATGGAGAAGGTCAGCGTCATCTCCGGCCGCAAAGGCGTTCCGCCGGTCATATATCGCGACAAGTCAATATTGGAGAAGAGCAAATATTTGACCCAGCTGTAGCTGCTAAGCATCATCGACAACGTATTGCCGATCAGCATGAACAGCAGCGAGAAGGCGATCGCCATCGAAGAGCTGCGGAAGGCGGACGAGATCATAAAGGCCATCGTGACGTACATCACGAGCGATACGACCGCGAAGCCGTACTTTTGCAGCGATTGAATAATCATGGTGCTTTCCTGAACGACTCCGTTTGCATTGACGGACAGAGAAGGCTGGCTCACGCTGTCGAAGCCTCCTAAAATGCCGCCGGCTGCGAACGCTGAAGCGAAGCAGATCAGAAGCAGCAGCAGCGCAAAACCGAGCGTCGCAATATATTTGGCTGCCATTAATTTAGTTCGCGACGCGGGACCGACGAGCAGCAGCTTGATCGTACCCCAAGAAAATTCGGCGGCAATCATATCAGCAGCAATGACAACGGTCAAAATCGTCACAAGCACGATCAATGCGGCTGAACTGTCGACATAGCTCCACAAGCCGAGCTGATGAGGATTTATATCATGCTCCAAGTAATACGTATTGAGCAGAATTTGCTCGTTAAAGCGCGCCTTGCTGGCATCGTCCAGCTCCTGGCTCTCGGTCAGCGCTTTCTCCATGTATTCGTTTTGTTCCGTTAAGTTTTGCTTCCATTCTGCATTGTAGCTCCGGCTTTCGTCCCACTTCATAATACCGCTCATCAAGCCAACGGCGGCGATCAAAAATAAAATCATGATCCAAGTGCGCGGACGGCGGTAAATTTTCATATTTTCGTTGCGAACGAGATTTTTTAGACTAGACAACCATCTCACCTCCGGTCAGTTCGAGGAATTGATCCTCCAGCGATTTTTGCTCCGCGTAAATGCCCATCACGTCGATATCGGAGCTGACGAGCAGTTTGGTGATCGTCGGAACGGCCGATTTGTCAGCGGTCAGCTCGATCCGATCGCCCGAGAGTGACAGCCTCGACGGGTCGAATGCGGAGGCGAGCAGTTCGTAGGCGGCATGGGCATCTTCCACTTCAATCACGATCTTCGTCTGAGCGCTGTTGCGCACCTCATTTATCGACTGGATATCGATCAGCTTGCCGGATTGAATGATGGCGACACGGTCGCACATCAGCTCCATCTCCGACAACAGATGAGAGGACACGATAACGGAAATGCCTTCCTCGCGGGTCAGCTTGCGCAAGTAGTCGCGAAGTTCGCGAATTCCCGCCGGATCAAGGCCGTTGGTTGGCTCGTCAAGAATAAGCAAGGATGGGCGGTGCAAGATCGCTTGCGCGACGCCGAGACGCTGGCGCATGCCGAGCGAGTAGCGCTTTACCTTTTCATGAATCCGGTTTTGCAGACCGAGCATGTTGACGACCTCGTTGATACGCTCCTTCGTTACGCCGCTATGGCGGCGAGCGTAATGGACGAGATTTTGATAACCGGTCAAAAATTTATACATTTCCGGGTTTTCGACGATTGCCCCGACATGAGTCATCGCCAGCTCGAAATGTTTGCTTACGGAAATGCCTTTAATGAGCGCTTCGCCCTTCGATATCGATATTAAGCCAACGATCATGCGGATCGTTGTCGTTTTGCCGGCGCCGTTCGGGCCGAGAAAGCCGAAAATCTCGCCCGGAGGGACGTCAAAGGTGAGATTGTCGACGATCTTGCGGGTACCGATTCTTTTTGTTAAATTGCGAAGCTGCAGCACGGCTTCAGTCATGTTCGATAAACCTCCTAAGAAATAATCTATTGAAAACTATACCGGATGTTTTCATAAGCCAAAATGGACTTGAGATTAGGTTTGCTCCCCTCCTCAGGTCGGGGCTGCGTCCTAGACGTACGGTCCTAATTACCGCTGTCCGTCCTCGAAATTACTGGCTGATCCTTCCGACTTACACAACAGTTTCTGGAGCGAGAGGTGACCGTTTTCCCGTTAATTAAAGGCTGTCCAAAAAAGGGGAATTATCCTCATGTTCGCCTTTTGATATGAATTCTGTGAAAATGTTAATCCTACTGCCCCTCTCGGCTATGTTATAATACCCAAAGAGTTTATTGGGAGAATATACCTACTTTCAAACCTTGGGAGGTACGCATGCTCAGAGAAGGCAAGCCGATAAAAGGCTGGATATTCGTCATGGCACTGACATTGATGCTGCTAGGCGCAGGACCGGCTGCCGGTGTCTCCGCAGCGGAAGCGGTAGAGGCGAAGGATACGGCCATAAAGCTTGACGGCGAGACGATTAAACTGTCGGCTTCCCCTCTAATGCTCGACGGAAGGGTTTACGTTCCGGCAAGCCGCCTTGCGGAATTGCTTGGGGCGAAATCGAGCTGGGACAACGATAACGAAGAATTAACGATACATAGCGCTTTGGGTGATAAAGTGGTATTGGGCAACGGCGTGCCAGTCGTCTATTTTAACGGTGGCAGGTATGTCCTGGATGCAGCGCCGTTTCTGACGGAAGGAAGACTGTACGTTCCGCTGCGTCATCTTGCAGAGATGCTTCATGCGACCGTCAAAGTCGATTCCGAGAAAGGAATCGTAGAATTGCAGACGGTACCGGCAGCGACCGTTACGGAAGAGTACAGCTTGGACGCTATCGTCAAAGAAACCGGCTCCAGCCAAGCGGCGTTGTTGAAACGGAACGGATTGAAAACGAAAGACGCCGTCAAGTCCGGCGCCAAGCTTAAAGTAGTCCTGCCTGCGGTGCTGGGCAACGAAGCGAAGCCGTATACGGAGGAAGACTTAACGCTGCTTGCCAAGATTACGATGGTCGAGTCGGGTTACGAATCATACCAAGGTCAGTTGGCAATTGCGAACGTCATTCTGAACCGTGTGAAATCCGATAAGTTCCCGGATACGATCCGCGAAGTTATCTACTCCGGCAAGCAATTCCCGCCCGCTCATAACGGGCTGTTGGACAAAAGCAAGCCAAACGCCAGCGTGCTGCGCGCCGCCAAGGATGCGCTGAACGGCAAAAACAATGTCGGCGGGGCGGTCTACTTCTTTAATCCCGACGTAACGAAAGGATCGTTCTGGTCGGGATTGGACGTAGTGGCGACTATCGGCAGCCATAGCTTTGCGAAATAAGTAACGAATCGTTGCGGTCTATGCCGCAGCGATTTTTTTTTTGCTCTCCACATGAAATAGGAGCTCCCGTAACGGCTGTTAAAAGCCATTCGGAAGCTCCCGATGCAATCGGCAGTTAGGGATCGACAACAAAGGTTCAAGTGACAAGAACGATTGGAAAACGCTCTATGCTAAATCGTGAAAACACTTCCAGATTGAATGATAAAGAAGATAAATAAAATTAAAACACGAATTATCACAAAAGAGATGTCAGGTTTTGTTGTATTTTTTGAAGAAATAAAGAAGGTTGTAACTAATTATGCTGAAGAAATGGTGTTTTGGGCAATTTCTGCCGAAGGGAGGATGCGACAACGAAGGAGATTCGTTCGGGACGGATAGATTTTCGGGCTTATTACAGGCTTATCCATCATATACATAGTGTCAGAAGGGGGATCCGAACATGTCGATCGTTATTATCGTTCTCATTGCGGCAGGCTGTCTTTGCGGGTGGATCTTGTTCCGAAAAAACGTGCTGCCCGTCTCTCAAACGTTCAGCCCGGATGCGTATAAAGTATCGGTCATCATACCGGCCAGAAATGAGGAGCGTAACCTGCCATATTTGCTCGACTCCTTAAAAGCGCAAACGATCTCTCCGCATGAAATTATCGTCGTGGACGATTTCTCGGAAGACCGGACGAAAGAGATCGCTTTAAGCTACGGCATTAAGCTGATTGAGAACCCTCAATTGCCCGAAGGATGGACAGGCAAGAGCTGGGCGGTGTGGAACGGCTACCTTCAAGCAAGCGGAGACGTGTTTATCTTTTTGGATGCGGATATTAGGCTAGACCCCCGAGCGTTCGAATCGCTGCTTTATGCGAGGGAACAAGCGCAGGGTGTTATTTCCGTCGTTCCCTATCATCATACGGAGAAGCTTTACGAGAAGCTGGCATTGGTCCTCAATATGCTTGGCATTTTTACGTTTACTTCCGTATACGAGAAGCATAATCCGAAGAAAGGCGTCTATGGCTCCTGCATCGTCGCTCTTCGGGACGATTATGAGAAAATAAACGGTCATGAAAGCGTCAAATACGAGGTGTTGGACGACTTAATGATCGGATCGAGGTTTATAGCGGCCGGCGTCCCGGTCACAAATTTTATTGGCTACGGCTTGGTTTCATTTCGCATGTATCCGAACGGCATGCGCAGCCAAATCGAAGGCTTCAGCAAAGGAGCTGTTCTCAGCACCGGCACGCTTAGCCCGCGAACGATCGTGCCGATCGCAGCATGGGTTGCCGGTCTGCTGCTATCAAGTACCGCACTCTTCATGAGTTTTACGCCGTGGGCATGGCCTTTATGGGGCGGCTACGTCTTGTATATGCTTCAATTGTTTTATTTTAAGCGGTACGTCGGCCGTTTTGGTGTTGTCATTCCGGCGTTGCATGCCGTTGCTGCGCTCTTTCTCGCGGCAGTCATGCTTTATTCCGTTTATCAGGTCGTCTTCCTGCGGCATGTCAAATGGAAGGGAAGGAACATCCGGGTAGGAGGCGGACGATGATACTATTGCTGACGGCGGGATCTTTTCTGTCAGGATCGCTTATGTTCTCATATTGGCTTGGACTGTTGGGCAAGAAGAACATCAAGTCGGTGGGAGACGGGAATCCGGGCGCCTTAAATTTATGGAAAGCTTCAGGCTACCGGCTCGGTCTGCTTGGGGTGCTGCTCGATTTTATGAAAGGCTATATTCCCGTGCTTCTCGTCTTATCCGTCTGGAGCGATTATGCTAGCGGCTATTGGATCGTTCCGCTTGCGCTTGCGCCGATTGCCGGTCACGCCTTTTCTCCTTTTCTGAAAGGAAAAGGCGGAAAAGCTATCGCTGTCACCTTCGGCGTATGGAGCGCCTTGACGAGCTTCGAGGCTTCATTTGTTTATGCGCTCATTTTAGCGTTGTTGGCTGTTCTTTTTCGCTACAAATCGAAGGCAACGGCCGAGTCATCCGAGAAAGACGGCTTGCAGGTAATAGGAGGGATGATTCTGCTGGCCGTTTATTTGCTGGTGAGGCTGTTTCCTTTTGCAATTATGCTAGTGTGGGCGGGTAATTTCGCTGTGCTGCTGTATACGCACCGGAAGGAATTGGGCAGCAGGTTCGGCAAGAAGCAAAGCGGACATGGGGCTTAGCAACCCGTTCGATTTTAGATCGCGGCTCCCGGATGGTATACTAGAGATAGTATGCTTGCGAAAGGGAGGACTTCATGTTCATTGCTGTAGGAATATTATTTTTGCTGCTTTATGGATTAATCGTCTTTTATATCGGCTGGAGTGGCTGGTCGTGGATGAAGCCGAAGGTTAATCGGCGGTTTCGTCTGCTGTATAGTGTCGCTATTATTTTCTTGGCCGTTTCTTTCATATTGGCGAGAGTGTTTGCGGGTTCCGTCGTTTTGAGCGTTATCGGCAATTATTGGCTGGCGGCATTTTGCTTGCTTGTGATGCTGCTGCCCGTTGTTCATCTCATCGTTTGGCTAACCCGGCTTACGTCGCTCCCGCGCCATCAGGTTCAGAAGTGGGCGGGAGTCGTTACACTTATTGTATTTGTCGGCTTGCTGAGCTGGGGCACGTTCAATGCTTATACACCGTATGTTAATTCCTATGAAATTGAAGTGGACAAGCGGGGACCTGAGAGTGGCCAGCTGAAGGTTGTAATGGCCTCGGATATGCATTTCGGGTACTTGTCCGGCAAGCGCCATGCCGAGCGGATGGTGGAAGAGATTAATAAACTGAAGCCGGACATCGTCCTGTTTCCCGGTGATATTATCGACGATGACATTGAGCCTTATAAGGAAAAAGGAATCGGGCAAACGCTCTCGAAGATTGAAGCGCCTTACGGGGTTTACGCATCGCTCGGCAACCACGACCGGTTCAGAGGCGAGATGAGTGAGTTGATCTCTCTTCTCGAGGAAAGCGGAATGAAGGTGCTTTATGACGAAAATGAGACGATCGGCGATTGGCTGACCTTAATTGGGCGCAAAGATTTCAGCGACCAGAGTCGTGCGGAGCTATCGTCGCTTACGGAAGGGGCCGATCATAGCGGAGCGTTGTTCCTGCTAGAGCATCAGCCTGTCGCTTTCGACATTGCACAGCAGCAGGGCATTGATTTGATCGTATCCGGCCATACCCATCGTGGCCAAATCGCTCCTGGCAACCTTGTTACGCAGCGGCTGTTCGAAAATGACTGGGGCTATTTGCGCAAGGAGCAAATGCATTCTATCGTCTCGTCGGGCTACGGCTTCTGGGGACCGCCGATTCGCATCGGTTCGCGTGCGGAAATCGTTGTCATCGACGTTAAATTCACTGGATCGGCAAGCTAAGGAGAATTATTTTTGTCAGCACTGCATTTATTCCGCTTGCCGGTCGGTTCTTAAGGAATAGGAACAAGCTGGGCGAGGAGATCGCCGGGTGAATAAATATTGCTTAATCGAGAGAAGAGGCTGTGCCGAAAGGTCCTAAACCGACCTAAGGTACGGCCTCTTTTTTGCTTAATTGTCTGGATGATCAATGCTAGGGAGATGATTGGTTGTGGGGTAAGTTGGAGCGTGAGAAATGACTAGGTCATCATCTAACGTCAGCGTAGAGTGAGCAACAGCTAGCGTTTGCGGGAAGTAGGGGAGAGTGAGAAGTAACCGTGCACATCAGCAAACGTTGGCGTAGCGTGATAACAGTCGCGTATGCGGAAAGTAGGCTAAACAGAAAAGTAACTAAGTGTACTACCAAACTTTGGCGTAGAGTGAGGCCGTTAGAGTTTCCTCTACAGTAGGCGAGATAGGAGAAGTTACTGACCGCACCGACAAACATTCGCATAGCGCGAGAAAAGTGTGATATCTGTAACTAGGCGTACTACCAAATGTTGGTGTAGAGTGAGGCCGATAGTAATTCCTCTAGTGTAGGCGAGATAGGAGACGTAAACGGGTTACCATCAAACGTTGGCATAGCGTGAGAAAAGTTTGTGATATCTGTAACTAGGCGTACTTCCAAAGGTTAGCGTAGAGTGGGGCTGCTAGTGTTTCCTCTTGAGTAGGCGAGATAGGAGAAGTAATCGGTTACCGCCCAATGTTCGCATAGCGTGAGAAAGTTTGTGTCACCTGCAAATTGTGTGAGATGCGAATGCTATGGGGCGTAATAACATGAGGCCGACTGACCGCCGTCATGCAGCGAAACACCGCGCGCTGAGGGCTGTAATTGTTGATAAACAAACTCGAAGTTACGCTAGCTCCAGTTTGCGTGTTTTATTCTACTTTTGGCACGAGGAGCGTCAGGAATAACTGCAGAAAAGCAGTTATTTTCCCCGCAATGGCTTTGGTTGAGCGAATAACTGCCAAATGGCAGTTATTTGTCTGGGAGTAAGAGAAAAATGGGGTTCCGGGAGAGAAATAAATGCAAAAATGCATTTATTTCTTAAAAACAGGCTGCGAGTCGAAGAAATAACTGCAAAAATGCAGTTATTGCCGGGGAACGTCCATGAAAGTCTGCGAGCAACTGGGAGTAGCTGGGCGAGTCCACGACAGCGGTCGCTAACAATCACTAAGCGCTGCCACCGCGCGCTAACAGCCACGAACGATAGCGACCGCTCGCTAGCAGCCACAAATGCACACGACAAACCACAAACGACGGCATGCGAGAGGTGTTGTTCGGAGACAACTGAGACCGTTACGAGCAACTGCGCACCCACGATCAGCAGCAGCCCCTAGACGAACCGGCGGCGATCTATGCCGCTTAACTTAAATGATCGTAGAAACATACAGTATTTTCGAATGATATAGGGTGCTGTCCGAATGGCATTCGCTTTATGCTGAATACATAACGATAAATAGGCAAGGCGAAGCGGGAACTTATAACCGAAAGCGGGCAAAGGAGAGACGACTCACCATGACGAGTATTGTCGCTATTATCGGAGATTACTATCATCGCGAAGAACCCATCCGCAAAGCGCTGTTGACGGCTGCGCATTCAAGCTTCGGAGGAGAAGACGCAGTTTCTATCCGTTTCATTGACGCTGCGGATTTATTGCAAGCGCTGTCAGATCGCCCGGATGCGGTTGTGCTGTTTAAAGAAAACCGAATCGATCCTGTCGGAGTGCGGGACGCGATGTGGATGAACGATACGATTGAACGGGGAATCGAATCTTACGTCAAGGAGGGCGGCGGTTGGCTCGCTTGGCATTCCGGTTTGGCCTCCTATCCAAGAGAAGGGGCATACGTCGGCATGCTTCGGGGAGGCTTCGTCTCTCACCCGGACCAGCATGAAAGCGTTCTATATGAAGGCGAAAGAGATTCAACGGTATTCGAGATAGTAGACGAACATTATTTCGTCCATTGCGACGAAGCGCGGACGGAAGTGTATTTGCGTTCCTCCTCGGTTGACGGAAAGTCGATCGCCGCTTGGCGTCATACGTACGGCAAAGGAAGAGTTAACGCTTTTGCTCCGGCTCACCGTCAGGAAGGACTCGCCAATCCTGAGCTGCTAAGGCTGCTGGGAGAAGCGCTGCGCTGGTGTGCGGACCGAACGGAAGCGGCTCAATAATATTCATAAACAGAAGTCGGGAGGGACGCTCATCATGACAGCGAATGCGGAAGCAAAGGAATTGCATGAAGCGCATGTCCGGAGGCTGGAGCGAGTTAAGCTGGCGCTCCTCGCCATGCAAAGATACTCCTGGGAGCAAGGCGTCGCCGCGCAGGCGATGCTGGAGTCAGGCGAGCAGGCGCTGGCGTTAGGGCTGGCCCGTGATGCGGTCAATCGGCAGGATGCCTATGGCAAGCTCGGCGTAATGAACGACGGCTATTCGGTCACCGATGCTGCAGCTAATGGCGAGGCCGTTCTCCGGGCGGCGGAAGCAACCGGTGAACAGTCGTTGGCAGAAGCGTCCGACCGGATGCTGGCATGGCTGCTGCAGCATGCGCCAAGAACGAAAGAGGGCGTTCTGCGGCATGTCGTCGACAAGCCGCAAGTGTGGGTCGACTCGATCTACATGGCGCCGCCCTTTCTGGCCGTTGCCGGCCACTTCGAGGAAGCGGTCAAGCAAGTTGAAGGCTATCGCAAGTTATTGTGGGATTCCTCCGCAAGACTGTACGGTCACATTTGGGATGACGAAACGGAGTGTTATATTCGGCAGGCTCACTGGGGCGTAGGCAATGGCTGGGCGGCAGCGGGCATGATTCGCGTGCTGGCGGCGCTTCCACAAACAATGACCAATGAAAAAGAGCGCCTTGCAGCCTATATAAAGGAAACAGTGGACGGCTGCCTCGCGCATTTGCGAGAAGACGGCTTATTCCACGACGTAATGGACGATCCGTCTACATTCGTAGAGACGAATGCGGCGCAAATGGTGAGCTATGCGATATACCGCGGAGCGATGTTGGGCGTGTTCGACGACAACTATATCGAAGCCGCGGATCGAATGAAGGAGGCCGCTCGCGCCAAGGTTGACGAGAATGGACTTGTGCAGGGCTCCTGTGCAGCGCCATTCTTCGACCGACCGGGTACTGCGCCGGAGAGCCAAGCGTTCTATCTGCTGATGGAAAGCGCGGCGGCTAATTACGAGCAATTCAAGCCATGATAAAGGGGAGCTTCAGCATGAGCACTAAAAATCTCGATGTTATTTGTTTGGGCGAATTATTGATCGATTTCGTATCGACGGCGAAAGACGTTTCGCTGATCGATAGTCCCGGATTTTTGAAAGCGCCGGGAGGAGCGCCAGCAAACGTAGCGGCGGGCGTCGTAAGACTGGGTGGCACGTCTGGTTTTATCGGCAAGGTCGGAGAAGATCCATTCGGCTACTATTTGAAGGGTGTGCTGGATGAACTCACGGTAGATACCTCTTATCTTGCCCACGATAAAGAAGCGAGAACGACACTAAGCTTCGTCGGACAGCGTCCGGACGGCGAGCGCGAAGCGATGTTTTACCGCCACCCTGGCGCGGACATGCGCCTGGAGCCGGCCGATATCGTAGAAGATTATTTTCACGGCGCGCAAATTTTCCATTATGGATCGATTAGCTTAGGCAGCCCAACCAGCAAAGAAGCGACGCTAACTGCGTTGTCCTACGCTCGTAAGCACGGACTTCTCATTTCATACGATCCGAACTTGCGCACCGATCTATGGCCGGATGCGGAGCTTGCGCGCAATGAAATAAACGCCGCATTCGCCTATGCGGACATCGCCAAAATTTCGGAGGAAGAATTCAAGTTTATTACCGGCTGCGATACAGTGGAGCAATGCGGCGAATACATTTTGAATCTTGGACCGAAATTCGTCATCGTAACGCTGGGCAAGGACGGATGCTACTATACGGATGGCAAAAACAGCGGATACGTCGGCGGTTTTAAAGCCAATGTCGTCGAGACAACCGGCGCCGGCGACGCATTTGTCGCAGCCGTGCTGCATCATCTGGCGGAGCGGAAAAAAGCGGGAGAGCCGATTTTCGACGAATCACTTGCGGAAGTGCTTCGCTTTGCGAACGCCGCAGGCTCCATTGCGACAACGAAAATGGGCGCCATCCCGTCGCTGCCTGCCAAAGCTGATGTGAATGCGCTGCTCGCTTCTACTTCTCAATAAACGTGCGAAAAACATAAGACAGCTACTCCATTGCAAAGCGGTAGGCTCGGTACCTGGAACAGGGACCTGAGCTTACCGCTTTGCGGCTTTCAAAAAAAGTTTGATTCGGGTAAGCTTATACATAAAATCCTACTATTGCGGTCGCGTAAGAAAGCGAGACAATTCTCATGCTGACGAAACTGAAAAACCTCTATTTGGAGCTTCCGATCCGCTATAAAATTCAGATGTGGTTTATGCCCCTGATTGTGCTGACGGCGATCAGCATCGGCTACTTCTCGTATACAACCGCCTCCAATCAGGTGCTCGACAAAATCTCGCAGGGGCAGAATAATATTTCGTCTCAGACGATCTCGCACCTCGATTATTTGGCCAAAGACATTTACGATATTTACAGCTATTTGTCGCTGTCCTCGGAGCTGCACGACATGCTGTCGCCGGAATCCAACTACAATTCCGCGCAAATCGTCAATTCGATGGTGAACCGGCTGCTCAGCACGAGACAGTTTTTTCAATCGCTGCTTATTTTCACCGACGATTATCCGCCTATTACCTTCAATAGTTTGAACAATAACGAGATTATTACTTACCGCGATTATAAAAATCACGATATTTACAAACAAACTGAAGCCGATGTTGTAAACGGGGCTTGGGGAGTGGAAACGGGACCGCTCAAGCTCTTCATCGGTGACCAGCGAAAAAAAGTGTTTTACAGCAAAGTATTAATTAACCCCGAAACGTTGGAAAGAGAAGGTCTGATGCTGATCGGCATGACGGAGGAGGATTTCCGCAAGTCGTTTGGTCAGAAGCGTGATAACGTCCAAATTATCGTTGTTAACGAGTACGGAACGATCCTATCGGATTCGGACGGCAAATGGAGCGGTCGCGATTTTATGGAGCTGCCTTATTACGAGCATACGGCATTCGACGAGGTAGACTGGAACGCGCATGACAAGGAGTGGCTCATTTCGCATTCGTCTTCGGCGGCGACGGGCTGGCATGTGCTTGTGATCCAGCCGCGCAGCGAGGAGCTGCAACAGCTGAATCAGATCCGCTGGCTGACAGTTGGATTCGTGATTATGATCTTGCTTGTTAACATTCCACTCAGCTGGCTGTTTTCAAAGCTGTTCTTAAACCCGCTGAAACGGCTGCTGAAGTCGATGCGCGAGGTGCAGGACGGCGATTTCAGCCAATACGTCAATATCGAACTGCGGGATGAAATCGGCCAGCTTGGACGCGGCTACAATACAATGGTGACGAAAATCAAGGAGCTTATCCAGAACGTCTACCAATCCGAACTATCGCAAAAGGATGCGGAGCTGAAAATGCTGCAGTCGCAAATTAATCCGCATTTTCTCTACAATACGCTCAATTCGATTACGTGGATGGCGTACCGCGAAGGAGCGGACAAGTCGGCTGATATGATCGAGCGGCTGTCGGTATTTTTCCGCTTTAATTTAAGCCAAGGGGCCGATATAATATCGATCGAGAAGGAGCTTGCAATCGTCGAAAACTACTTGTACCTGAGTAAAATCCGGTTCGGCGACAAGCTGACGTACTCCATCGACGTACAGCCGCATTTAAAGCGCGTGCTTATGCCGAAGCTGCTGCTGCAGCCGCTAGTCGAGAATGCTGTCGTTCATGGGATCGAGCAGATGGAAGGAGAAGGGTTTATTCATCTATCGATCTACGAGACGGAAACCGAGGTTGTGATGGAAGTGACGGATAATGGCGTGGGTATTCAGCCTGACAAGCTGGAGACGCTGCGCTCCACAGGCCAAGGGAATCGCTCACTCGTGGATTCGTCCGAACGCAGCGGAGGCTTCGCTTTGTATAACACACGAGAGCGGCTGCACAATTATTTCGGCGACGGCGTAACCATCGATATTAACAGCCGGGTCGGCTTTGGCACGTCGGTGAAGCTGCGAATCGACCGCCAAAAAGCAGAGGGCCAGCTTAAAGAGTTGGAGAAGGAGATGGAGAAGGAGAAGGGCGAAGGTGACGAAAATGTATAAACTGCTGATCGTAGAGGACGAGCACGCCTTTCGCGAAGGCATACTGACGATGATCGACTGGGAGTCAGAAGGCATCTGCATATTGGGCACAGCGGCCAATGGCCGTCAGGCGCTTGCCCTAATGGAGCAGGAGCAGCCGGATATATTACTGACCGACATTCGTATGCCGCAAATGACCGGTTTAGAGCTGGTAGAAGAGGCGAATAAGCGGGGCTGGGAGTTCATCCCGGTGCTGCTTACCGGACATAGTGAATTTGAATATGCGCAGCAAGCCATTAAGCTTGGCGTATTCGATTATATTTTAAAGCCGTGCAATCCGAAGCAGGTGCGCGAGGCGATCGGACGGGCGAAAAATAAGCTGATCCAGACGAGAGTACGCCATCAGCAGGCGGATAAGCTGGAACAGAAGTGGAATGCGAACGTCAGCATGATTAAGCAGGAACGGCTGTTGAAGTGGTTGCGCGCCCCGAAACCGCTTCCGCTGCCGAACTATTTGAAGGATATCGAGGATTACGGCATTAAGCTCGTAGACAAGCCGGTTCTCGCGATCGTTTTCCGGTTCGATAAGAAAGCACTGAACGCATTGTCCTATACGGAGGATGATTTGCCGCTCATCCGGTTTGCAGCCGCCAACATTATGGAGGAAAGCATCGGAGACCGGTTCGCCGCTCATCACGAGCTGCTGACGCTTGACGATCAGTTTGTGCTTATCGCGAATGTGCCGGACGGCATGCCGCACAGCGAAATAGTCAGCAGTCTCGAACCTATTCAGAGCAACCTGTCAGTTTTCCTCAAAGTAAGCGTAAGCATCGGTGTTGGAGGGGAGCAGAGCTTAAGCGATGTGCATTTATCGTACCGAGAAGCGGAGGAAGCGTTGTCCAGACGGTTTTTTCACGGTTCGGAAGGGCTGTTCATGACGGGCGAGACGAACGTCGCCGAGGTCGCTGACAGTCTAAATCCTAAGTTCCAGGAGGACTTTGCCGATCTCGAACAACGTATTCGCGAATCGCTAGCCGCCAGCAATTATTCGAATTTCATCAACGAGGTGGAAAAGTGGCTGCAGGCTTTTAAAGAGCGGGATTTGTCAATCCAGCGTATCCGTCTGCATTCGTATTCGTTTATCGATTCACTAATCCGAGAGATTCAGGTGCTTGACGGGGAGGCCTCGAAAGAAGCGGCGGAGCAGTTGGAGCAGTACGCGGAGCAAATCGGAGCGCAGGAAACATTTGAGGAGCTATCGACGCTGCTCACCGTCGTCATTCAGAAGTTCGTCGAGTTCCGGCATACGAATATGAAAAAGCAGCCGCACAAAACGATTCAATATGTGCTTGATCTGATCGAGCAAAAGTATATGACCAATTTGACGCTGAAATCTATTTCGGAGGATGTCTTTATTTCGCAGTCCCATCTGTCTACGCTGTTCCGCCAAGAGATGGGCATTAACTTTTTGGATTATTTGCACCAATATCGCATTGAGAAGGCCAAGCAACTGCTGATGCAGGACAACGGCAAAGTGTATACGGTCGCGCGCGAGGTCGGGTACTACGACGAAGCTCATTTCGTCCGGTTTTTCAAAAAATGGGCGGGGATGCTTCCATCCCAATTCAAAAAGCAGTACGGCTCCTAATAAACATACAGCGTAACCGAAGAATTGCGGGGGGCTGGCGGCACACCGGCTATTTTATAATAAAAAGACAGCAATGTTCTCGCACCCATAGAGGAGGTTTTCAGTGAAAAAAACAATTGGCGCCATCTCGGCGCTTTTAGTCGTCATGCTGTTGACGGCGGCTTGCGGAAGCGGAGGCCCGAATGCAGGCAGGGAAGCTGGGCCGGGAAATGCTGATGACGGCAGCGGAGCAGGCGAGCCGATTGAAATTACCTTTTTCAGCAACAATCCGGATCGCACAGGCGGCCAAGGGAAAGCCGAGCAGCTGTTGATCGAACAATATATGAGCGAGAATCCGAATATCAGGATCAAATCAGAGACGCTCTCGCCCGATCCTCAATTCCAAGACAAGCTAAAAATATACAACGTGTCGAACACGCTGCCCGACGTGACGATGATGTGGGGCGGTGCCCGTTATTTGTCGCCATACGTAAAGAATGATTCGCTGGTTGAATTTTCGAGGGAAGATTTTGCCGGACAAGGCTTTATCGACGCCGCTTTTGATTCTTTTACGATGAACGGGAAGTTGTACGGCATTCCGAAAAACACCGACTTTCTTGTGTTATACGTGAACAAGAAGATTTTGGCCGATAACGGGCTTGCCCCTCCGAAAACGGAGTCCGACCTATTCCGTATCGCCGAGAAGCTGAACGGCACAGGCATCGTGCCGATGGCCTTGGACGGGAGAGACGCTTGGCCGCTCGGCTTGCTGTTCGACGCTGTCGTTTCTCGCCAAACCGGCGGTTTCGAAACGTATCATAAAGCGGTCGATCGGACGGGCAGCTTCAACGACCCGAACGTCGTCGCCTCCGCGCAAAAGCTGCAGGAGATGGTCAAGGCGGGCTTGTTCGGCGAAGGGTTTCTGAATCTTGACTACGGCGCAGCGCGCAACCTGTTCGGCCAAGGGAAGGCAGCCATGTACCTGATGGGACAATGGGAGATGGGCATGGCGAAGGACGCCAATTTCCCGCAGGAAGTGCGCGATAACATGGCAGCGGTGCCCTATCCGGCTTCCGACGACGGCAAAAGCCCGGCATCTGATTTGCTAGCATGGTTCGGCGGCGGATACAGCGTCGCGAGCAAGTCTAAACATGCCAAGGAGGCCAAGGATTTCGCCATCTGGCTGTTCAAGAAAGAAAATTGGGCGAAGACGGTTTGGGAGAATGGCATTACATTCCCCGCGCAAGCGTACGACGAATTTGTAACGGGGGAGGAGGCGCAGCTGCAGCAGGATTTGACGGCGATTTTGAAAAACGCCGACAACATTAGCGGCGCGAACTCGCAGGATCGCTTCTCTGCGTCCACCTCGAAGAGCTATTTGGACGCGATCACGGAACTGCTTGCCTTGAAAGTAACGCCAGAGCATTTCGCCCAATCGATCGACGCCATTGCGGCGAAATCGTATAAAGAATTGCATTCTTAAACCGATAAATAGCCGGAGTAAAACGGAGGCGTAAGTTTTGCTCCATTCTTTTAAGGAGCGAGATTGACGGTTATGAACAAGCTTTGGATCGACAAACGGAACCTCGCTTTTTTAGTCACTCCCGGCTTGCTGCTCATTGCCGGTGTTGTACTGCTTCCGATCGCGGCAGCTTTTTTTCTCAGTCTCACCGATTTCGACGGCGTCGATTACCGGTTTATCGGATTAAGCCATTATAAGGAGCTGCTTTTCGCCGACGGCGTGTTTTGGAGCTCGTTGCGCAATTCCGTGTGGCTTGGTCTCGCTTTTATACTGCTGCAGCATCCGCTTGCAATACTGATGGCCATTCTGACGCCTTATACCGGCAAGTTCGAGCGGATACTGCGCGTAGTTATCTTTATCCCATCGATGATTTCGACGTTCGTGACTTCGCAAATGTGGGTGAGCATTTTATCTGTTCAGTTCGGTATGGTGAACCGGCTGCTGGACGTCGCAGGGCTGCCTGAGTGGAAGCGGGATTGGCTGGGCGATCCGTCCATCGCCATCCTGTCCATTATTTTTGTAGCGATGTGGCAAGGCTTTGGCTACGCCTATCTGCTGTATTACGCCGGGGTAAAGGGCATTCCCGCCGAGATGAGGGAGGCGGCAGTGGTCGACGGGGCAACCGAGCGGCAATACAACATGTGTATTGCGCTGCCTCTGCTGACGCCGATTATTCGCGTCAACGTCGTGCTGGCGATCGTTGCCGGCTTTAAGCAGATGGAGACCGTCTTTCTGATGACGGGCGGCGGTCCGGCCAACAGCACGCAGTTTCTGTCCACCTATCTCTATTCGAAGGCGTTTCGAGAAGGATTGTTTGGTTACGGCAGCGCGATCTCCGTGCTTTTCGTCGCTTGCTGCCTCGCGCTCACGATCTTGATGAATCGTTTGTTGAAAAGAGGGGCGGGTGAAGTCGCATGACCGCTTTGAGACGAACGTCCATAGGCTTTGCGAGGGGATTGCTTTACGCCGGACTGGCGATTGTGGCGGCGGTGCAGATTTTCCCGTTGGCATGGCTGTTGAATTTCTCGTTCTTGAAAAGCGGAGATTTTTACGGCAGTTATTTGCTGAAATGGCCGGAGCCGTTTCAGTGGAAAAACTACGCCGACGCTTTCCGCTTCGGACACGTTCCGGCCTACTTACTGAACAGTATCCTGGTGACGGCCATTGTAATTGCCGTTACCATAGCGGTCTCAATGATGCTAGGCTATGTGATCGCCCGTGTCCCGTGGAAGTGGAACAAGCTGCTAATGGGACTGGTCATGATTTGCATGATTGTGCCAATCTACTCGACACTGCTGCCAAACTTTTTTATTTTCACGAATATGCGGATTATCGATTCGTATTTGGTGCTTATTTTGCCGAATATCGCATTTGCCATTCCGATCAGCGTGTTCGTAATCATCGGCTTTCTGGAGTCGACGCCGCGGGCTATCGAGGAAGCAGCCGTCATGGACGGACTTGGCTTGACGGGCATCGTGTTTCGTATTATTTTTCCAATTTCGAAGCCGGTAATCGCGTCCGTTGCGGTGCTGACCTTCATGAGCACCTGGAACGAGTTCATTATGGCCGTTACGTACATCCGCAGCGACGTGTTCAAAACGCTGCCCTTCTCGCTTATTCAATTTACCGGGCAATATGCATCCAACTATGGAGCTCAATTTGCAGTTATGACGATTATTGCGCTGCCGGCTGTGCTGTTGTATATATTGTTTACCGAGCAAATTACGAACAGTCTGACGGCCGGGGCGGTGAAGGGCTAGTAGGCTAGTAGGCTAGTAGGCATCGCGCATAGGCGATCCGATTGCGGTCGCTATGCCGTTTGCGATTTTCCGGACAGACAGCGCATTTTCGTAGTTTCGCCAGGTAAGGCGATAAGAGAAGCTTATTATGGTTAGAGGCGTATGCATTCATATATTTTTGATTCGATATTTCGATATGATTTCAACAACAACTGGCAAAGGGGATACTCATGATGACGATTCAAACGGTTCGCGGCCCAATCGACAAGACGCAATTCGGTTTTTGCCACAGCCATGAGCATTTGTTTCTGGCGGAAGGACACCCGTCGACGCTTAATCCGGCGCTTCATATGGATGAATACGATAAAACGCTTGCGGAGCTGCGGATGCTGCACGACTGCGGAGGACGCGCGGTTGTCGACGCGCAGCCGCTGGGCAGTGGAAGAATGGAGGAGTGGCTGCTGAAGGTCTCGTCGGAGTCCGACGTTCATGTCGTTGCTTCGACCGGCTTTCATAAATTAAGCTTTTACCGCGAGGATCATTGGATTCACCGGTTCGACGAGGAGCGGCTAGAGCAAATTTTTGTGCATGAACTGACCCAAGGGATGTATACAGGAACGGATAAAGGCGAGCCAAGCGCGCATATCGGGGCGAAAGCGGGCATTATTAAAACGGCGATGGACGAGGACCGGATGAATGATCCGGACAAGCGCTGGTTTAACGCGGCTGCAGCTGCGGCTAGACGGACTGGGGCACCGATTATGTGTCATATCGAGTCGTATGAGCAAGCCGATGAGCTGGTCGACATGTATATGTCTCGCGGGATATTGGCCGAGCAAATCATTATTTGCCACCTGGAGCGCAGTCTGGACAAGCCTCAAAACCATCGCAAGCTGGCTGAACTGGGCATTTATTTAGAATACGATACGATCGGCCGCTTCAAATATCATTCGGATGAAGGGGAAGCGGAATTAATTCGCCAGATGATGGATTGGGGTCTTGGAAATCAACTGCTTCTCGGGCTGGATACGACCCGCCAGCGGATGAAGCATTACGGCGGCTCTATCGGACTCGATTATTTGTCGCAGCAGTTTTTGCCGCTGCTGAAGCAGTACGGCGTAACGGCCGAGCAAATTGATCGCATGATGATCCATAACCCGGCAGAAGCGTTTTCGTTCAAACCGCCTTTTAGTTCGCGGGTATAAATTAGAGTCAGGAGAGCGGTACGATGAACATTAGCGTTTTTTCTAGCAACAAGGAAGTATCGGCAAGAGCGGCTGAACTTATTGCTGAACTGCTGCGAGAAAAGCCGGATGCTGTACTCGGACTGGCGACCGGCGATACGCCGATTGGCGTCTATGAGGCACTGGTCGAGCGTTTCAAGCGGGGAGAGGTCAGCTTCCGGCAGGCGAGCGCGTTCAATTTGGACGAATACGCAGGCTTGCCGCCGGAGCATGAGCAAAGCTATGCTGCCTACATGGCTAAGCATTTGCTGAACGAGATCGATTTGCCGCTGGATAGGGCATACATTCCGAACGGCTTGGCGGCCGACCTCGAAGCGGAAAGCAAGGCTTACGACCGGTTGCTGGAGCAGGCTGGGCAGCTCGATTTGCAGCTGCTGGGCATCGGCCACAACGGCCATATCGGTTTTAACGAGCCAGGACCGCATTTGCATGCTGGTACGCATGTCGTTGCTTTGACCGAAGAGACGAGGGATGCCAATTCGCGTTATTTCGATCATCTGGAGGACGTTCCGAGTCAAGCGGTGACGATGGGTGTAGGCTGGATGATGAAGGCGAAGCATGTCGTGCTCATCGCTCGCGGAGAAGGGAAGGCGGCTGTTGTGAAGGAGGCGCTCTTTGGACCGATTACAACCTCGTGTCCGGGCTCACTGCTTCAGCTGCATCCGCGATTGACCGTACTTCTGGACGAGGGGGCCGCGCGTGACGTGCAAGGCCTGCCTGGAGTCAGGTATCTATGATTTTTAAGATACATTTGGCCGAATTTGTGTAAATGTAGCGATTAGATATGATTTTTATGATTATTCCTTCAAATTGCTGAACCCTTCTGCAGTTGGAGGACAATACGAGGTTTTCACGATAATCAAAGCAGGCGCAATCCTTTAAAAAAGGAAGCGCCTGTTTTTTCGTTGATTTTTTGGCTCAAGCTTTAACAGTGCTTGACGGAAAAGAGAGAGAAGAGCGGAGGGGCGGGGCGGAAGAGCGGAGGAGCAGAGGGATTCTGAACGATAGTATATATGCTAAAAATCATATATAATTTGCTCTGAAGTAGAGATTTGGTTGAATATATGCGAAAAATCATACATAATTTCGATCTAAGGTGGATATTTGGATAAATATATGCGAAAAATCATACATAATTTGCTCCCAGGTAGAATTTTTGAAAATTATATATGAAAAATCGTATACATTATTCACTCAGATGGAGACTTGGCTAAATGTATGTGTAAAATCGACTCTACATACTAGCCAGCGCCTGTCGACATGTTTGGAGGAGAGTCCTCTCCGAACGATCTATATGAAGGAGGAAAGAGAGAAGAGCGGAGGGTCAGAGGGATTCTGGAGAAACGAAAGTGGTCGCCTCCCACCTTTTTTAAATTTCCTCGTTCTAACTCGCTTTAAAGTCCGATTCCTACTGCAAATTTCAATCAAATAAAGGAATCTGGCTTTAATGGCGATTGGAAGAACCCTCTGCCCCGCAGCGTTACCCTCGATTGAAGTCCAGCACTGATTTCGGCTTTGAGCCGATTTTGCTTGTTATTTCCGAGGATGATCCCAATCCATTTGATTGTGTGGGACAATTTTCATTGACACTTTTATAATTGAGAATTATTATTGATGATAATGATAATCATTAATAAATGATTACAGCCATCATTCATAAGAAGAAAGGGATTGCACACAAGATGACTAAAAGCAAGCTTTCTATCCAAACATTACTTATTTCGGTTGCGCTTATGTTAGCGCTTGTTGGTTGCTCCAGTTCAACATCCGCTCCAAACGGAAACGCTCCTGAGAATACGCAAACGCCAGCAACGGAGGCGCCTGCTTCCCAGCCTTCAACTGTCGAATATCCAATTGTCATTAAGCATGCTTTCGGAGAAACCGTCATCGAAAGCAAGCCGGAACGAGTAGCTACCGTTCAATGGGCTAACCACGATGTGGCGCTTGCACTCGGCGTTGTGCCTGTCGGATTCTCGGCAGCGAATTTCGGCGTACAGGACGGCAGCGGCCTTTTGCCTTGGACAGCTAAAAAGCTCGACGAGCTTGGCGTAAAAGATCCGAATGTGTTCCAAGATACGGACGGCCTCGATTTTGAAGCTATTTCCGATTCAAACCCAGATGTTATTCTAGCGTCCTACTCTGGGATCACGAAGGAAGATTACGATATTCTTAGCAAAATCGCACCGGTAGTACCTTATACAACGTCTCCGTGGTCCACGGCATGGCGGGAGCAAGTTATTTTGAACGCTACAGGGATGGGCATGAAAGCGGAGGGCGAGCAGCTGATTAAAGACACCGAGGATTTGGTGAAAGAAAAGCTTTCCCAATACCCGCAAATAGAAGGAAAGAAAGTCGTTTGGGTCAATTTCTCGGCTAAAGATATGTCGCAATTACATATTTATACACCTGTAGATGCGCGCGTCTCTTTCCTGTACGAACTGGGCATGGTTTATCCGGAAAGCATCACGAAACAAATTACAGACCCTTCCAGCTACTCTTTGAAATTAAGCGCTGAAAACGTCGAGGCTCTATACGATGCGGATCTCTTGATCGGATACGGCAATGAAGAGCTATATCAAGCGATTAAAGCTGATTCCTTGCTTGGTAAAATTCCAGCGATTCAAAGAGGGTCGGTTGCATTTATCGACAGCGATACGCCGCTGGTAGCTGCAGGAACTCCAAATCCGCTTTCGATCGCTTATACCATTGACGATTACTTGAAATTAATTGGTGAAGCGCTCGACAAAAACAATGGTTAAATCTTCACTTCAAAAAAATAAAGCGCAAAGCTTGCATATGCCGAGCAACTTTCCAATCGTTCTTACGATTTGTATCGTTCTGCTTGGCGTATGCATTATTGCGTCTCTCGTGCTAGGCTCCCGGCTGGTGAGTTTTAATGAGCTAATTAACGGCTTATTCCATTCCGACATAGACTCCTACGGCGCAAACGTCGTTCGCAAAAGAATTTCTCGAACGGTATTCAGTTTGTTTTGCGGCGCGGCACTTGGGGTTTCTGGAGCATTGATGCAGTCTGTCACTCGCAACCCGATCGCAGATCCGAGCATCCTTGGAGTTAACACGGGTGCGTCTTTGTTTGTCGTTTGCGGAATGGCGTTCCTGAACATCAGCACGGCAAATCAGTATATCTGGCTTGCATTAGCTGGAGCTGCCATTACGGCGATTTTCGTATTCGGAATTGGCTCGATCGGGCGAGGCGGCGCCACGCCGATCAAGCTTGTTTTGGCGGGAGCTGCTACTAGCGCGGCTCTGTCCTCTGTAGTCACTGCCGTTCTCATTCCTCGCTCCCATGTTATGGATCAATTCCGTTTCTGGCAGGTGGGGAGCGTCGGTTCCGGCTCTTGGAGTGCGATTGGGACGTTTGCTCCATTTCTGGCGTTTGGCCTGTTAGCCGCTCTCTTGACCGCCCCGGCGTTAAATGCGCTCGCGTTAGGTGACGAGGCTGCAACCGGGCTGGGCGTTCGAACAGGCGTACTGCGGTTTATTGCCGCTCTTGCGGGGGTTGTGCTGTGCGGCGCAGCTACAGCGCTGGCCGGTCCTATCGGCTTTATCGGACTGTTGGCGACGCATGTCATACGCCTTATTCTTGGAGCTGACTTGCGGTATGTAATCCCGATGTCCGCATTGGCCGGAGCCGTTATTTTAACTTTGGCAGATGTTTGCGGAAGGCTGCTGGGTAGTCCGGGTGAGCTTGAGGTCGGCGTCGTTACCGCATTTATTGGGGCTCCGATACTAATCATAGTCACTATGAGATCGAAAGTGCGTTCATTATGATAAATCAATCGATTGCTGTTATTGCGGCAGGAAGGCGTCAAAGACGCCGCCGCTGGATGCTCGTAACTCTCTCACTCGCGGCGCTTGCATGCATACTTTGCTGCGCTATGCTTATGTTGGGAAACACCGTTTATCCTGTTCAGGACGTTATCCGAGCGCTCTCGGGAGAGCAGATTAAAGGCGTATCGTTTGCCGTTCAAACGATACGCTTGCCGAGAATGCTGGCCGGTCTATTCGCTGGTTTCGCTTTCGGAGTTGCCGGCTACATCTTTCAGACCATGCTGCGTAATCCGCTTGCAAACCCGAATGTCATCGGCATTACTTCCGGCTCAAGTGCAGCGGCTGTTTATTGCATCACCGTTCTTCATTCGAATGGGGCTGTCGTTTCGATCGCTTCGGTGCTTGCAGGCCTTGCTACCGTTATTGTGATGTATCTATTATCCAGGGGAAAGACCTTTTCCATCGGTCGATTGATATTGGTCGGAATAGCGATTCAGGCGATGCTTGACGCGGTTATTTCTTATCTCTTACTCATTAGCGCGCAGCAGGATATTCCCGCAGCGCTCAGATGGCTCGGCGGCAGCCTCAACGGCTCTCAAATGCATGAGCTTCCGCCTCTTATTTGGTCGGTCATTATTTTTACGCCGATTGTTATCGTTCTGGGCAAGCATCTGAACATGCTGGAGCTGGGAGAACAATCCGCTTCTTCTCTTGGAGTCAGCACAGACAAGACGAGAGTTACGCTCATTGTTAGCTCCGTCTTCATGATTGCGCTTGCTACCGCTACGACAGGTCCGATCGCTTTTGTCTCCTTCCTTTCGGGACCGATTGCAAAAAGATTAGTCGGAACCGGCTTCTCCAACATTATTCCGGCTGGTCTCGTTGGCGCTAATTTGGTTTTGGCGGCGGATTTAATCGGACAGTTCGCTTTCGAGGTCAGGTTCCCTGTAGGCATCATAACAGGATTGCTCGGAGCGCCGTATTTGATCCTCCTGCTCGTCCGAATGAACCGAAAGGGAGAGTTATAAATGAAATCAACACATTTGTTTCAGGCTGAGCAGCTTGTAGCCGGCTATGATCAAAAAACGATAATCGAAGGCATAGATCTCATTATTCCAAGTCATAAAATTAGCGTAATTATAGGCGCCAACGGCTGCGGAAAATCGACGCTTCTTAAAACATTGGCGAGACTGATCAAGCCGATATCCGGGAAAATTACGATAGACGGCAAGCCAATCGGCAAAATGCCGTCCAAGCAGTTGGCTCGAGTCGTAGGGCTGCTGCCGCAATCTCCCATTGTGCCTGAAGGCATTTCTGTAGCCGATCTGGTTGGACGCGGACGATTTCCGCACCAGTCCTTGCTTGGGGGTTGGACGAACAGAGACTATGAGGCCGTCGCGGAAGCGATGAGCATTATGGATATTACCGAGTTCGCGAACCATCCGATTGACGAGCTCTCGGGAGGGCAAAGACAGCGCGTTTGGATTGCCATGGCATTGGCGCAGCAAACCGATATTTTATTTCTCGATGAGCCGACGACCTTCTTGGATATCACTTATCAAGTCGAAATATTGGATATGCTCACCGATCTTAACCGCAAGCACGGTACGACGATCGTTATGGTTTTGCATGATATTAACTTGTCTGCGCGTTACGCGGACCATATTTTCGCGCTTCATAAAGGAAAGCTTGTTGCCCAGGGAGAGCCGTCTAAGGTGATTACAAGTACGCTGGTCAAAGATATTTTCGGACTGGATTGCACCGTGATCAAAGACCCGCTGTCGGACTCTCCGATGGTCGTACCGAAGGGACGGCATCATATTATCGGTTAAATACGAAAAAATGGCGATGCCAGGACAACCTGTGCAGCGCCATTTTTTTTTGCTTTTTTTTATCAAACTTCAAATCAGCGCTTGGCTGAAAAGGAGAGAAGAGCGGAGGGGCAGAGGGATTCTGGAGAAACGATAGTGTTCGCTTTTAAAGCATGATTCCTACCTCTAGCCTATAACAAATAAAGGAATCAGGCTTTAATGGCGATCGGAAGAACCCTCTGACCCGCAGCGTCTCCCCTCACTTCAAGTCATGCACTGATTTCGGTTTTGATGCACTGATTTCGGTTTTGAGCCGTTTTATCGATAGCCAGCCATTAGTAAAATGTGCAAATGAGTTATCGAAACGAGCAATTGTTATAAGTTTGCCAGTAGTGGAGCACTATACCGATGAAGAATGATGTTCGGCGGCTGCTGGCTCGGCAGACTTATGAATCCCGAAGCGTTCGTCCAAAAACCTCTCGATGCCGGGCTGCTCGTAAAAGGCGATTTTGGAATCGATCAGCTCCAAATGCTTGTTCAGATCTTCAATTTGCTTGAGAACCGCACTCCGGTGCTCTCTGAACAACGCCTTGCGGATATGGATCGTACGGCTGCCTTCCATGCACCAATCGATATATTGCTTGATTTCTTTGATCGCCATCCCGGTATCTTTCAGGCAGCAAATGAGGGCTACCCATTCCAGGTCGTCTTCAGTAAACGTCCGCCGTCCCGATCCGGATCTCGTCAGAAACGGCAGCAAGCCTTCCTTGTCGTAAAAGCGAAGCGTATGGGCCGTCAGTCCATATTTCGCTGCAACTTCATTGATGGTGTAATTCATTTTTTTTATCACCTTGTCTGCTTGACTTAGAGTTAACTCGAAGTAATAGACTCATTATAGACTGCGAGAACGATCGTTTCAAGCTGTCTGACAAAAAGCGATGAAGGAGCATGCAAAATGGGAAACTTGAATAAAATCGCGCTGGTTACTGGCGGAAGCCGCGGGTTAGGCCGCAATGCGGCAGTGGCTTTGTCGAAAAAAGGGATTGGCGTCGTTATTACCTATAACAGCGGAAAAGAAAATGCTGAAACCGTTGTGCGAGAAATCGAGAATGGCGGCGGCAAAGCGGCAGCGCTCCAATTGGATGCAAGCGAGGTAGCTTCCTTTGACGAATTCGCAGCGAAGCTGCGCGATGTGCTGAAGGAAAAATGGGACCGGGAGCAGTTCGATTTCTTGATCAACAACGCAGGCTTTGGCATTAATGTGCCGTTTACCGAGGCGACGGAGGAACAGTTCGACAGCTTGATGAACGTACATTTTAAAGGCGTTTATTTTCTGACGCAAAAGCTGCTTCCTGCCTTGGCCGACAACGGCGGCATTATTAATATATCTTCCGGCTTAACGCGCTTCTCTTTTGCAGGCAACAGCATGTATGCGGCAATGAAAGGCGCGGTCGAAGTGCTGACGAAATACTGGGCGAAGGAGCTCGGCGGTCGCGGCATCCGCGTCAATGTTGTCGCTCCAGGCGCAATTGCGACCGATTTTGGCGGCGGTTCCGTTCGCGACAACGAGGCGGTTCACGGATTTATCCGTTCGCAAACGGCGCTCGGAAGAGTCGGTCAGCCAGATGATATCGGAGGCGTTATTGCGGCACTTTGTACCGAGGAATTGAGCTGGGTTAACGCGCAGCGGATCGAAGCTTCAGGCGGCATGGTTCTGTAAAGTAGACTCGTATAGATAAGATAGGGTTTGAAGCGGTTTGAGAATCCGCGAATTCGCGGCATAATCCCCGACGCCAATTAGGCGGCGGGGATTTGCTTTTTTGACGAAGTTTTGGATCAAACATAAAATCAGAGCTTGATTGAAAAGGAGAAAAGCGGAGGGTCAGAGGGATTCTGGAGAAACGATAGTGGTCGCTTTTAAAGCATGATTCCTACAACAAACCTCTATAAAATAAGGGAATCAGGCTTTAATGGCGATCGGAAGAACCCTCTGACCCGCAGCTTCTCCTCCGCCTTTAAGTCAAGCACTGATAACGGTTTTAAGAACAAGTTTTTATAAGGCAGGAGGAAAAGTGAGCCGGTTCAGGGAAAATATATGCTGGATGAGCTAAAATTGAGGAACAAAGTCGTGATAAACGACGCGCATTGCGGGGGAAATAACGAACGGGGGTCAGTGACAGATGACGATTCAAATCGCCTTGCTAAGAGGGATTAATGTAGGCGGCAAAAATAAAATTAAGATGGCGGAGCTGAAGATCGCGCTTGGCGAACTTGGCTTGTCCCGTGTCCAAACGTATATTCAGAGCGGAAATATTTTATTTGATTCGGACGAAGAGGAAGCCGTTCTGTGCGAACGAATCAGCGCAAAAATTAATGAAGCGTTTGGTTTGAACATTCCGGTTATGCTGCGGAGCGCTCAAGAACTGAATGAAATTGTCGCGAGCTGTCCATTTACCGCCGCACAGATTGAAGAAGCGGAATCGGCATCGGACAGCGAGAGCTTGTATGTGGCCATGCTGTTGCACGCGCCTGAGCCGGAGAAGCTGGAGAGGCTGCAGCAGTTTGCTACGAACGAGGAGCAATTTCGTATGGTCGGCCGCAATATTTATTTGCTGTATCACAATAGTATCCGAGACTCGAAGCTCGCCGTTCAGGTGGAAAAACTGGGCGTGCTGGTGACGACGAGAAACTGGAAAACGGTCAATAAGCTTATCGCTATGGCCGATGAGATGGCTTCGGAAAACTATGACGTTTCGATAGCTGCGAAAGAGGACTGCGATGACTGCAGCTGAATGAAACGCAAAAAAACAGGCGCGCCCGCAAGGGCGCGCTATTTGGTTTTGCCTTGCAGTGTTGGAAGCGGCCGCTGTTAATTCTTTCGATACTTGCCCGGCGATTCTCCCGTCATTTTTTTAAATAAAATATTGAAATAGTTCGCGTTCGGATAGCCGACCAGCTGCGCGATTTCTCGCACGGACAGCTCGGTTTGGGAGAGCATGCGCTTCGCTTCGTCAATCCGACACTTAATCATATACTGAATCGGCGACATGCCGATCTCTTCTTTAAAGATATGAGCGAGATGATAGGGACTGACAAAAACGAAGGAAGCGAGTGTATTAAGCGATAGATCTTGCGCATAGTTTTCCCGAATATAATCTCTGGCATTTTGCGCAATCGTAGAAATATTGGCCGTTTCCTTCGGCTGGTTAATAATCCGCACGATATGGATGATGATGCTTTGCAGCAGAAAAGAGATCAGATCCCCGCTGCCAAGCTTCGGGTTGCTGTTCTCATGAAGGACGTCTGTGAAGTATCTGGAGAGCATATCGTAGTTTTTTTGCAAATGCCAAATCGGGCTGCTTTCCGGTTCCAAAATAATGCCGGCCGGTCGGTCTTGCAGTCTGAAGTCGCCGATCCGAATGGCAATCCCTTTCAGCGAGTAATCGGGAGAGGAATGAACGGAGGGCAGTTCGCCTAAACCCCAGATAATCATATCGCCTTCTCTGACCGAGACGACTTGATCGTCGAAATGGATTTCCCCTCTCCCGCCCTGGAACAGCAACAGATCCGTACAGGTACTCCCCGGATCGCGGCGGTTACCGTCCCCGTCGTCCGCACATATTTCTTGAATCGTCTTTACCGAGATGAGACGAGGCGTCTCCAATAAAATGGCCGTGGTGGTCATATTTATAGAAATCACCTTCCGTCTCTAGTGAATTGCAAAAAATACAGCGCTTACATTTATTTCATGTTATTATTATTTCTAAAAACAGGTAACAAATCAATATGTAAGATCATGACCAGCAAGATAGGAAACGTTTATCACAAGATAGTTGATTTCGAATGTCAGTCCGTTCCACTAGACTTTAAGGTGAGAATGTATAAAGAATCCGAAGCTAATCCCTTTGACGGATGATTGGATGGGTGGTGAAGGTCTTGCTTTTGCAATTGAATAAGCTTACCAAATCCTTTTTTGGCGTAACGGTATTGGACCATGTCAATTTCGACCTTCACGCGGGCGAAGTTCATGCTATTCTGGGGCAAAACGGGGCCGGCAAATCGACGCTCGTGAAGCTGATTTCCGGGGTGGAGCAGCCGGATAGCGGCGAAATTTACTTGGACGGGCAGCTTGTCCGCATTCCGACAACGATAGAGGCGCAGCGGCTGGGCATCTCGACGATTTATCAAGAAACGGCGCTCGTTCCCGATATGACGATTGCCGAAAACATTTTTTTGGGCAGGGAGCCGAAGCTGTTCGGTTTTTTAACGCAATACCGCAAAATGAAGACGGCGACGCGAAAAATATTGAAGCAGCTCGGCTACGCCCTTCACCCCAATACGCCGATACGGACGCTGTCAACAAGCGATCAGCAGGCTGTCGCCATAGCCAAAGCGATTTCGCAGCAAAGCAAAATCATCATTATGGATGAACCGACCGCTAGCTTGACCGAACAGGAAACCGAGCGTTTATTTCGGATGATCGAGACATTCAAGGCGCAAGGCGTCGGCATTATTTATATTACACATCGGCTGAAGGAGCTGCAGGGCATATGCGACCGAATCACAATATTGCGAGACGGGCAGCATGTCATTACCCGGGATGCTAAGCATTTCTGCGAGAAGGAAATCATTACGCACATGGTCGGCAAGGATCTATCTCTTCATTTTCCGCCCGTGCCGGTGGAAATAGGTGCTCAATTGATGCAAGTGTCGGGATTGAGCAAGCGCGGGCAGTTTACCGATATCAGCTTCGACCTGTACGAAGGGGAGATATTAGGCTTTGCGGGACTCGCCGACTCGGGCGGGACTGAGCTCGCGAACGCGATTTTCGGGCGGGTGCGCGTGGACGGCGGCTCTATCTACTGGCGGGACGAGAAAATCGTTTTTCGCAGTCCGCGGCAGGCGGTCCGCCATCGTTTCGGTCTTGTGGATAAGGATCGTGTCAAAGCGGGGATGTTCTCGGATATGCCGGTTTCCCGTAATTTGACGATATCCGGGCTTCGCATGCTCAATAAATGGCATTTCATTAACGAAGAGAAAGAACAGGGCAAGGCGCTTGACGCCGTTATCCAGCTCGATATCAAAATGATTGATCCCGAGCAGGAAATTAAGTTTTTAAGCGGCGGCAATCAGCAGAAGGTTATGTTCGGCAGGTGGCTTGTTGCGGACAGCGATTTGTATATTTTGAACGAGCCGACTCGCGGCATCGATATTGGAGCGAAGAGCGAGCTGTATGTCGTAATTCACGAGCTGGTGCAGCAAGGGAAAGGCATGATCGTCATTTCGTCGGATATCTCCGAGTTAATCGGCATATGCACCCGTATTCTCGTCATGCATGAAGGCCGCATTGTCGATCAAATCTATCACGAGCAAGCGACGGAAGAGCGTATACTGAGCTCCGCCTCGGGGTTACACAGCTAAGGGGGAAGCCTATGCTTGTCAATAAGCGGGGGATGGCGCTGTCCCCAATGGAACGCAACCAGGGATTCAAATGGCTAAACGGGTACAAGCCGCTTGCCTTATTGCTGCTTATTTTCGTATTCGCATCGTTGACGAGCGATTATTTTTTCACCTGGATCAACCTCGTTAATGTCGTCAGGCAAGCATCGATCATCGGCATGATCGCGCTTGGCGTTCATTTCGTCGTTTTGCTTGGCATGTTCGACTTGTCGGTTGGCTCTATACTTGTCGTCTCCGGTACGGTCATTATGATCTGCCAAAGCGTGCTCGGCACCGGCACTATATTTTCGATGGGCATGGGGGTCCTTACCGGCTGTGCCGTCGGCTTCTTGAACGGTGTATTGATTGCATACGGCAGGGTTCCCTCCTTCATCGCTACAATCAGCACGATGTTCATATTCCGCTCCCTTGCGATGTGGTACGGCTCGGGAGGCGCGGTGAACGGTGTTAACATGAAATATACAGAGCTGGGACACGGTTCCACTTGGGGCGTTCCGAACCTCGTCTTCCCGCTCGTCGCCGTCGCCGTAATCGCCCATATCGTGCTGGCTAAGACTCTCCTAGGCCGATACATCTATGCGCTTGGGCAAAATCCGATGGCCGCTGTGCTAAGCGGGGCGCCGACCCGCTGGATTATCGTGACCGCATTTGCGATTAGCGGCATGGCATCGGGCATGGGCGCAGTATTCGAAACGTCCCGGCTCAATTCGATCTCGACAAGCACGTCGGGCATTTTTTACGAGCTTGACGTGATGTCGGCTATCGTCATCGGGGGCTCTAATCTAAAGGGCGGGAAAGGAACGATACTCGGCACGGTCTGCGGCGTCCTCATGCTGACCATAATAAGCAACTATATGAACTTGCAGAACGTTTCTCCATATCTGCAAGGGGTATTAAAGGGACTACTCGTCCTCGTTATGCTGTACCGCAGAAGCCGCAACGGCTAAGCGATGCAGCGTCCTGCAGCCGCTCGTTATGAGCGGCTGCTTTTTCGTTGCTGTGAGAAAAAAAGCACCGCTCTGCTCCGCAAGAATATGTAGTTTTGCCCCAATTTACTTAATTGTCCGGTTATTAGCAATTCGATAGAATGACCATAGATCAACAAACAAAGAGATTGAAAGCAGGTGAACCCTATGGTGCTGGAGATGAGAAACATCTCCAAAAGCTTTTTTAATGTGAAAGCGCTTCAAGCGGTCGACCTCGATCTTAGAAAGGGCGAGGTGCACGCGCTCGTTGGCGAGAACGGCGCAGGCAAGTCGACGCTGATGAAAATATTGGCCGGCATTTATCAACCCGACGAAGGTGAAATTTGGCTTAATGGCGAGCTGGTAGCCTTGTCTTCACCGACCGTTTCCCAGCGGCACGGCATTTCCATTATTCATCAGGAGTTGAACCTGATTCCTTACATGACTGTGGCGGAAAACATTTTTCTCGGACGGGAGCGTAAGCGTCTCGGCTTATTCTCGAATATTGGCGAGATGATCCGGGAGACGGAAAAGCTGATTGCCCGGTTCGAGCTGGATCTGAACCCGAGAGCGCTCGTATCGAGCCTCAGCATCGGCGAGCGGCAAATCGTCGAAATCGCCAAAGCGATCTCGATGAACGCCGAAATCCTCATTATGGATGAGCCGACCGCCGTTCTGGAGGAGCGGGAAGCGCAGAAGCTGTTCGACTTGATTCAGCAGTTCAAGAGCGAAGGCGTCTCGATCATTTACATTTCGCATCGGTTGAATGAACTGAAGCGGTTTTGCGATCGGATTACCGTACTGCGCGACGGCGGTTATGTATGCACGTCGCCGATCGAAGGGCTGAGCGAGAAGGAAATTGCAAACCTGATGGTCGGCCGCGAGCTTAATGATTTGTATCCGGCCGTTCGCGAGCAGTTCGGAGAGGAGCTGCTGCGTGTGGAAGGACTTACGCGGAGACCGAGCTTCGAGGACGTCAGCTTCTCCGTCCGGCGCGGCGAAATTATTGGCTTCGCCGGTCTAATCGGCGCCGGCAGAACGGAACTGGCCCACACGCTGTTCGGAGACTGGAAGCCGGACAGCGGAATCGTCTATTGGAAAGGAAAGCCGGTCTCCTTCCGGCAGCCGGCGGAAGCCGTTAAAGCGGGAATCGGTTTCGCAACAGAGGACCGGAAGGATACCGGGTTGTTTTTGAATATGAGCGTCAGCCAGAATGTCTCGGTAACTTGTCCCGATAAGATCAGCAGATGGAGCTTTTTGCGCAAGCAGTCCGAGAGCAGGCTCGTACAGCAGAACGTCGAGCAGCTGAGGGTTAAGGCGCCAAAGCTGAACCGTCCGGTCAAAAACTTGAGCGGCGGCAATCAGCAGAAGGTCGTGCTCGCCAAATGGTTGGCGGCGGAAAGCGAGCTGTTCATTCTCGACGAGCCGACCCGAGGGATCGACGTAGGAGCCAAAGGCGAAATATATGAGCTGATCTCGCAGCTTGCCGCCCAAGGCAAAGCCGTCATCGTCATCTCGTCCGAGCTGCCCGAACTGCTGGGCTTGTGCAACCGGATTTTAGTCATGCACCACGGCCGGATCAAAGGGGAGCTCGACCATTCCGTCGCAAACGAACAAAATGTCATGGCCCTGGCAGCCGGCGTATAACGAGAGGAGTATAAGGCAATGTCCAACGCAGTTACCGAAGTGAAAAAATCGAAGATCGGCGAGCGGAAATGGTTCAATTATTTATGGGAGCAGTACAGCGTTTTGTTCGCGTTAATTCTGCTTGTCGTAATCGCATCGATATTAAGCGAATACTTCTTGACGGTCACCAACATTACGAACATTTTGCGCCAAGTGTCAATTGTCGGCATTTTGTCGCTCGGCATGACGTTCGTTATTATTCTTGGCGGCATCGACTTGTCGGTCGGCTCTGTGCTCGCCTTGTCTGGCACGGTCGTTATGGCGTCGCAAGTAACCTACTCGACCTCCATTCCGGTTTCCATTATTCTCGGCCTGCTTTGCGGTCTGCTCATCGGATTGATTAACGGGCTTATGGTAACCTACGGCAAAATTACAGCTTTTATCGCGACACTGGCGATGATGACGATCGCAAGGTCTCTAGCGCTGTTTTACGCCGACGCCGGCGCCATTTCGGGAATGAACTCGACATATGCAAAGATCGGCAACGAGTACTTGTTCGGAATCCCGATCCCGGTCATTATTTTCGTCGTGATGGTTCTTCTCGCCTACATCGTTCTCGAGAAAACGGTATACGGCAGACATCTCTACGCGGTTGGCGGCAATATGCAAGCGGCTCGCTTGTCCGCCATCTCGGTATTCCGCGTCACGATCATCGCTTATATGATATGCGGCTTTACGGCAGCGGTAGGCTCGATCATCGAGACATCCAGACTCAACTCGATTTCAACTTCGACCTCGGGGAATATGTACGAACTGGACGCAATCGCCGCGGTCATTATTGGGGGCGCAAGCTTGGCTGGAGGAAGGGGCCGAATTCTCGGCACATTGTTCGGCGTCCTCATCTTGGGTGTACTAAGCAACACGATGAACCTGCTCAACATTTCATCCTATTTGCAGGGGGTGGTTAAGGGCATCATCATTATCGCAGCCGTTTTGCTTCAGAAGCGTGATTAGCACGAGTGCTGCCGTTCACCGCGTATTGCAGCGTATTGAGTTGAAATTCCGTTTCATTGCAAGACCAAAAAATGAACGTATTGGAGGGTCATTATTTATGATGAAAAAAAGGAAAGCGATGCCCGTCATCGCACTAGTTGCTATTCTGGCCATTCTGTCGGCATGCTCGAGCGGAGCCGGAAATAAGCCGCCATCGCAGCCTACTGCGGCGGCGCAGGACGATCCGAAGCCTGCCGCCAAAGGCGAGTATACAATCGGCATTTCTTTGCCGTCTGCCGACCATGGCTGGATGGGAGCGTTGATTGCCAACGCGAAAGCCGAGGCTGAGAAGCACGACAACGTCAAATATTTACTATACACGGCAAAGGACCCAGCAAAGCAAACGTCCGACATTGAAGATCTGATTACCAAAAAAGTGGACGCCGTCGTCATGCTTCCGATGGAATCGGCGGCGCTGACGCCTGCGGCTGAGAAAGTGGCGAAAGCGAACATCCCGCTAATCGTTGTAGACCGTGCGGTCAACACCGAAAGCTATCGTACTTACGTAGGCGGCGACAACTACGGCATCGGCTTCGGAGACGCCAAGCACTTGGTGGAAGAGTTAACGAAGAAGAAGGGCAAAGCGGAGGGTAAAGTTATCGAAATTTCCGGTGTGCCTTCCACCGTAACCGATCTGCGCTCGAAAGGGTTCCGCGATTACATTAAGGATTATCCGGGCATTCAAATCATCGCTACACAGCCAGGTGATTTTACACGTGAGAAGGCGCTTAAAGCGACGGAAAACCTGCTGCAGGCAAATAAGGAGATCGACGCTGTCTACTCGCAGGACGACGATATGACGATTGGCATCGTTCAGGCGATACGCGACGCCAAGCGGGAGAAGGAAATGTTCATCGTCAGCTCCGGCGGCATGAAGGAAGTCTATCAAATGATGAAAGAGAAGAGCTTGCCGGAAGTTATCGTTTCGCTGACCTATTCGCCGACGATGGGCGGCACGGCCGTCAATCTGGCAGTGAAGGTACTGGAGCATCAAGGGCTTGAAGGATTTTGGGAGAAAACGATCCCGCATCACATTATTTTGGAAGCGACGCCGATTACGCCGGAAAACGTCGACGAGTATTTTAAGCCTGACGCCAACTATTAGAACCGATCGGAGGTAGGAAGCGATGAAATTAGGCGTGTTCACCGCATTGTTTAGCAATCGCAGCCTGGAGGAAGCGCTGGACGCGGCAAAAGCGGCGGGACTCGCGGCAGTCGAACTCGCATCGGGAGGCTATGTGGGCAAAGCCCACATAGCACCTTCCGAGCTGCTGCAAAATCCGGCCGCCATCGAGCGAATAATTGAACTGGTCAAGGAACGTGGATTGACGATCAGCGCGCTTAGCTGCCATGGCAATCCGCTTCACCCGAACAAAGAACAGGCGGAAGCCGATCATAACGATTTTACGGATACAGTCAAGCTGGCATCGCAGCTCGGGGTTGATACCGTCATTACGTTCTCCGGCTGTCCGGGAGACTCGGAGCATTCGCTTTATCCTTCTTGGGTTACCTGTGCCTGGCCTCCCGACTTCCAGCAAGTGGTGGAATGGCAGTGGACGAATAAAGTCATTCCCTATTGGCGCGAGCAATCCGAGTTTTGCCGTTCGTACAACGTGCGCGTAGCCATCGAGGCTCATCCGGGATTCGTCGTCTACAATACGGAAACGGCGCTTCGCCTTCGCCGCGAAGCCGGCGACAATATCGGGGTCAACTTCGATCCGTCGCATCTGTTCTGGCAAGCGATGGATCCAGTGGAGTGCATTAAGGCGCTTGGCGGGGCGATCTACCATGTGCATGCAAAGGATACGTCCATCGACCGCCGAAATACCGCATTAAACGGCGTGCTGGACGTCAAGCCGTATGCGAGCGAGCTGGAGCGTTCCTGGATTTTCCGCACAATCGGTTACGGAAACGAAGCGAAGGTATGGAAGGATATCGTCAGCACGCTGCGCAAGATCGGCTATGACGGTGTCATTAGTATTGAGCACGAGGACAGCCTCATGTCGGTGCAGGAAGGCTTCCTGAAAGCCGCTCAGTTTCTAAATGAATTAATTATTGGCGAGAAAGCTGGTGAAATGTGGTGGGCGTAAACAGGCCTTTGAACATCGGGATGGTTGGATACAAATTTATGGGCAAAGCGCACAGCCATGCTTATAAGGACATCGGCATGTTCTTTGATCTGGATCGTCCGATTCAGATGCAGGCGATTTGCGGCAGGGACGAACAAGGCGTAAAGGAAGCGGCTGAACGCTTCGGCTGGAATGGCTACGAGACAGATTGGCGAGCGTTGGTGGAGCGAGAGGATATCGACCTGATCGATGTAAATACACCGAGCAATGCGCACAAGGATATTATTATTGCCGCGGCAAGAGCCGGCAAGGCCGTGTTTTGCGAGAAACCGCTCGCGCTCACGCTGGCAGATGCGAGAGAAATGCTGCAGTCGGCAGAATCCTCCGGCGTCCGCCATGCGATATGCTTCAACTACCGGTACCTTCCGGCCGTCCAATTAGCCAAGCAGCTAATCGACGAAGGACGAATCGGTCAAATTCATCATTATCGCGCTACGTATTTGCAGGACTGGCTGATCGACCCGGCCTTCCCGCTCGCTTGGCGTTTGCAGAAAGAATATGCGGGCTCCGGGGCGCACGGCGATTTGAACGCACACTGCGTTGATCTGGCTCGTTACTTAATCGGCGATTTTGACAAAGTGGTCGGCCAGCAGCGGACTTTCGTCGGCAAACGGCCAATCCCTCTCTCGACGACTGGACTGACCGCCGTTGCATCGGAGACTTACGGCGATGTGACCGTTGACGATACGACTTCTTTCCTGGCGCAATTCAAAAACGGAGCGATGGGCGTATTCGAAGCAAGCCGTTTCGCAACGGGCTGGAAAAACGGCAATACTTTCGAAATTTACGGCAGCGAAGGCGCCATTCGCTTTAATCTGGAACGGTTAAACGAACTGGAAGTGTATCTTCGCGAAGACGAGCCTCGCTTACAGGGGTTCCGCACCGTTATAGCGACGGAAAGCGTTCATAAATACGCAGGAAACTGGTGGCCGCCGGGCCATACAATCGGTTATGAGCATGCGTTTATTCATCTCATCTACGAATTGGTTCAAAGCATGCGCGAAGACGGGACGAAGACGTATCCGGACTTCTCTGACGGTGTGAAATGCCAGCAAGTGCTGGAAGCCGTCGAGAAGTCGATTGCAGATAGCGCGTGGATTGACGTAGATAGTTTGTAACGGATAGCGGATAACAGATGACAGATCATGAAATAACGATTAACGGAATGGGGCCGTCTGCTCATGGAGCGGACGGCCCTTGGCATGACGCAGAGAATATGATATATTGATTTCAACTTTGTAAAGGGAGGTGAGGTAGGTGAAACTCGAGAAGGTCTATGATCGTATTAGCCAGCTTATGGTAGCAATGGCTGGCATTATCCATGCACAATTTGCGAACGGGATAGGTCTGTCCATTTTTAACTATACGATCTTACCATTCGCGAGAAGACGCCTACCTTAACCGCTACGGATGCATGTTATGAATCCACGGGGGTCGCGGGCTTGTTGCCGCGGCTCTTTTTTTTGTTTCAATACCGGGTTGAGGCAAGGTCGGGTCTTCTCTATACCAGGAGGACTCTACTATGATAATCGTAAATATACAGCAAATGAAAAAATATAACGCCGCCAATCTCGTGCTGGACGGCATAACCGGTCAAATCGGCGAAGGCGCAAGGCTCGGCCTCGTAGGCGCAAACGGCAGCGGCAAGTCGACGCTGCTGCGGTTGATTGCAGGAATGGAAGGGCCGGACGAAGGGCAGCTTGCCGTGAAGAAGGGGCTGCAGGTCGGATATTTACCGCAAATCCCGGTCGAATATGAAGACATGACCGTGTATGAAGTGATGGCCTCCGGCTTCCGAGAGCTGTTTGACGCGAAAGCGGAAATGTCGGCGCTCGAGGTCCGGATGTCCGGAGCGGAGGCTGCGGCTGATTCTGAAGTGATGGAGAAGCTGCTTGCCGACTATTCGAAGCTGCAACAGCGTTACGAGCAGGGAGGCGGCTACGGCATCGAGACGGAAATCGATCAGGTGGCAAGCGGACTCCGTATCGACCGACAGTTTGACGGCAGGCGATTCGGCAGCCTGTCGGGAGGCGAGAAGACGCGCGTGATTCTCGCAGCCCAGCTTGTGGTTCGCCCAGAACTGCTGCTGCTCGACGAGCCGACGAATCATCTCGATCTGAGCGGCCTCGAGTGGCTGGAGCAATATCTTGCCCGTTACGAAGGCGGCTTCATCGTTGTCTCTCACGATCGCTACTTTTTGGATGCCGTTACGAAGGAAACGTGGGAGTTGGAGGACGGCGAGCTGCATCAATATTTAGCCGGCTACAGCGGATATTTGAAAGAGAAGGAAGAAAGGCTGTTGCAGCAATTCGCCTTATACCAGGAGCAGCAGAAAACGATTAAGAAGATGATGGAGAGTATCCGTCAGCTGGAGGAATGGGGCCGTATCGGCGGAAGCGATAAGTTTTTCAAGCGGGCCGCTTCGATCAGGAAGGCGCTCGATCGGATGGAGAAGGTGAAGCGGCCGGTTATGGAGCGGAAAACGGCCGGTTTTGATCTGTCGCCGACGGATCGTTCCGCGAAGCGAGTGCTTTCGTTCGAAGGACTGCGCAAGCAATTCGGTCCGCGTTTGCTGCTGGAGGGTGCAGAGGGTGAACTGCAGTACCAAGAGAAAACGGTGCTCGTCGGCGATAACGGGACGGGGAAAACGACGCTGCTGCGTTTGCTGCTCGGGATGGATGAGCCGGATGCCGGCGAGATTAAACAAGGACCGCGCGTAACGATCGGATATCTGGCACAGCAAGAGCCGATTAGTGACGATAGGCGGACGATGCTTGCCTATTTCCGGGAAGAAGGCCAGCTTGAGGAAGGCGAAGCGCGGCAACTATTGGCCAAATATTTATTTTACGGAAATGATGTTTTCAAGCCGCTCAGAATGCTATCCGGCGGAGAGTGGACGCGCTTGCGGCTCGCGCTGCTCGTTCTCGGCAAGCCCAACTTGCTTGTACTGGATGAACCGACGAATCATCTTGACGCAGCCTCCCGCGAGGCGCTTGAGGAAGCGCTGACCGAATATCCCGGAACGATGCTTGCTATTTCTCATGACCGATATTTCATTAACCGGCTGGCCGGACGCGTATGGGAGCTGGAGCAAGGGAGGATTGTTTCGTACCTTGGCAATTACGACGATTACAAAGTAGAGAGAGAAAAGCGTCGTGTCGTGATGGATGAGCGTCAGCAGGAGCCGCTAGCGGAGCGGCGAAACGGACGGGACGGAAGCCGAACGACGACGGAGAAGGAAGAGCAGCGGTCTGCTGCTGCACGGAAAACTTCAGCTCGAGCAGCGCTTTCGCTTGAAGAGCTGGAGAGAGCGGTCTCGGAAACGGAAGCCGAATTGGCTCAGATCGACCGGGAGCTTTCCCGCTTATCGGAAGAAGGCGATATGGAGTCGCTGGCCGGGCTTTGGAGCGATCGGGAGCAGCATGCGAGCCGTCTTGACGAGCTGATGGAGCAATGGCTGGAGCGGTCAGGCGAGTGAAAAGTGTTGTTACCACCCGTGCCGCCCCTCCGCGTGCTGGGAGCTGTGCGCGAGGCTGTTTTAATAATATTTGAGAAACGACTGCATCTGAATAAGATAAATATTAAGCCGCTTTATATTTGCGAAAGATTTGCCGATGCAATCTTTGGATTTTCTTAAGCTTGTCTTTAGCGTCTGTTAAATTGTCCTCCGTAAGATAGAGGAAGTTAACAGACGAGGGGGCATTGCAATGGAAAAAATAAAAATTGGTGTCGTATTCGGCGGACGTTCGACGGAATACAGCGTTTCGCTGGCGTCGGCATCGGCGGTTATCGACCATCTGGATAAACAAAAGTATGAGATCGTTATGATTGGAATAACGAAGGAGGGGCATTGGTACCGGTACGAAGGCGATCCTTCACTCATCAGGGATGATTGCTGGGATACGCATGAAAGCTGCGTACCGGCATTCATTGCGCCGAGCAGGAGCCGGCAAGGGTTGATCGAGCTCGTTGGCGACCATCATCGCTACACGCCGCTCGATGCCGTTTTTCCAGCGCTGCACGGCAAAAATGGGGAAGACGGTACGATTCAAGGCCTGCTGGAGCTGTCCGGCATTCCTTTTGTCGGCTGCGGCACGCTTTCGTCCGCGCTATGCATGGACAAGGCGCTGGCCAAAAGAACGGTGGAGGCGGCGGGTATCGCCGTTCCAGCTTATATCGCCGTCGCGCCGGGTACTGCCGTAACGGACGCAGCTGCAGCGGCGGACAAGCTCGGTTACCCGCTTTACGTCAAGCCGTCGAGATCTGGTTCCTCGATCGGTATTGTGAAAGCTTACAGCTTGCAAGAGCTGAAAGACGGCATCGAATATGCGCTTCATTTTGACAACAGATTGATTATTGAACGGCATGTTGACGGCGTCGAGCTTGGCTGCGCCGTTCTCGGTTCCGGAGAGCCGATCACGGGCGAAATCGACGAAATCACATTAACCGGCGAATTTTTTGATTTTGAAGAGAAATACTCGCTCAGCACCTCCGAGATCCGGCTGCCGGCTCGTGTTGATGCGGCCACGGCTATCCGGGCTAAAGAATTGGCGCTGCACATTTATCGCGAATTGAACTGCAGCGGCTTTGCCCGCGTCGACCTGTTTCTTGCGAATGACGGCAGACTGCTGTTTAACGAGGTCAATACGATCCCCGGCTTCACTGCGAAGAGCCGATATCCGAATATGATGCGGCAGGCAGGCGTCGGCTTTCCCGATCTGCTCGATCGATTAATCGGTCTGGCGATGGAAGAAGAGCGGGTATGAGGCTGCGAGTTATTATGCCTAAGAGGAGCGGACCATGTTGAAGCCGCCTGCCCGCGCATGGGCCGAAATCGATCTCGACCGGTTGGCGCACAATGGAAAGGAACTGGTGAAGGCGGTAGCAAACGGAACCTCGTTGATGGGCGTAGTCAAAGCAGACGCTTACGGTCACGGCAGCGTGCAGGTTGCGCGCGTTCTTCGCAAGCTCGGCATTCGCGCTTTGGCCGTTGCATCGGTTGACGAGGCGATTCGTCTTCGTCGCAGCGGTATTCGCGGGGAAATCTTGATTCTGGGCTATACGCCGGAGCACCGGTTCGCGGACCTTGTTCGATGTAGGCTCAGTCAAACGATTGTCGGCGCCGATTATGCGGAGAAGCTGCAAGCTTACGGGAAGCGAATTCGTGTTCATGTCAAAATCGATACCGGAATGGGACGGCTTGGCGAACGATACGACCGGATTAAGCGTCTGCTGTCGATTTATCGGCATTCGAGGCTGCGGGTTGAGGGAACGTTCAGCCACCTGGCGACGGCAGACAGTGCCGATGAAGACGGCGTTTGGTTTGCAGAAGCGCAGCATATCCGTTTTCGCAGGGCCATCGAACGTATCAAGGAAGCGGGCATCGATCCCGGCCGGTTACATTTGCATGGGAGCGGCGGTTTGCTTCGATTTGGAACGGAGGGTATGGATTTGGCAAGGCCGGGCATTGCGCTATTTGGTTATCCGCCCGATTATAGGGTAAAAGTAGAAGTAGCAACGCCTGTCCAGTTGCTCCCCGTTCTGTCGCTGAAGGCGCTCGTTTCTCACGTCAAGGAGATGGAGGCGGATGAGAGTGTCGGTTACGATAGAGCGTATCTCCTAGCTCGTAAAAGCGTCATTGCTACGCTGTCCATTGGCTACGCGGACGGCGTAGCAAGGGAGCTATCGGAACGGAGAGGCTATGTACTAATTCGGGGCCAGAGAGCGCCGATGGTTGGCAAAATATGCATGGATCAACTGATGGTCGATGTGACTGGCATTGAAGGCGTGAGCCAAGGCGATGTTGCGACGCTTATCGGTCAAGACGGCGACGAGATCATTACCGCAGAGCATATTGCGCAGCGTCTTGGCACGCTGCCAAACGAAGTGCTGGTATCCATCGGGGCTCGGGTAGAGCGCCGGTACAGCAAAAAGAGTTAGCCCAACAGGGCTGGCTCTTTTTGCTGTCGAGAAGACTTGTGCAGTCCTTCAAAATAAATTCCCCTCACTACAAGTCAAGCACTGATTATGGATGTGCAAGTCTCAAATCTAAACGACAAGAAAGCCTTCAAAACCACTCTATCGTGGATTTGAAGGCTTTTTATTACTTTTGCGGTTCTACATCAAAATCAGTTCTTGACGCAAAAGAAGAGAGTAGCGAAGGGGCAGAGGGATTCTGGAGAAACGGCAGTGGTCGCTTTTAAAGCATGATTCCTACCTCAAACCTCTATTAAATAAAGGAATCAGGCTTTAATGGCGATCGGAAGAACCCTCTGACCCGTAGTGTTTCCCCTCACTTATAGTCAAGCACTGATTTCGGTTTTGAGCCGCTTTTGCAGAAGTTAATAATTTCATAGAGCTACTTTGGAATAGCCCTTTCTGCAACATGTCGACGAAACAAACCGGGTAACGCCAAAGCTGTGACATCAGCCAAGCCGCGTCCCTAATTTTTTTACACGCGCCAACCATTTATCCCGCTGTTCGGGGACGGACGACTTCACAGGGCCGATCTCGGTGATGCGCACCGGCGAGATGCCGCAAAACTGCAAAATGTTTTTCTTCATGATGTTATAACCTGCGCGTCCATATACGATCCGGTTATAGAAGGACGGTGTATCTGACGTTACGATTAATCGGGCTGTTTTTCCTTTTAGCAGCTTATCCCAAATTATAGAATTTTCGCGGTACTTAAATCCGAAGCCCGGCAGAAAGACACGATCAATAAATCCTTTCAGCAATGCGGGCATCGCTCCCCACCATATCGGATAAACAAACACAAGATGATCGGCCCAGCGAATTAACTCTTGTGCGTTCAGCAAATCGCTTTCCAGCTCGGTTCTTTTGCGGTAACCGTACTGCAATATCGGATTAAACTGGAGATCACGCAAGCGAATGATTCGAACTTCTGAGCCTGCCGTGACTGCGCCTGCCGCATAAGCTTCGGAAAGGGATGCGCAGTAGCTTTGCAAATCGGGATGGCCGTCGATGACGACGATTTTTTTATTGGATTGCATAATAGTGGTTCGCCTCCTCAACCTATTTGTCCTATGCTATATTGGTTAAAGACCAATAGTGCTTATAGTCAGTTTAGACGGTTGCTGCCGCCGAGAAAATGATCGGGAACGCAAGCCGGTTGCGAATTGACGCAAGGGGGAACGAATGGAACAAGGAATTGCGATTTCGATGATATATCCGATTATGAAAACAATCGTACGGATGGGGTACAGCGAGGAGCATTTTTGCCGCTACGCTTCCTTTGATACGAAGCTTCTGCAAGATCCTGAAGCGCGAATAACAGGCAGCGAGCTGGAGCGCATGACGGTCGCAGCCGCTGCTTTTACGCAAAACGACCATTTCGGGCTGCTGCAAGGGCAGTTGATGGAATTTGAAGATATGGGCATTCTCGGTTATATGATGCTGCATTCGGAGACAGTGGCGGATGCGCTGGCCGCTTACCGGCGGTATAACGTTTTACTTTGCAGCGGCTTTACGATTGAGTTGGAGGATCGGGGGGAGGCGGATGTGGCGATCGTTATATCTGCGGAGTATCCCCGCCGCTTATCCAGGCACTGTGTGGAGGATATGGCGACATCACTGTATAGGCTGATGGGCAGGCTGTGCAACCGAATAATTCCGTTGAAGGAGGTTCGTTTTTCGCACGAGGCACCTTTGGACGTAGAGCCTTACCTTGCTGTATTCGGCCTTAGTCCGAGGTTCGGCTGCAGGCAGAACGAGCTCGTTATCGAGAAAAAAGCGTTGCAGGAACAGGTGCTTTATTCGGATGTTAAGCTGCTCGGCATGTTCCGGACGCTTGCGGATGAAGCACTACGCGGGCTGTCGCAGGCAGAGACATTTTCGTCGCAAGTGCTGCAATGGCTGAGAGACGCTCTCCCGGCAGGCCTTCCCACTCTGCAGCAAACGGCTGATCGGTTTGCGATGAGCGCTAGGACGCTGCAAAACAGGCTGAAAGCGGAAAACACCTCTTTTTACGAGTTATCGGTCGTTTTACGCAAAGAGCTTGCCATCGGCTATTTGCGCAAAAGCGCCCTATCCATTGGGGACGTTGCTTTTGCGCTGCATTTCTCTGAACCGAGCTCTTTTCAAAATGCGTTCAAAAAATGGACCGGTCTGACGCCGGGACAATACCGGACACAATGGCAGAACGAGCAGCACGGTTAACAGGTAGGCGAATGCCATTCCGGTACAATCACCCAATCAAAGAGAGGCGTTTGCTCATAACCTACAACGTACTCAATCTTCCAGGAGGTGCTGTAAATTATGTCCGGTTTTGTAGGCGGAGCTTTTAATCACACGGGTATCATTTTGGTATTGTTCATTTTGCTCGTTATTATTGCTTGCAGCTGCGGAATTTTCGGCGGTTGGGGCGGCAGTCCATATGTGGGCGGAGCTAACACCGGCTATGGCAACGTGGCAGGCGCTAACACCGGCTATGGCAATGTAGCCGGCGTGAATACGGGATACGGCAACGTGGCTGGAGCAAACGTGGGCAAAGGTTATTAATTTCGTATAGATGAGAAGAAACCCCGAATATCAAAAACGGGGTTTTTTCTTTTTTTAGAATCAGGCAGTAGATCGAACAAAGTCTTTCGCGGCTTTTTACTTTGTTGTGATTCAGCGTCGGCGCCTACTGGTGGCCTTAAGTTGAAAAAGGACAATCACATCACATTTCATTGTGACAATCCTCATGGAAAGAAAGTTGACAAGCGGAATGTCGATTTTATAAGCTGATAGAAGTCATATCATCGGTAATTGGATAATCGTACTAGGAGAGACGAGGTGAATGGCGGTGACCGAGGAATGGGAAGAATCGGTTCTGCAGTCAAAAATCTATTTGCCGCGTTTAAGCGGCAACGAAGTATTCCGCATCCGGCTTATGAGTAAGCTGGATACCGGCGGCGAAATACCTTTAACATTGATTACCGCTCCTGCCGGATTCGGCAAAACGACGCTGGCTAGCAGTTGGGTACATAGCCGTTCCGTTGAAGCGGCTTGGTATTCTCTGGACGAGAGCGACAACGATCCGATTCGATTTTGGAGTCACCTCATTTCCGCGATTGAGCAGCATGGAGGTTTTGGGGAAAGGCTGCAGCCTGCGAAGAAGGCGCTGAGAAGCTCTTCAATGGAAACTGCTGTGTCTTTGCTGCTGAACGAGATGGATCGAAACGAGAAAATATTTCATTTGGTGCTGGACGACTACCATGTCATTACGAACAAAGACGTGCAAGAAAGCTTGGCTTTCTTTACGGAGCATTTACCGGCGCGAAGTCGTCTGCTTCTGCTGAGCCGGACGATTCCAAACCTCCCTCTGCCAAGGCTGCGAGTCAGCAAGCAACTGCTTCATATCGACGCCAACGAGCTTCGTTTTACAATCGATGAAGCGGACGAGCTGCAGAAGCTGTCACTGGAGAAGCCGATGCCACTAGAAGATTTGGCGCGTTTGGAGCAGAAGACAGAAGGCTGGGCGGCGGGGTTGCTGCTTGCTTTTCTATCTGTCGACAAGCGGAGCGACGTCTCGGCATTTATCGATTCATTTTCAGGCAGTCACCGGTATGTAATCGATTATTTGGTCGACGAAGTGTTGAACCGGCAAGAGGGAGAGCTACAACGTTTTTTGCTGCAGTTATCCGTATTGGATCGGTTTTGTCCGTCATTAGCCGATGCTGTTACGGAACGCAGCGATTCCTCCGAGCAGATCATTTTTTTAGAAAAGGCCCATATGTTCCTTGTGCCGCTCGACGACAGTCGGAAGTGGTATCGCTTTCATCATTTATTTGGCGAGATGCTTAGACGCAAGCTGAACGATTATGCAGAGTTAGAACATATCGAGGAATTGCATCAAAGGGCGCATATTTGGTTTGAGGAGAACGACTTCTATTCGGATGCGATCGAACATGCCATTAAAGCAAAAGATTACGAATCGGCCGCGTCATACATGGATCGCCATCTGCCCTCGCTTATCAAGAACGGTTCCGAGGCTTCGTTGCTTCGTTGGATCAAGGAATTGCCGCTCGGCGAAATCGCTGGCCGGCCCGATTTGTTTTATTATTTGGTGGGGACACTGGCCGCGGGCGGGCGAAGTCTTGAGGCGCAGAATTGGCTCGATCGCACGCTTGAATTATTATCGGAGGGGCATAAGCAGCTATCATCGGATACGAGAAGGAAGCTCAAAGTCGGTTCGGAGCTCTATCGGGCGTCTGTCGCCTACTACCGTGGCGATATTGATTCGTTTATCGAACTGGTGGCGGTCAATGTCGAAGAGCTGGAGCATTTCCCTCCGATCGTAAAGGTCGTAAATTTGGGAGAGGCCATGCTGCATCGAGGACCAATCGGTTTTGGCGGCAGACTTGGTAAAATGGCCTATTTGTCGCAGCGAATTGCTGCCGATAACCAGATCAGACAAGCGATGCAATATATGCTGCAAGGCCATGGGGTCGTATTTCTGGCTGATTTTATGTATGAGAAAAACAAGCTTGAAGAAGCTCGGCAAATGATCGAGGCAGGATTTGGCGGTATTCAAAGGTCGGAAGACAATTTGGGCGTCGTAACGCCAGGTACCATATTGCTCTCCAAAATCCTTCAAGCGCTAGGCGAATGGAACGAGGCCGAGCAGTTGCTGCGCACCATGATCGCTGAGATGGAACCCTTCAGTTCACCGCATTGGCAGCTAATGCTTGAAGCACGGTTCGTCCGGATGCGACTGTCGAAAGGAGACGTAGATCAAGGGCTGCGCTGGAGCGAACGGCGGCGCATTCAACCTGATAGTCGCGTAACCGTCGAGAGGGAATATGAGCTGATTACATTAGCACGGCTTTTACTGAAATTGAAGAGGAATGAGCCGGCTATTCATCTTTTAAGGCAGCTAGAAAGAAATGCGATCCAGTCCGACCGGCTGGGCAGCCGCATCGAAATTTTGATTTTGTTGGCGTTAGTTTATCATTGCCAAGGGAATGCGGCAAAAGCGGGCAGTTCATTGGAGATAGCGCTGCAGCTCGCGGAGCCGGAAGGCTACGTCCGTATTTTTCTCGACGAGGGGGAGCCCTTGGCGGAGATGCTGACAAGCTATCTGCACGCGGCGGCTAAAAACGAAACGCTGGAAAATGATGCGTTATATCGATATGCCAGCGAATTGTTCGCGGCGTTTGAAGCGGAGTCGGCTGGATTGGAATCGGCGAGCAGCGTTGAAAGGATGGCGGTGCCGGGCGCGAGAAGCGGTGACAGCGGTGAACAGGTTACCGGCGCTAGTTCGGCGTTTGACGTGGCAAGTGGTGATTCGACGACCGGTGCTTCATCGGTGGCAGAAACCATTTCGCTAACGAAGAGAGAGCTCCAGATTCTGTGCCTGATTGCAGAGGGGCGTACCAACGCGGAAATTGGCGAGGCTTTATTTGTCTCACCAGGCACGATCAAACGGTACTCACATAACCTGTATCAAAAACTCCGGACGAAAAATCGCGTACAAGCTGTGTCTCGTGCACGAGAGTTGAATTTGTTGTGACTGGTTTTGGGTGATGCCCACGAAAAGCCTCGCTAAGGTCGAGCGGAGGGAGTAGTAACGTCCGAAATGCAGTTATTCCCTCCGATAAGGCTGATAACGAGACCAATAACTGCAAAAAGGCAGTTATTGGTCTCGAAAAGTCCCTCACTTGCTCCGCGCGATTTAACACGAACGGCCTGCCACAGACAGTCTACAGGAGTGGCTTGGCTCCAGGAACCAGCTCGTAACGTGTTATTCGTCTGCCATGCTCGCCAGTAATTGGAGTAAGCAATCTTTTGTCACAAAGCGCTTGTAGCAATCGCACCGACTTGCGGTGGCTAGTTCCAAGGGACGATTGCACATCCACCGGTCGAAGCGGACGGGCCATGGCGTAGGCAAGCCGAATGATCTCACGTTCAGAGTAGATTAGCTGTTCATCATGGGAAGCTTCAGCCGAGAAGCGGCTAATGACCATACGCAATAACGTAACGCACAAATCGGGACGGTAAGCGACATCGTCGTACGAAAAAGAAATGACCGAATATCCCATGGCAGTAAGGAAGGTTTCCCGATTCAACTCGTTGCAATACTTTTGCCGATCCATATCGCGTACATGTGGACCAAAGCCCTTAATCTCGATAATAAGCTGAACGGAAGGACTCATCCAGACGAAGTCGCAAAAGTAAGATACCCCCCTCCAGTCCAAAATCTCATATTCGGGATGCAGATTGTCGAAGTTTCCCCACAACCGCCACCATACATTACGGCAAAATAACTGCTCTGCTTCCGAATGTCCCCGCTCCAACCTTCCTTTTCGCTCACCCGTTCGCCTCGCGATGTGCCTTTTCAAAAAAGCGCTATGCGCCTCATCAAAATTCATGCTCATCTTCCTCTCATGTGACGCCCGCAGGCGTCGATTCGAATTTTTAACCATCGGCTGTAGTTACTGAAATAAAAAAGAACGTCCCGCCACCCTGCTTAAGGATGAGTCGGGACGTTCTTCGTCGCGTTGTTATTTATTATATCCCAAAATATAGAAAAGCACTAGTGCTAGTGCTAGTACTAGCCTTTCGCCTAGCGTTTTTTTTAGCTTCCTTCCCACCAGCCACAGAAACTAGAAAACTCACTCAAATAATATAGGAATCATTGTTGTAAACAGTATTGTTCCCGCCGTGAACGAGACGATTGAGATTTTCAACCCTAAATTTTTCAAGAAAATTACACCCAGTAATGCTGCAACAATAGGTAAGCCCCATTAGAAACGGACCAAGTAGTTCATTCCAAAACCTGAAGTAGATAGCGTTGCCAATGAATTGATGTAAAGGATAGTTCCAATTATTATCCATACACATGAGAGCAATAAACTAATGGCTATTCTTGAAGCTAAGTTCACTTTGTTCACGAAATCACCTCAAGGAGGAAACGGAGCTTGCATAGCTTGCAAGAACTCTGACCGTTCCTATTTTAATCATTTATCAAAAAGCTAATAATCCTTTATCCGAAACAATTTTGGCGATCTTTTATCTACAAACAGATTTTCGTGCTCATTATAACAGAAAATGCGTGGAAAACGGTTGCAATCCAACAAGATTTTAGAAAGAAACTTTTGATTTGACTTCATACTCCAAACAGATTACTCTAATTAGAGTAAAAGATATAGAGTAAATTGAGGAGAGAAGGCGGAGGATAGGGATGAGAAACTTTTTTAGAAACAAAGGCGTGCTTAGCGGGATTTTTATGATTGTGCTTTACCAGGTTATTATGCTTAGCGTATTTATGTCCGGGTACAGCGCAGTTCCGAAAAACATTGACCGGTTGACTGTCGCAGTCGTGAACGAAGATGCGAAGTACGGAGTGGAGTTCGCGGACAAAATAAAGGAGCAGTTGCCGTTCCGCGTTATAACGGACCAGTCGCTTGCTCAAGCTAAAGAAGAACTTGAAAATCGCGATATTCATTTCATTATGCAAATTCCAAGCGACTTCTCTGAGAAGCTGTCGGGTCAGGGTGAGAAAGCCAGTCTGAATTACTATGCAAATGGAGGAAATCCGGCAATCGTCGTCAGCACTGTTCAAAGCGTTGCAGAACAAATTACGAATCAAATCGCCGCGCAGCTGCAATCGCAGAGCTTCCAAGGCTTGCTGACCACTATGCAAATGCCGGAGGAGCAGGCAAAAGCAACTGTCGACTCGATTATGACGAAGGTCGAATCCAATATTGTCGTAACGAACCCGCAGCCGGCGGGCATGCATAATCAAATGGCTCCGATGTTTCTGACGATGGCAACCTACGTCGGCGCGATGATCTATTCCATGATGAGCGTATCCGCTCTGAAAAGCATGAGAGGGAAAATGGGCAAGTGGAAAGCTTTCCTCGCTTTGCAAGGCACGAACGCCGTCATTGCCGTCATAGCGCCGCTAGTCGGTCTCGGCATTTACTTTTCAGTTCAAGGGTACGACGCGGCCGCCTTCTTCCAAGTATGGCTGAACCATTCCCTCGAGCTGTTCGCGGCCATCGAGTTCACAAGCATCTTCTCGCTGTTGCTCGGTCAAGCGGGCATGCTTCTCAATATGGTGCTGCTTTTGGTGCAGACGATCAGCAATGGGGCCGTTATGCCGCGTGCGATGATGCCAGGCTTTTTCGAGGCCGTCAGCCACATTTCGGTCATGTACTATACAGTGCAGCTTGATTACAATTTCTTGTTCGGCGGAGGCAAAACAGGCGTTTATCTATTCAGTTTGGCAGCAATCGCCTTATCAGCGCTTGCGATAAATGCTGTCATCTTCTTGTTCAAAAAGGAAAAGGCGAAAGCACTTGATGAGCAAGTTGAGCCTGCATCTCAGCCGATAATCATGTAGAATAATAAGAGGGCTGACAGGCTGCATAGGCCTGTCGGCTTTTATTGCATGAAGGAGGGCTTTAGATTGTCACTGCAAGTGTTCATCCTTGGCATGCTTAGCCAAGGCGACCATCATCCGTACGATATTAAAAAGACGGTACAGCGGTCGCTAGAAAATACAATCAACATAACGGACGGCACATTATATTATCATTTTGACTCGCTGCTCAAAAAAGGGCTTATTCGCAAGGTCGATGTTGTGCAAATCGACAACCGCCCGGAGAAAACGACCTACGGTATAACAGAGCCGGGGTTAAAAGCGCTGGAGGAGGAGGTTTACGCGAGCTTTAAAAATTTCAACAATAATGCCTCCATTTACTCTTCATTATTATTCCTCGATAATGTCAATAAAACGAAGCTGGCTTTTATTATTGAAGAGACGATTGAACGGTTGGAGGGATGGGAGAGGAAGGGCGCCGATTATCAGCTGGACAAGGGCAAGATGACCGAAAGCCAGGCTGAATCGGTTCAAATTCTGTTCCAGCATGCGGCTCAAACGCTGAGCAATAATTTGACCCTGCTGCGAAGCGTGCTGTCCAAAATTCGTCAAGACAATCACCAACAATAAGCAAAGAGGCTTTTGTTGTAATTTACCCGGGATCTTCACACTCTTTTAAGAGAAACTTTAGGTTTTCCTTGCTTCTTCTTAAAAAGATTTCTGTATTCTGTTTCTATCGAATCGAATCCGAATCGGTTAGAGAGAAAAACAGAAGGAGTCGATGCAAGTGAAGAGCGGGTTTCGTATAGGGACAATAGCCGTAGTCGGGCTGTTTACCGCCTATTTGTATGTACTGTTTATTATTATTTTGTTTAAATTTGGCACCCCGAATCTGCCGTTTCTGTGGGAGCAGCTGCAGCGTTTGCCAGAGCGTTCATTCCTTAGGGAGTTTACGTACTTATACAATGTCGTGCCGTTCAGGTCGGTGTTGGACACGCTCCTGTACCCATCCATTCATGGCTGGATAAACCTGTTTGGCAATATTGCGTTGTTCGTGCCGTTGGGGCTCTTTCTTGGTTATTTGGTACGGGGCCTGTCGTGGTCAGGGGCGGTCCTCGCATCGTTTGGACTCAGTTTGCTGCTTGAGGTATTGCAGCTCGTCTTCTTTATCGGGACGTTCGATACCGACGATCTCATTTTGAATACACTCGGCGGTGCTGTAGGTTTTGCTTTGTACAAATGGATCGCTCCGACGGCGGGGCAGAATGAGACGAGGCGGCGACATGTGCAGGCAAGAGTGGAGAATCGTTGAGATGAGGTTGCCTATTGCCGCATGCTCCCAAGCTCTCGTTAAGTGGGGGGACGTTTCTCACACATATCAAGCGATAAAATGTTCTGGCGCTGCCGATGGGATGAAAGATAACTGCAAAACTGCAGTTGTTTTTTGCTGTGGAGTGCTCTATGAGGGAATAACTGCCAAAACGCAGTTATTGACAGGCAAACGAGAGCAATTGGCGGATCCGGGGGCGAAATAACTGCAGAATGGCAGTTATTTTTATTTTGACAGCTATAAAGGTAAGGAATAACTGCAAAAATGCAGTTATTGGTTCAAGAGGCAAGACGTGCGAGGGGCACGGGGCACGGGGTGCGGGATGCAAGGAGCTTTATCAAACCAGCCTGAATTTCATAATTGATACATCTAAAACTACGCACAGCCTCCCGGCCAGATCGCGGTGCTTCGTTGCATGATAGCCGTTGTCCCACTACTGGTTGGTATCGACAGACAGAATTCAATTAGCATTGGGAAGCGATACGATGCGAAGGGAAGGCAAAGGGAAGGAAAGGAAAGAAAAGAAAAGAAAAGAAAAGAAAAGAAAAGAAAAGAAAGAAAAGTCACACCAGTTCAAGCTGCCGGGATTGTTGCAACGGAAAAAAAGAGACTTGACCCGCAACGGATCAAGTCTCTTTTGCTAGTTACGGCGCGCAAAGCAGCCGCTTGGCCCAGCATCAGGGCCAATACAGCGCACGGGCAATTAAGGCAAAATGTTGCCAGCCGCTTTGTAAATGCCGTACCATTCTTCGCGGGTAAGCGGAAGGTCGGAGCCTTGGATCGCATCCTTCAGACGGCCGATCTTGGTCGTGCCGAGCACGACTTGGATGTTCGCCGGATGGCGTGTAATCCAAGCAACGGCGATGGCCGTGTTAGTAACGTTGTACTTCGCAGCTAATTCGTCGATCAGCTTGTTCAGTTCAGCATATTGTTCCTGATCGCCGAGGAAAGGACCTTCGAAGAAGCCTTTCTGGAACGGAGACCATGCTTGCACAGTAATATCGTTCAGGCGACAATAGTCGAGAATACCGCCGTCGCGGTCGATCGACTGGTCGATGTTCATGTTCGCAGCGATGCCTGCATCGATCATCGGCGTGTGCGCGATGCTGAATTGCAACTGGTTGACGACCAGCTTATGCGGGATATATTTTTGCAGCAATGCGATTTGGTTTGGCGTTTGGTTCGATACGCCGAAATAGCGAACTTTTCCGCTTTTATGCAGCGTTTCGAACGCTTCTGCAATTTCTTCCGGCTCCATCAGCGCGTCCGGACGATGCAGCAGCAGAATGTCCAAGTAATCGGTTTGCAGACGATTCAAAATCCCGTCCGTCGCATTCAAAATATGCTCTTTCGAGAAGTCGAAGAAGCCTGGACGGATGCCGCATTTGCTTTGAATGATCATTTTCTCGCGAAGGCTAGCATTCATTTGCACCGCTTCGGCAAAGTACGATTCGCACTCGCCGTAGCTCGGGCCGTAAATGTCGGCGTGGTCAAAGAAATTAATGCCTTCCTCCATAGACGTGCGCACAAGCTTCTCTGCATCAGACAGGCTGAGCTCTTTCAGGCGCATATTGCCAAGAATAAGGTTGGAAACGTTCAAGTCAGTGTTAGCAATCGGAAAATATTTCATCGTCAAAAATCTCCCTTCGATCTCTTTATCAAATACAGGATAAATGATAGAGTTAACTCTAGGTCAATACTTGCATCGCAATTATTATGGGAGGACTTGCTGTGACATATACCATTTCGCAAGTTGCGCAAAAAACGAACCTATCCATCTTCACCATTCGTTACTACGACAAAGAAGGGCTGCTTCCGTTTGTAGACCGCCATAATGGCACTCGGGTTTTTCATGAGGAAGATATCGATTGGATCGATTTGATCTGCTGCCTGAAAAATACGGGCATGCCGATTAAAGAAATCCGCACGTTTATTCAGACGTGTACGGACAACCGCGCTGTCGTGGAAAAGGGGCTGGAAATTCTCGTGCGCCACAAAGAGAACGTACAGCGTCAAATGGAGGAAACGCGCCGCCATCTGGACACAATCGAGTATAAAATCGCACATTTGCCGAAAATGTACAAAGAGAAGTTTGCCAAGCTTTAAGACCGTGCATTAAAGGGGAACAAAAAAGTGCAAAATAAAATAAATGCGAAAAGCGGTTGACATTTTCGAACGCAAGGTCCTATAATAGCCATAATTCATACACAAATGTTTTGATTAGAAATAGTAGAAGTGATATGACCTTTCAGAGAGCCGTTGTTTGGTGTGAAACGGCAGCGTCGGTCCCTTCGAACTCGTCTATGAACAGCTGCCCGATAATGTAGGGTTAGACGGAATTCCACCGTTACAGGGATAGATGGTGATGGCCATCGAAATGAGCTCATTTCGCAAGAAATGAATTAGAGTGGTACCGCGGGTTAAACCTCGTCTCTAGATAATAGAGACGGGGTTTTTTTGTATCTAGAAATCGCCTAGTTTGGCTAAATTCCGGGTTTAGACAAGCGAGGCTTGAAATACAAATCAATGACGAGCATACAGGAGGATATGAAAATGACAAAACAAATTATTGTGCTGGATACGACGCTGCGCGACGGTGAGCAGGTACCGGGTGCGAAACTGAACGTACAACAGAAGCTGGAATTCGCTCATCAGTTGAAACGGCTGAACGTCGATATTATCGAAGCAGGCTTTCCGGCCTCTTCTGCCGGCGACTTCCGCGCTGTTCAGGAAATTGCGAAAGCGGTTGGCGATTCGATCTCGATTACGGCGCTCGGCAGAGCGGTCAAAGGCGATATCGACGCTGTCTACGAAAGCATTAAGCTGGCGCAAAATCCGTTGATTCATATCGTCCTGGGGACGTCGAACATTCACGTGGAGAAAAAATTCAACCGCTCCAAAGACGCTGTAATGCAAATGGGCGTTGACGCGGTCAAATACGCCAAAACTTTGCTGCCAAACGTTCAATACTCGACGGAGGATGCTTCGCGCTCCGATTTTGAATACTTGTGGAAAACGATTGAGGCCGTTGTTAAGGCGGGAGCTACGATGATTAACGTTCCGGATACGGTCGGCTATGCCGTTCCGGAAGAGTTTGGCGAGCTGATTCGGAAAATTAACGATCGTCTGAAAAATGTCAACGACAAGGTCGTGCTGAGTGTTCATTGCCATAACGACCTCGGTATGGCGACAGCCAACACACTGGCTGCAGTCAAAAACGGCGCCGACAAAGTCGAAGTTACGATTAACGGCTTGGGCGAGCGCGCCGGCAACACATCGCTCGAGGAAGTTGTCATGGGCTTGAAAGTGCGGGAGAATCATTTCCAAGCGAATACGCGCATTCGAACAGAGGAAATTATGCGAACTTCGCGTCTGCTGACTTATTTGACCGGTCTGGATGTCCAAGTGAACAAAGCAATAACCGGCGAGAACGCATTTGCCCATTCGTCGGGCATTCATCAGGACGGACTGCTCAAGGATAAGCAGGTTTACGAAATTATGTCTCCAGACGAAGTCGGCGTGGAGGATATGGAACTCATTCTGACCGCTCGCTCGGGCCGTCATGCGTTCAAAAACGCGGTAGAGAAGCTGGGCTTTGAAGCGGGCAACAGCGATGAATTCGAGCAGCTGTTCCAACAGTTTCTGGCGCTTGCCGACTCGAAGAAGGAAGTATACGATCACGACGTCTTCTATCTTGTTTCGAACCACAGAAAGATTGAAGAAGGCGACAAGCAGCTGTTCGAGCTCGATTCGTTCCAGGTCATTACGAACGATCTGCTGCCGACAGCTACTGTAAAGCTGAAGAAGGGCGCCGAATTTGTGGAAGGAAGCGCCGTCGGCGATGGGCCAATCGATGCGCTGTACAGCGTAATCAAGACGCTTGCTCAAGCGGATGTACAATTGAAGGACTATAAAATTAACAGCATGTCCCGAGGCAAGGAAGCAATCGGCCGGGTTAACATCCGTATGGAATACGAAGGCAAAACGTATGCCGGACGGGCGATGGATGCCGACATTATCAAGGCAAGCGCGATGGCTTTTCTGAACGGCATTAATGCGGCGCTGCTGGATACAGCAAAGGACGCGGCTCCAGTCGAAGCTAACTAGCGTCGACTGAATAGATGGAGGCAATCCGCCCCCAAGCTCTTGTCAGCAAGCTGGAGCTTGGGGGCTTTTGTCTGTCCACTCCTTTATCCGTTATAATAGAGGGATACTGCTGATCTGATTCAACTCACGCGCAGCAGACGCATACATCAAAGGAGAATTTATGACATGACGAACATGAATGAATTTATCTCGGGCTGGATGAGCCATCGCAATACCCTGCATCAGATGCTAGAGGAAGTGACCACCGAACAGCTTGCCTTCAAGCCTTGGGAGAAGGGGATGTCCGTATCGGAGCTTATCCTTCATATTACCGGTTCCATGAGCATGTTCGCCCTTACCGTGAAGAACAGCGAGCATACGCAACCGGGAGCGCCGAAGCCATTTGCGACCGCTGATGAGTTTCGGGCGAACGTTACGGCTGTTACGGAACAAACGGTGGAGATGTTGAAATCGCTCGCTCCAGAGCAGTTGGACAAGCTGATCGCATTTTTCGGCAATACATTGCCTGGCAGCGCGCTGCTGCAAAACGCAAAAGATCATGAAATTCATCATAAAGGGCAATTGTTCACTTATTTGCGTCTCGCCGGCATCGAGAAGCTGCCTTTCTTCGTTAGCCGCGGTTAGATAGATGGAGTAAGTTAAAGTCTTCGAACGAAGTTCGAAGGCTTTTTTTTTGTTCTTTTTGACTCAAACTCAGTGTTTGACTGAAAAGTAGAGAGCAGCGAAGGGGCAGAGGGAATCTGGAGAAACGAAAGTGGTCGCTTTTAAAGCAAGATTCCTACCTTAAACCGCTATACAATAAAGGAATCTGGCTTTAATGGCGATCGGAAGAACCCTCTGACCCACAGCGCATTCCTCACTTAATGTCATGTACTAATTTCCGCTTTGAACTGGTTTTTTCTATGGGTGACATAAGAGCGGACAGGAACTTGCAAGGGCATATGGAATATATATCCTATGCATAGGAGGCGGAACGCGTGAAGGTAAGATTAACGGATTACGATGAAAATTGGTAAGGCTGTTCCAGGATGAAGTTGAATTTCTGCAAGCCATATTTTCGGATGAAATCATACGATTCGAGCATTTTGGAAGCACAGCCGTTCGGGGCTTAAAAGCTAAGCCTGTCATCGACATGATGTGCATCGTGAAAGACATTAATACAATTGATTCATTTAACGAAGAAATGGTTGCTCTAGATTATGATGTTGCAGGAGAATGGGGTATCCCGGGAAGAAGATTATTTCGCAAAGGCGGGAAAAACAGAACCCATAACATCCACTTTTATCAACTCAATAACCCTCAGATTAAACGCCATCTTATATTCAGAGATTACTTAAGAAGCCATCCTGAAGAGGCAACGAGGTATGGCCGATTTAAGGAACAATTAGCTCAACAATATGAAAACACAAGTCAATATAGCCCAGCGAAAAAGGCGTTTGTAACAGAAATGGAACAACTTGCGCTTTTATGGTTTAATGAATCGCTTACAGCTGATGGAGGAGCTCATGCGATGGATGAACTGTCGATTCGGATTTGCTCAGACGAAGATCTGTACCTCCTCGCGGGGCTCAACGAACAGCTTATTGAGGATGAGCAGCATGACAATCAAATGAATGTCGAGCAGTTGAAAGCAAGAATGCATCATTTTCTCCATACTGAATATAAGGCCTATTTATTTGAAAACGGCGATCAAGTGATCGGCTATGCTTTGGTGAAGCATACGGATCGCCCTCTATATTTGAGGCATTTTTTTATAGGCAGAGAAAGCAGAAGAAAGGGGTTTGGCAAATCGGCTTTCAGAAAGCTGCTTCAAGCTTTAGATACGGATCAGATCGATATCGAAGTGTTGTACTGGAATAAGGCGGCATACTCGTTCTGGAGCTCGCTTGGCTTTAAAGAAAGAAGCGTTGCAATGAGATTGGAGAATGGGCATGAAAAATCGACTCAAACATAAAATAAGCGCTTTGATAAAATAGAGAAAGCAGCGAAGGGGCAGAGAGATTCTGGAGAAACCAATCAAAAAAGAGAGTCCGCTCGTCTTTGATGACGAACAGGCTCTCGTTCGATTACTCTGATAATTCGTGCGCCGTTGCAGTTGTTTGGGTTGCATCCGCAGCCTTCTGTTTCTTCTGACGCATTTTTTTGCGAACAAACAAGAAGATCACGATAAGCGGAACGCCGATTGCGAATATATACATCGATACATCCTTGACCATACCTTCAGCCGAACGTCCGTAAATATAAAAGAGCGCACCAACGGCATAAAACTTAATCGCGCGACCAACCGCCGCATAAGCGAGCAGCTTCCACAATGGAAATCTCAGCGACCCGGATAAAATCGTGAACACTTTGAACGGAATGGGAGTGAAGGAGCCGATCATGACTGCGGCTTCGCCGTTCTTCTGAAACAAATCAGTAGCTTTGTCGACCCATTCTTTCTTCAGTATTTTATAAAGCAGCTTGCCGCCGAGAGTCCGGCCGATATAATAACCTATCGGAGATCCGAGCATACAGGCGACGAACCCGGCCGTCGCGAGCCAAAGCGCGTTCGATGGATTGACGAGACTGAGCGGAATTTGCAGAAACAAGGCGGGAATCGGAAAAATGATGGCATCAATAAACGAGTGGATAAACAATCCGAGCGTTCCGAACTCCATAAGATAATCGATAAAATCTTGAATCATATAAGGCCTCTCTTCTGCGAAACGAGAAGATTTTCTCGATCGGCGGGATGCACGTACCGTAACATAATACGAACTGAGTATACGTTCGGTTTCATATTCTTTTATTACTTAAACATTACCATACGCGCGGGCAAATGAAAACCTTTAGATACGTAAACTGGACCCTGGCCCAGCCGGTCCCTATGCTAGCGTCGGGGGAAGGGCAGGAATGCTGGTAGTCACGGTTAACCGTGCATGTATTTTCCAAGAAATGTCCAGACGGTTTCCCAATAAATATCGGGATCTTTGAGCGACGACTCGGCATGAGCGGCACCTCGAATCGTTAGCTTTTCTTTAGGCGCAGCGGTCGCCTTATAGACCGATTCCATCATCCGATAAGGGACGAAATCATCCCTGTCTCCATGAATGAACAACATCGGAGTGCGGCTCGATGCCAGCTGTTTAACCGAAGAGGCATCATTCAAATCGAAGCCTGCCCTCCATCTCGTCATCCAATTTGCGGCATACATGACCGGGAATTTCGGGAGCTTGAACATCGCCTTTAATTGATGGACGAATTGGTCCATAACCGACGTATAGCCGCAATCCTCGACAATTGCTTTCACGTTTGGTGGAAGCGGCTCTCCCGAGGCCATCATTACGGTCGCTCCTCCCATCGAAATACCGAACAACACGATCTTGCCGTTTGGCTGTCTGCGAAGCACCTCATCGATCCACAACAATACGTCTTTGCGATCATCCCAGCCCATCCCAATATAATGTCCCTCGCTGTCGCCGTGGCCGCGCAGATCGGGGGCCAGCACATGGTATCCGCGTTCATGAAAATGGCGCACGAAGCCGATCATCTGCACGTGACTGCCATGGTAACCATGCGCCACGATAGCCCATTTGTCGGACGTTGCAACATTGCTGTATAAATAACCGGCCAGCCGCAGTCCGTCCGCAGAGACAATCGTCAGCCGCTCCGGAAGAAAACGAACGGCGAAAGCGTCGTCCGCAGTTTGATGTTCGTCGTCCAAGCGGACCGATTGAGGCTCGACAGTGTCGGACACGCCGTTGCGCTTCATAAATAAATCTTTTTTTCGCGCGTTTAGGGCGAAGTTATAAAAATAATTGCCGATGAAAGCATACACAGCGATTAAAAAGAGAAGCAGCAGAGAAATAAGAAGCGCGAGCTGAAGGCCGTTTCCCATGACCATTCGAGTCCTTTCATTAATTTAGTAGCGTTTCTTTATCGTTAGTATAGCAAATCGGCTGTTTTCTCAACCAACTCTTATTGACATGAAAATAGGCAATCGGTAATATTTAAGATGACGGCTTAGCACTCGGTTGCAAGGAGTGCTAACGATAATGAAGCGAAGGGAGCCTTTTATCAATTATGGCCCAAAAACAATTTAAAGCGGAATCAAAGCGTCTGCTGGAAATGATGATCAATTCGATTTACACCCAGAAAGAAATCTTTTTAAGAGAGCTGATCTCTAATGCGAGCGACGCGATCGATAAAATTTATTATAAAGCGTTGACTGACGACTCGCTAACCTTTGACAAGGACAATTACTTCATTAAAGTGAGCATTGATCCGGCGAACCGGACGTTGACCCTCTCCGATACCGGAATTGGGATGACTGAGCAGGAACTCGAAAACAATCTCGGCGTGATCGCCAAAAGCGGCTCGCTTGCCTTCAAGAAGGAGAACGAGTCGAAAGACGGCCATAATATTATCGGTCAATTCGGCGTAGGCTTCTATTCGGCGTTCATGGTAGCCGACGAACTAACGGTTATCAGCAAGGCGCTCGGCAGCGACCAGGCTTACAAGTGGGTGTCCAAGGGAGCGGACGGTTACATCATCGAGCCTTGCGAGAAAGATAGCATTGGAACCGAAATTACGATGAAAATTAAAGAAAGCACCGAAGACGAGCAGTACGACGAATATTTAGAGACGTACCGGCTGCGGTCGATTATTAAAAAATACTCCGACTTCATTCGCTATCCGATTAAAATGGACATCAACGGCTCCCGTCCGAAGGAAGGCGCGGACAACGAGTTCGAGGAGTACACGGAAGAGCAAACGGTCAACAGTATGGTGCCAATTTGGCGCAAAAACAAAAACGAGTTGACGGAAGACGACTATAACAACTTCTATATGGAGAAGCGGTATGGCTTCGACAAGCCGCTCAAGCATTTGCATATTAGCGCCGACGGCGCGGTTGTTTACAACGCGATTCTGTTCGTTCCGGAAAATACGCCATTCGATTATTACTCGAAGGAGTTCGAGAAAGGGCTGGAGCTGTATTCGAACGGCGTGCTTATTATGGACAAAAGCGCCGATCTGTTGCCTGATTATTTCAGCTTCGTCAAAGGGATGGTCGATTCGGAAAACCTGTCGCTTAACATCTCTCGCGAGCTCCTGCAGCATGACCGCCAGCTGCAACTGATCGCTAAGAATATCAAAAATAAAATCAAATCGCTGCTGCAAAGCACGCTGAAGGACGACCGTGAGAGCTATGAGAAGTTCTACAAAGCATTCGGCCGTCAGCTGAAGTATGGCGTGTACAGCGATTACGGCCAGAACAAGGACGTGCTGCAGGATTTGCTTCTGTTCTATTCGTCGAAAGAGAAGAAGCTTGTTACGCTTGACGAGTACGTATCTCGAATGGCAGAGGATCAGAAGTATATTTACTACGCCGCCGGGGAGTCGATCGACAGGCTGGATAAGCTGCCGCAAACCGAGCTTGTTGCCGATAAAGGCTATGAAATTCTTTACCTGACTGACGATATCGACGAATTTGCCTTAAAGACGATTGATACGTACAAGGAAAAATCGTTTAAGTCGGTATCGAGCGGCGATCTTGGCATCGAACAGGAAGAAGACAAGAACGTTACCGAGGCGGAGGAGAAAGATAAGGAGCTGTTCGAGCAAATGGCCGAGCTGCTTGGCGGCAAGGTGAAAAAGGTCAAGGCTTCGAAGCGTCTCAAGTCGCATCCGGTTTGCTTGTCGAGCGAGGGCGAGCTGTCGATCGAGATGGAGAAGATACTAAAGGCGATGCCGAACGGCCAGGATGTTCAAGCTGACAAGGTGCTTGAAATTAACGTCAACCACGAGGTTTATCAATCGCTGAAGGCTGCACAAGCAGGAGATAAGGAAAAGCTGGCCTTGTATACGAGCCTGCTGTATAACCAGGCACTGCTAATTGAAGGCTTGCCGATTAGCGATCCGGTTGAATTTACAAATAACATTTGTAAAGTAATGCTGTAACGAGAAAATGAAGTCATGACAAGAAAACGGGATCGGACAATAGCTCCGGTCCCGTTTTCTAGTGCTCAGGGGTCAGTTTCATTGGCGCTTCTAAGAGGAGATTCGAATCAGCTTGCCTTCTCGGTAAACATACAAAGCATGCGTTTCCGACTCGAGTGTGCCGATTTCAATTTTTCGTTCCGAGCCAAGCAGGGCGTATCCTTTGCTTATTCCCGTAACCGCGACTTGAACCGATTCACTTTCTTGAATGTCTTCGCCGCTCCAAGCGTAAATCGTTAAATCGGGAAAGCTTAAATGAAGACCTTCGAATTGAATGATGAAGTCTTCCTTGCCATCTGAATCTAAATCGATGATTTGCGGTTTTCCCCACCGGTCAAAAGTGAGCCATTGGCCGTTTGCGATATCATAAACGACATAACCGACTAGCCCTGGACCATTAGCGTACAATTCCAATCCGCCGACTAACAGGTAACGCTCGGAGAACGAATAATTCAGTAGAAATAAGGACGAGTTTTCAATGGACGGAATGCCGAGTAATTCGTACGGCAGCACATAGTAATCGTCGTTATGTCGTATCATAGCATGCAAAGGAGAAGTATCACTGATTTCTTGGTCATCTTCCCCGAATAGAACCAGCGTTGCCGGTTGGTCCAGCACATTGCCGAGGGGCAGCTCTCCTGCCAATAGCCACTGCCTTGAAGGACGTTCCTTGTTAAGCGGATTCATCTGCAACGGGGTAAAAGCAAGCTCGATTTCCGCAGCGAAGGAGGTGGCTGGCGGCGATTCGTTCGGCGCTTGCGCAGGAGTAATCGGGGCGTTTGCATCATTAGTTTGCATCGGGAGAACAGGGCTTTCCGGACCTTCATCGGTTTGGACGGCGCTGCTGCATGCGGCTATCCAAATAAGCGAGCAGATCAGCAAAAGCAATCGTTTCAAATGACAGTCATCCTTTCTGAAATAATTCCGAAAAACCGAACAAATGTGCTTGCTTTTTGTTAACAAAATCGATAAGGTTGAAATGACGTTTTAGGATTGAAAGAAAGAGCATTCTTGTAATATAATAGCCCAATATACAAAGGGAGGGAAAGAACCAAGTGAATACTGCTACTACCGGAGCTTCGGCGGCTCCTTTTGACCTCGGTCAAGTAAAACGATTGCCGATCCTTATTTCGCTCATTATTGGAGCTTTCTTCTCCATACTGAACGAGACGCTTCTTCAAATCGCGTTTCCAAAGCTTGTAACGGAGCTTAACGTCACGGCATCCACGCTGCAATGGCTGGCTACCGGCTACATGCTCGTCGTCGGCGTGCTCGTACCGGCATCGGCTTTGCTCGTTCAATGGTTCACAACAAGACAAATGTTTCTCGGGGCGATGGGCCTATTCACGATCGGCACGCTTGTATGTGCACTCTCGCCCGGATTTTCCATTCTGCTCGTTGGCCGGCTCCTGCAAGCGGCTGGCACGGGACTGATGCTGCCCGTCATGATGAATACCATTCTCGTCCTGTACCCGCCTGAGAAACGGGGAGCGGCGATGGGAACAATCGGTCTTGTTATTATGTTTGCGCCGGCGATCGGGCCGACGCTGTCCGGTCTTATTTTGGAAGTGCTCGAATGGCGCTGGTTGTTCTATCTGGTGCTGCCATTCGCTATTTTTTCTGTCGTGTTCGCGTTTTTCTTTCTGAAAAACGTATCGACGCCTACAAAACCGAAGGTGGACGTATTGTCCATTATTTTATCGACTATCGGCTTCGGCGGCATCGTGTACGGCTTTAGCAGCTTGGGTGAAGGCAGCGGCGGCTGGACTCATCCGGAAGTGTACGGTACGGTAATCGCCGGTGGCGCTGCATTAATTCTGTTCGTTATTCGCCAACTGCGGGTAAAAGAGCCGCTAATGGATTTGCGGGCGTTCAGATTCCCGTTGTTTACACTCACTGCCATTTTGCTCATCATTATGATGATGACATTGTTCTCGACGATGACGCTGCTGCCGTTCCTATTCCAAGGGGCGCTTGCGATGACCGTTTTCGCTTCCGGCTTGCTGATGCTGCCGGGCAGCTTGTTGAACGGCTTCCTGTCGCCGGTCATGGGCAAGCTGTTCGATAAATTCGGGCCGAGAGCGCTCGTCATTCCGGGAACGATCTTATTGACTGTCGTTATGTTCTTCTTTACGCGCATTACGGTCGAGACGACGAAACCGACACTGATGATTTTGCATATTTGCATTATGATCGCCATCTCGATGATCATGATGCCGACGCAGACGAACGGCTTGAATCAATTGCCGGCCAGATACTACCCGCACGGCACAGCGATCCTGAACACGCTGCAGCAGGTAGCAGGCGCAATTGGCGTATCGTTCTTCATCAGTATCATGACGAACGGTCAGCGCAAATATTTCGAAGGACTTGAGGCAGGAGCCGACCCGGCTCAAGCAATTCCGGCTTCTGTCGTTGCCGGCGTTCACGACGCCTTCTTGATTGGCCTTGGCTTTGCCGTCGTTGCAATCGTGTTGGCATTCTTCGTGAAGCGTGCGAAAAGCCCTGAAGCGGAGCAGAAACAAGCTAACTAACCGATAAACGATAGCAGACAATCATAGACGACCCGCACATGAAAGCGGGTCGTCTTTTTTTATGAGCTTCTACGGAACGAATGGCGATTCCGTCTTGTCTAATAGGGTGGAGGTGAATCGATGGAAGCCGATTATTTGAAATATATCGAGTCGGTCGGCGAGGCCGAACTGTCCGAACTGATGAACCGATACGGGGACGACGTATGGCGGTACGCCTATGCGATTACACGCGATCGGGAGCAAGCAAGCGATATTGCTCAGGAAGTGTTTATTAAGGCCTATTACAGCTTGCATACGTTTAAGGGACGATCGACGTTCAAGACATGGCTGCTCACCATTACCCGCAACCAGGCGATCAACGTTCGCAGATCGAGTTACTTTCGCAAGGTTTTGCTGCTCGAAAGCGTCCGGAGACGGGAGGTTGCGCCGTCAGCGGAGGCCGATTATATGGGCCGTCAATCGACTGACGATATATGGACGATTATTATGCAGCTGCCCCGCAAGCTGAGAGAGGTGCTTGTTCTCGATCTTCAGCAGGATATGACGATGAAGGAAATAGCCGAGCTGCTGGAGCTGTCGGAAGGTACGGTCAAATCGAGGCTTTATCGGGCGCGCAAAGAGGTGGAACGCCAATGGAAGGAGAGAGAAGAATGAACGAAACGAAGCCGGATTGGTATTCCGTCGCTGTTCGGGATGATATTGCAAAAGGCAAATTCAACGAACACTCGATGCAGGCGGTAATCGATCGAATTAACCGTCCTCGCCGCCGCATTTCACTGCTGTTTCGAAACAGAGTTGTAACATTCGGCAGCTTAACAGCAGTTGTACTGCTTCTCGCGATCTGGGTCGGATTGAACGGCGACCTGCTGTGGTCCGAGCGCGGCGTGGATCGCAGCGGAGCGTCGGCTCCCCCGCCTGAAGATGTAACCTTGCTGGATTACTCCAATGTCCAATATTACGGAGAGGGAGAAATTATACGAAAAGAGGATCGTATGACCAATCCAAGCATTATGCATGAACCCCGTTCTATCGAGCTCGTAGACATGTCATCGGTTCAAATCGAAGACGTTTATCCTGCTCAAGGAGTAGGAACCGTTTATCATTTTTATTTTAAATCGGAGCTGGAAGATCCTAAGCGATATCCAAAAACAGGGTTTGTGCTGGACGACATCGAAACTCCTGGCCAGCTCTTTTATTTCGGCACGCTGATGTGGGATCCCCAGCTAACAAGAGAGAGGGCATTCGGCGAAGAGGGCTATCTGCTGCAGGTCAATTGCGGACCAACTTTCAAAGTCTGCTCGTTCTGGTTTACGCCAGACAGCGAAGGCGGCCTCAACAGCCATGCATCATTCGAAGGCCCTATGTATATTGCCGACTTGGATAGGGACGGCGAGGAAGAAATCGTTGTCGCAACGACCGATTACTACAAAAAGCATGTCTTCATTTATAAGAAAATGGGCGATCGCATCATGTACGTCGATGTCAACAAAGCGCTGGATGCAAGCGATTATGATGAACGCGTATACTACGAACCGTCCCGTCAAATTTTCCAAATGTCCAGCGGAGAAGGCATACGCAATTACCGCTATGCGGAAGGGCGGAATCAGTTCATTCGCCTGCATGATTGACAAGACATAAGACTTCTTTGACGTCTCTCATGAGCTTTATTCGGATAATCATCTCTTCGAGGGGCAATCTATGACGAGATGAAGCGAAGGAGGGAGCAGCCTTGACGGAAGCCGATGCCGAACGTCTCCGCGAGCTGGATTACATCATCCGGCATAGCGTGTCGCTTGAGTTGCGGGTGCCTGATTCGGAAACCAAAGACGTGCTCGTAATGATGGAAAACTACGGTTTCAAGTATAAGGTGAGCTGGGCGTCGATGGAGTTGAAAGGATATACCGTCATCGATTTTTGGAAAAAAGAGCTGGTCAAGCTGTAACTTGGCACGATCAGGCGCTATACATAAGCCTTCGGGAGCGGCAGCGGCTGCATCTCTCGAAGGCTTTGTTTGGTTTAGCTATTGGGAGAAGGGCTCCTGCAGCCGATCGAGATATTGGCGCGGCGTACAGCCGTTGATACGGCGGAACATCCGATAGAAATGTCCGATATTAGAGATCCCGACCGTTTCAGCGATTTCAGCTATGCTTAGCCTGCTTGTCAGCAGCAGCTGTTCAGCTCGCTTGACCCGCCGAAAGGCAAGAAATTCGGTAAACGACATGCCGAGCGCTTGCTTGAACTGCTTTATAAAATAAGTATAGCTCATATTCGAAAGCCGGCTTAACGTTTCGACAGACACTTTATCTCCCAAGCTGGCTTCGATATAGTCGAGCGCTGGCTGGAAGCGGTGCAGCAGCAGATTGTCGCTGTCATGAAGCATAGAGCGGCTGTCGTGGCGAAGCAGCATGAGCAGCATCGTCTTGAAGCTGGAGGAGACGGCAAGATCGCAGCCATCCTCCGCTTGCTGCATTTCCCGGTAAATATCGCGGATCAGCTTGGCGGTGGCTTCCTTAATCTCCTCGTTTTCCCGGTAGATATAATTCAAGCTGCTGAGCGGCCGAATGACTTCCGAGAATCGTCTCATACTGTTCATGCTGCTCGGATCCCAGTACTGTTTAATATCGATTTGAAACACGTAATAACTGAGCCGTCCTCCGGTAGGCAACGTTGTATGCGGTTCATTCGAACCGAAGATTGCGACGTCGCCTTCTTTCAGCTCGAGCCTCTCATCTGGACAGAATGCCGTCATTTGCCCTTGAATGACGAGCAGAAATTCCACTTCTTTGTGATAGTGCCATTTGGCGTAATTTTTGGAGTGCCAGCTGGCTTCGGTTTGTTCTCTGATATGGTCAGGGGCACTGTCGTTCCCATCGATTCGCCAGGCGCGCAGAGCAAGCAGCGGATTTTGATAAACGACCTTTTCATGATACATTTCCGGATACATGGAATCCCTCGTTTTTTCGTTATATATGTTGATTATAACAGAATAGCGTAATAATGAGACGCATTTTGGAATTGGTGAACGGACATCGTTTCGTTACAATGAAGAGGACATTCACCTTAGACGAAGGAAGTGACTCACTTTGACAACGACAATTAATGTAACGATATGGAATGAGTTTCGACATGAAAAATCGAATCCGAAAGTGGCCGAGCTGTACCCGGACGGCATCCACAAGGCGATTGCCGACGGGCTTCCCGAGTTGTGCAACGTAACGTATGCGGTGCTTGACGATGCTGAGCATGGCTTGACGGAGGAAGTGTTGAACCGGACCGATGTGCTGCTCTGGTGGGGGCATATGGCCCATGACGAGGTGCAGGACGAAATCGTAGAACGCGTTCAACGGCGTGTCCTGCAAGGAATGGGACTTATCGTGCTTCATTCCGGCCACTTCTCGAAAATTTTCAAAAAGCTGATGGGTACAAGCTGCGACCTGAAATGGCGCGAAGCCGGAGAGAAGGAGCGGCTATGGGTTGTCAACCCAGGTCATCCAATCGTGGAAGGCATCGGTCCTTATATCGAACTGCCGGAAGAAGAAATGTACGGCGAGCATTTCGATATTCCGCAGCCGGACGAGCTGGTTTTCGTCAGCTGGTTCGAGGGCGGAGAAGTGTTCCGCAGCGGCTGCACGTACACGCGCGGCGCGGGCAAAATCTTCTACTTCCGTCCGGGGCATGAGACGTTCCCGACCTACTATAATGCGGATGTTCGCAAAGTCATCAGCAACGCCGTTAAATGGGCGGCTCCGGTGAAACGCGAGAATCCAAGCTATGGTCATGCGCCGGTTCCGCTCGAGCCGATCGAAGGCTATACTCCGTAAGCGTTAACTTCTATATGAGAAAAAGGCCGGAAATCCCTGAATGGATTTCCGGCCTTTTTGGTGTTCGCTTGCTAGCTTTATCATGCCGCTCTGCTGCGTCTCGTCTAGATGGCTGGCGCTTTTAGGCGTTCAAACCGATGACTACGGTAAGTAGCTGGTTGCAGCTTTTATTTACTCGCAGTCCGATTCCTTACGGCCGAAGACGTTACGAATGACGTCGCCTCGGCTAATGATACCGACTAATACCCCTCTGCGTTCGACGGGCAGCTTCTTGATATGCTTCTCGCCCAATATGGAGGCGATTTCCTCCACATCCTCGTCCCAACTAACCGTAATTACTTTTTTACGGGCAATCTCCATGACGTTCAGCTTAAGCAGGCTGTCGGTTTTCTCGTCGAAGCGGTCATAATCTCCGCGTAAAATGCCAAGATACAAATAATGGTTGACGACAAGGTTCGGCTGTTTGCCGATATAGCGCATAATATCGCCGTCACTAATGTAAGCGACAATTTCGTTCCGGTCGTTAACAACGGGAAGGCCGCTGATTTGATGTGTAATAAATTTATCAATGACGGACCGAACGTTGTCCTGCTCTTTCACTTTGTATACTTGTCTAATCATAATATCCTGGGCGATCATACACGGCTCGACCTCCTTCGTTATATGTTGTATACGATTTACAATTCATTGGTGCATATGCGTAAAGTAAAATAGCATAAAAGGGCGGATAACGTCAATAAATTGATGACAGCGCTTTATTGTTTTATTTCAAAATAATTTAGTACTGAAGTTGTTTTTCATAAACGATTGTTTTATAATCATAAATAGATTGGCAACCTATCTTTCTTGCATGGGATAACTGCCAAACGAAAATAATAACTTTACAATGCAGGAAGGAAGGTCTTGAACGATGGAGCAGCTCACTCAGAAAAAGAAAGTGACGATCATGATTGCTCTAATGGCTGCTATGTTTTTTGCGGCAATCAACCAAACGATCGTCAGCACGGCGATGCCGCGCATTATTGCGATGCTAGGCGGTATGGAGTATTACTCCTGGGTCATTACGATTTACATGCTGACCTCAACCATCGCAACCGTACTGGTCGGAAAACTTTCAGACATTTACGGAAGGAAGCCGTTTTTGCTGATCGGTATTATTTTCTTTATTATCGGCGCCTTCTTAAGCGGTACGTCGACGACGATCTTTCAGTTGATTACGTACCGGGGCATTCAAGGCGTCGGGGGCGGCGTTCTAATGTCGGCTACGGTCACGGCAGTCGGCGATTTGTTCGCACCTCGCGAACGGGCGAAATGGACCGGCGTCATGATGGCGATTTTCGGATTTTCCAGCGTGCTTGGGCCGACTTTGGGCGGCTTCATGGTCGACCATATGGATTGGAAATGGCTGTTCTGGATCTTCCTCCCGATCGGCGTCGTTGCCTTTGCCATGATTATGGGCATGTTTCCGAAGATGGTACGCGCCAAATCGGAAAGCATCGATTACTTGGGCATGTTGATCATGTCTTTGGCGATTATCTCGCTGTTGCTCGGCTTTTCTTGGGCCGGCAGCAAATACGAATGGGGCTCCCCGGAAATTATCGGCCTGCTTGCCGGAGCGGTTGTACTGATCGGTATTTTACTGCTTGTGGAACGGAGAGCGAAAAGCCCGGTTCTGCCTTTGTCGCTCTTTAAGAACGGAATCGTCAACATTTCGAACATTATCGGATTTTTGATGAACGCGGGCATGATGGGCGCCATGATGTACCTGCCGTTCTTTGTTCAAGGGGTAAAAGGCATTTCCCCGACCGCATCGGGCTTTGTAAATATGCCGATGTCGATTGCGATGATCGTGCTCAGTACGCTGGCCGGCAACTGGATTTCGAAATCGGGCAAATACAAACGATACGCCGTGATCGGGATGCCGTTTATGGTCATCGGAATGCTGATGATGGCATTTATGAACAGCATAGCCGTGGCCGTTGCAAGCATGATCGTATTCGGTATCGGACTGGGCATCTCAATGCCGGTCTTTACCCTTACGGTACAAAATGCAGTGAAGCCTTCCGAGCTTGGCGTAGCGACGGCAACGACTACTTTGTTCCGCAATTTAGGAGGAACGATCGGGATCGCCGTTCTGGGTACGGTAATGACCTCGACTATGAAGAATAAGCTGGAAGCAGCTGTCACTTCGGGACAGGGAGCGGATTTGTCGAAAGTTGATCCGGAGACTGCGCAGCAGCTTTCAGGCTTCTTGAACCCGCAGCTGCTGCTTGATCAGCCGAAGCTGAAGGAGCTGCAAACGACGCTGCCCGACGCGATTCAGCCGTTATTCAACCAGATGTTGGAAATGCTGCGCAACGTGCTGAGCGACACGTTGACCGTCGTTTTCCTTGTCGGCATGGTTCTGCTCATCGTAGCGGCGATACTCGTGCTATTCTTGAAGGAAATTCCGCTTCGTACCTCTAATTCCGTCAACGAATCGGAGAAGGCGGACGCGAAGCCTGTTAAACAGCCTGTGCTGGAATAAGACGGGAAAGAAAAGGGAGAAACGGCTGTTGGCCGCTTCTCCCTTTTCACTTCAATAATCAATCGTGAATGTCCGCTTTGTTCGCTTCATCCGTATATTCGAATACTTGAGTTAGCAGATGGATTAATTGATCGCTTTGTTCTTGACCTAAAAAATCGATCAAGCCTTCGAAATAGGCGGTGTATCTTTCATAAACCTTTTGCGCGATTTGCTCGCCTTTGTCCGTCAGCGTCAAGTGTGCAATCCGCCGGTCGCGCGAGTTGGCTGTACGTGTTGTGTATCCGTGCTCGATGAGACTGTTGACCATTTGTGTAACGGTGGGGGAGGTAACGAACAGCATTTTGCTGATTTCCGAGACGGTAATGCCACTCTCATTCTGCTGAGACCCTTCCTTGATGCAAAGCAGCACTCTGACTTCGCTGGCCTTTAGTCCCCACATCGTTCTTTTTCGCCAGTCGGCTCTGCCGAACTTTTGAAACACTTCGATCAATTGTGTCACGCTGCCGTGCTTGTCTGCAGTCATGGCTATCCTCCGAACCTCGTTCTAATTGGGTTCATTATAAGTTTTGTTGTTCATTTCAGTCAACCTTCACACATTTATAATAGAAGACTGGCTCGCAACCCGTGTATAATAATTTCATACTGAAGGCAGGGGAGTGTACGGATGAGGAAAAATCGATTAGGTCAATCCGAGCTGCTGGCCGGCGAAATTGGATTAGGCTGCATGTCGCTTGGAACGGATCGCGGGAAAGCAATTGCACTGATCCATGAAGCGTTGGATAATGGCGTTAATTTTCTCGATACCGCCGACTTGTACGACGACGGATTGAGCGAGGAAATCGTAGGCGAAGCGATAAAAGGAAAAAGGCGGGAAGATATCATCCTTGCCACGAAAGTTGGCAATCGCCGTATTCCGGGGCAGGAGGGCTGGGTTTGGGACCCGTCTAAAGCTTACATATTGTCCTCGGTTAAAGGCAGTTTGAAGCGGCTTGGCGTCGATTACATTGATTTGTATCAGCTTCATGGAGGGACGCTCGACGATCCGATCGATGAGACGATCGAAGCATTCGAGCAACTGAAGCAAGAAGGGGTTATTCGCCACTATGGCATTTCTTCCATCCGGCCGAATGTCATACGCGAATATGCGGCCAGATCGGGAATGGTATCCGTTATGAGCCAGTACAGCTTGTTAGACAGAAGACCAGAGGAAACGGTTCTGCCGCTGCTTGCGCAAGCAGAGATCGGCCTTATCGCTCGCGGACCGGTCGCTAAAGGCGTACTGACGGGGAACGGCGCCCAAAAAGCTGTGAAAGGCTACCTCGATTACAATCCAGAAGAGCTGGCGGACTTGCATCGGAAGCTGCTGGAATTGGCCGACGGACGCGATCTTGCCCAACTGGCAATCCGTTACACGTTAGCAGACCCAACTGTTGCAGTAGCGATTCCCGGAGCGAGCTCGCGCGAGCAGCTGCTTGGCAATATCGAGGCGGCTCATTCCCCAGCTTTAACGGAAGCGGAGCTGTCCGCTCTGCGCGCGCTGACTCGTCCAAATCGATATGAACAGCATCGCTGAAATCATTATTGCCGACCATCATGAACGAAAGCCCGAATCTGACATGCGATTCGGGCTTTTTCGAATAGGGAATAGCTGCCGCATGGCGAAGGGCAATCTAGAGGAGACCGCCCATGCCATGGTAAGCAGTGGGCAGCACGGGGAGGAATTATGGAGCTTCTTATCGCTATTTTGATATTGATTACATTAATAGCCGTTTCGCATGTGGTCAATCGGCTTGTTCCGTTTGTTCCGGTGCCTATTATTCAGATTGCGCTCGGCGCGGCAGTCGCTCTGCTGCCGGTAGAACTGGATATTCCGCTCGACCCGGAGCTGTTTATGGTGCTGTTCATCGCGCCGCTGCTGTTCAATGACGGAAAAGTGACGCCGAGGGATGAACTGTGGAAGCTGCGGGCGCCGATTTTATTGTTGGCGGTTGGGCTTGTATTCGTTACGGTTCTAATTGGCGGCTATACGATTCATCAACTTATTCCAACCATTCCGCTTGCCGCCGCATTCGGTCTGGCTGCGATTTTGTCGCCTACCGATGCCGTAGCGGTCTCGTCTATGGCATCACGCGTTCACCTGCCTCGCCGAATTCACCGGCTGCTGGAGGGCGAGGCACTGATGAACGACGCTTCCGGCCTGGTTGCATTCCGTTTCGCCATTGCGGCAACCGTTACCGGCGTTTTTTCGCTCTGGCAGGCGGCATACAGCTTTGTCATCATTGCCCTTGGCGGATTGCTGTTTGGCGCGGTATTTGGCTTGTTTATTATTTGGGTGAGAGCGCTGCTTCGCCGATTCGGCATGGAAGACGTCACCGTCCATATGATGATTGTTCTCATCACGCCGTTCCTGCTCTACATTTTAGCGGAAGAACTGGGCCTGTCTGGTATTTTGGCCGCCGTGGCGGGAGGGATTGTTCATGCGGTGGAAAGGGATAAAATCCGGAAGGAAGAAATCGAGCTGCGGATCGTCTCCGACAGCACCTGGTCGGTCGCGCTCTTTATTTTAAACGGATTTGTTTTTATGCTGCTCGGCCTTCATATTCCAGTGGTAATGGAAAAAATATTTATTGATACGACGCATAACAATCTGCTCGTTGTCGGTTATGTCATCCTTTTATATTTGCTGCTGCTTGCTATCCGGTTCGTCTGGCTGCTGCTGTCGACTCACATGCCGTCTCTCTTCTCGGATAATGGAGATGCAGAAAAGGTATCTTGGCTGTCGATCGCGCTATTGTCGATATCGGGTGTAAGAGGGACGTTAACGCTGGCAGGCGCTTTCTCGATTCCGTTATTTTTGGCGAACGGAGAAGTCTTTCCGGAAAGGGATTTAATCCTCTTTTTAGCCGCCGGCGTTATTTTGCTCTCATTAATTACGGCCAGTATCCTGCTTCCGCTACTTGCGTCGAGGACGCAGCCTGAGGAGGAGCATTCGCAATCCTCCGTTGTGCCGCGAGATGCCGTCTCCAAGGCGATTCAAGCAGCCATTCAGACGGTGCAGCTTGCCCGCAACGAACAAAACGAAGCGGCAGCGTCAGCCGTCCTTTCTTCCTATCATCAGCAGTTGGCCATGCTCCAATCGGCTTCCGTATCGGCGGAGAACGGCCAGGCGCTGCGGGGTGAAGAGCTTGGCATGAGGCGTATCGCATTGGAGGCTGAGAAAAAAGCGCTGTCGCGATTCCTTGAGGAGGAGAGTGTCGATCCTGCGGCTGCAAAAAGGCTGCAATCGGTGCTGTCGACGGTGGAGCTCGCGCTAACGAATCGATTCCGCATGCTGTGGGTACTCTTTAAGGGGTTGGCCGGAAAGCTGGGGAACCGGCTCTTTCCTGGCCACACGCAGCAAGCCGGCAAAATGACGGCGGTAGAGAAAATGAGCGTATTCGCGCTAGGGCTGCGAACGGCGGAGGCTGCTGTGAAAGAACTGAAGCAAGCTGTAACGCCGGAAAATAGGGCGGTTGCTTACAAGGTCATCTCTCATTACAATCGAAGAATTGCAGAGATGCGCAAGCATCTGCGAACGAACTGTGAGAATGACCAATTCGAGGAACAGAAAAAAGAGCTGCAGTTGGCATGTCTGCAAGCCGAGCGCAATGAGCTGCAATGTTTGTACGAGAATGCAAGGCTGACGCGCAAACAGCTGCACAAGCTGCAAATGATGGTTAATTACCGCGAAGCGGACATTATCGAGCAAAACATGAGCCCAAGCGAAGGTTAGCCTCTGTGAACAGGTTAACGGGTTACGTTACGTTTGCGGCTTCATACGCGTGACGACTTTACGCTCGCCTTTTGACAAGCCGAGGAAAAGAACGAGCTGCTTGGCCATATAATCCGGCGTCTGCTTAAACCCATCCTGAATCCAATGGAAGGTTAATCCGAGCAGAGCATGCATGTGATAGACGTTAAGCAGCTCGCCGTCGATCGGCGGATTGGTCTTGTCGATATCGTAGATCAAATCGGTGGCGCTAGTTGTAGAGATCGCTTGATACATTTTTTCCTTGAAGCCAGGCATCACTTGCTCATCGACCATAAGCGAATAGAGGGATGCATTCTCGTAGATATGATCGAACAGGGCGACCGCACTGGCCGGAAAATGCCTGAAATCGAACGAATCAATCTCCAGATAGGGCTTGCGGAAAGCGGCGATCAAGCCGTTCAGCATATCGTTGATAATGTCCTCCAGCAGTGCTTCCTTATGCTCGTAATGGGCATAGAACGTTCCGCGGTTGAAATCAGCTGTTTTAACGATTTCGGTTGTTGTGATCGCGGAGAAAGGCTTGATTTTCATCAATTCCAGCAGCGCTTTCTTTAACGCTTCCTTGCTCCTGATAATCCGCTTATCCGTCTTGGATTTCGCTTCTGTCACGATTTCCAATCCTTCCATTAATAGATTTTGTACAACGGCTGCCCTTTTGTACGATAACGAACAAACGCGCCGGTTCTGCTGATTGTTCGCCTTCATGAGATTCGCTATACTGAGGTTGTACAATTGTACTTTAATGAACAGTTGTACAGTATAACACACTTTTGACGAATAACAAATAGACGAATGGAGGCTTATCTAATGCGATTAGAAGGCAAAGTGGCGGTTGTAACGGGAGCAGGCTCCGGCATGGGCAGAGAGATTGCGGTATTGTTTGCGAAAGAGGGCGCGAAAGTGGTTGTGTCAGATTTGAATGAGCAATCGGCGCAAGAGACGGCTTCGAAGATCGAGGCGGACGGCGGCAGCGCAGTTGTCGTCGTATCGAACGTTGCGGTAGAAGAGGACGTGCAGCGCATGATCGATACAGCAACTTCGAAATATGGTACGCTTGACATTCTGGTCAACAATGCAGGCATTATGGACGGCATGGTGCCGGCGCATGAATTGACGGACGCGATGTGGGAGAAAGTATTCGCGGTCAATACAACCGGTCCGATGCGTGCGATCCGCAAGGCGCTTCCGATTTTCATGGAGAAAGGAAACGGCGCGATCGTCAATATCGCTTCCGTCGGCGGCTTGTTCGGTTCTCGAGCAGGCGCAGCTTACACAGCGGCCAAGCATGCCGTTGTCGGCTTAACGAAAAACGTTGGCTTCCAATATGCGAAGCTCGGCATTCGTTGCAACGCTATTGCGCCTGGCGCGGTGAATACGAACATCGGCATGGGCAGCTCCGCGCCGAATGAATTCGGACTCGATAAGGCGAAAGCCGGCATGGCCGCTATTCCGAGAGCGGGCGAGCCGTCCGAGATCGCTAAAGTGGCGTTGTTCCTTGCTTCCGACGAGTCGAGCTTCGTGAACGGTACAGTTGTTACGACGGATGCGGGCTGGACAGCGGTATAATTCAGGTCTTGAAAATAAGGGTCGGCCCGATTGCTGCGGCAATTGCGGCCGGCCCTTTTCGCTACGGAACGGCAGTCCGACAGTCTTTAATTGATATGCCTGCTGCTTCGCTTTCGTGGTCATCTTCCTGCAGTAGTCAATATGGATATGTTTTCCATTATTACGATCGCCGTCAATGCGGCAAAACCGCTGCGCTTCGCATACGATGAAACAAAATGGAGGAGGACGTTTGACATCAGCTAATTACTAAATTATAATTACTAATATAAAGTAACTAACTTAACAGACGTTGAGTGAGTATATTCAAGGATGAACGTAAGCAGGAGGATGGAATTCGAATGGCAGACAGCGAGAGAGATTCGGAGCTGAACGAGGCATGTCCGATTGAATTCGGCATTTATACATTAGGCGATTTGTCGCCAAACCCGGTTACTGGCAGCGCGTTAACGGCGCAGCAGCGTATTCGGGAAGTCATCGACGCAGCTGTACTGGCGGATCGTGCCGGCATTGATGTGTTTGGAGTAGGCGAGCATCATCGGCTAGATTTTGCAATTTCGTCGCCGCCGGTGCTGCTGGCTGCGGTTGCTCAGGCAACCAAAAGGATCAAGCTGACAAGCGCGACTACGGTGCTTGCCACATCCGACCCGGTTCGAATATTCGAGGATTTCGCAACGCTCGACCTGCTGTCGGACGGAAGGGCGGAGATGATAGCGGGGCGGGGAGCGTATATCGAGTCTTTTCCTTTGTTTGGCTACGAGGTGGATGATTCCGCCGAGCTGCTACGTGAGAATCTCGATCTGTTTCGGGAGCTGAACGAGAAGGAGATTGTGTCGTGGGAAGGCAAATTCCGTTCGGCGCTGCTAAATGCGGAAATCGCGCCGCGTCCGGTACAGCCTAAGCTGCCGTTATGGCTTGGAGTCGGCGGAACGTCTTCGAGCGCGGCATTGGCGGGGTCGATGGGAGCGGGCATGGCGATTGCGATTTTAGGCGGCGATCCGCATGCGTTCCGTCATTTGGCCGACACGTACCGGGAGGCCGGTCAAGCTGCCGGACATCGGCCGGAAGATTTGCGCATCGGCATCACCGGACATTGCTATATTGCCGACGATTCAAAGCGGGCAAGAGACGAGTTTTATCCTCACTACGCCCACTATTACTCGCATTTTATGGGCCGGCCGGAGCTGACGAGAGAACAATTCGAGCAGCTGACCGGCGCAGATACGGCGCTTGCAGTCGGCAGTGCGGAAGAAGTGGCGGAGAAATGGATCAAGCAGCATGAGCTGTTCGGTACGTGCCGGTTTATGGCGCAGTTCGATATCGGCGGCTTGCCGTTCGAGCAAGTGGCTCGAGCCATTGAACTGCTGGCGGAGAAAGTGGCGCCGGCGGTCAGGAAAGCGATCGGCTCGAAATAAGGTGAAAAGGCAGGATTCGCATGCGCAAGGCATAGCCGATCCCGCCTTTTTTATTTGCCGCGAAACTGGGAGGGCGCTTCGCCTTTATACAGCTTGAACAGCTTGGTAAAGTAATTCGGATTGTCGCAGCCGACCGCGACAGCGATTTCGGTCACAGTCCAGTCCGTGTCGGCAAGCAGCCGCTCGGCCTCGTTCATCCGGCACAGATGTATATATTCGACAAACGTGCGTCCGGTCAGCTTCTTGAATGTTTTACAAAAATGATAGGGACTGAGACCGACCATCCCAGCTGCTTCTGCTACGGTCCATTTGTTGGCATAGTTCTGCTCGATCTCGACGATTAACGGCTTGAACCGTTCCCGATTGGCCGCGCTGGGCTCCTTTCTTCCTCCAGATGCAGGCATCGATAGCTGCTCGCGGGCGAGCAATAGTAGAAGCTGATAAAGCATCGTTTTAATCATCAGCCGGTATGCGTCGCGTTTCAAGCGGGCTTCATGGATGATTTGTCCGATAATCCGGCTGTGGCCGGAAGCAGACAGCCAAGATGGCTGCACAGGCAGGCGAATGGAGCCTTCAAGATACGGGGCGATTAGTGAATCATGATGCAGATCGCCGATCCGGTCTTGATAGAGGGAAGGATTGTACACGAGCGACACATAAGCAACGGGTCCTTCAACCTGACTATAACCCACATGAAGAGCGCCGGCGGGGACAAACAGCACATCGCCTTGACGGACTTCGCAGCGTTCGCTGTCGATATGAAAAACGGCGGAGCCTTGCTCCATAACGATAATTTCATGATGCTCATGCCAGTGCAAAAAAAGGATGGTTTGACCGGGCAACGCATTGTCGTTGCGATTGAAGAAGAGCTGGAAAGGATAGTCGTCTTCCTCCAGCCTCGTATTTTCCCATAATTCCATCGATTTGGCGGTGACAGCGACCACGATAGACGCCCCTCCTTTCGAACGTTTCCACAAGTTAACGAAAGCGCAATATCCGACTAGTGAAACGCAATATAGATAGAGAAAACGTTGTGTTTTCGGGTTTATAATAGGGTTAGTCCTATCACTATAGAGCAATTTAAGAGTGGCGGCAAGCCGCTAACAGAGGGAAAGAGAGGGATTGAATTGGCAATCTACAAAATCGTCGCAGCCGGCTGCGGCGGCATGGCGAATACTTGGATTGAATATGCGTTAAAGCGTCCCGATACGGAAATTGTGGGATTGGTTGATATTATGCGTTCGAATGCGGAAGCGATGGCGGCAAGACACGGGCTGAGCTGCGGAATTTATAGCGACATCGGAGAAGCAATCAAGGAGACGGGGGCGAACCTCGTGTTTGACGTCACCGTTCCGTCCACTCATTTTGGCATTGCCTCCGCATCGATGGAGCTGGGCTGCAGCGTATTCGGCGAGAAGCCGCTGGCGGAAACGATGGAGCAGTGCAACCGGCTAGTTGAGCTGTCGGAGCAGACAGGGCGCTCGCACGCTATTATGCAAAACCGGCGCTATGATCCGCGAATCCGGGCGCTTCGCGGTCTTATCGAGGAAGGCACGATCGGGAAGCCTGGCTTCGTAGGGGCCGACTTCTTCCTGGCACCGCATTTCGGAGGCTTCCGCGAGGCGATGGAAAGTCCGCTGCTGCTTGATATGGCGATCCATACGTTCGATCAAGCAAGACTGATTCTGAACGCCGATCCAGTTACGGTGTACTGCCAGCAATTTAATCCGGCAGGCTCCTGGTATGCGGGCAGCGCGGCGGCCATTTGCATTTTCGAGATGTCGGACGGCTCCGTCTTCTGCTACCGCGGATCGTGGTGTGCCGAAGGGGCGCCGACCTCCTGGGAAGCAGAGTGGCGCGTGACGGGCGAGAAGGGAACGGCGATATGGGACGGCAACGGCGCTCCATATGCGGAAGTGACTGCAGAGAAGGGCGAAGGCGAGGAGCAGCCGTTCATGAACAAATTTGTTCGCGTCGACACGGCTCCGGAAGAGGGCGGAGCGACTTTCCACCAAGGCTGCTTGGACGAAATGTTCCTGTCGCTGGAGGAGGGCCGTCCGGCTGAAACGAGCAGTCGGGACAATCGGTTCAGCATGGCGATGGTGCTGGCTGCTTTGGAAAGCGCCAAGCTAGGGCAGAAAGTGAGCATAGCCGATTATATAAAGGAAAATCAATAGAACAACAAACGCCCGGACGATTGCGTCCGGGCGTTTGTTGTTCTATTCTATATTGTGTTTGAGCAGATGGTCGATAGAGCCGCCGCTGCTGATAATGCGGATAGCATTGGCGAGCAGGTCCGCCATCGACAGCACGACGAACTTGTCCGGGTATTTGTTGTCCAGCTCGATTGTATCGGTTACGACCACCTCGCGAATATTCGGATGGTTCAGCCGCTCCAGCGCATTGGACGAGAACAGGCCGTGCGTAGCGCAAATGTAAGCATCGTTGGCGCCGCGCTTGTTCAGCGCTTCGACGACGTTGACGATCGTGCCGCCCGTATCGATCAAGTCCTCGATAATGATCGGCGTCATGCCTTTGACTTCGCCGATAATATGCGTAATCTCGGTCTGGTTGTGAGCAGGCCGATTTTTAATCATAATGGCGAACGGACAGTCGAGATAGTCGGCCAGCTTCTCAGCCGCCGACGCGCGTCCCGCATCCGGGGAAACGACGACAGGGTTCGGTATGTTTTGCCGTTTCAAATAATCGGTAATCAGATCGAGCGCCGTCAAATGGTCGACCGGAATTTGGAAGAAGCCTTGAATCGCATCGGCGTGCAAATCGACAGTGACGAGACGATTGGCTCCGACCGTCGTCAAGACGTCGGCTACCAGCTTGGCCGAAATTGGCTCGCGCGGGGCGGATTTCCGTTCCTGTCGGGCATAGCCGTAATACGGCATAACAATATTGATCGTTTTAGCGGAAGCCCGCTTCGCAGCGTCGATCATCACGAGCAGTTCAACCAAGTTCTCATTGACCGGATGAGACAGCGATTGGACGATGAACACATGGCAGTTTCGCAGCGTTTCGCCATAAGAAAGATGAATTTCACCGCTTTGATGGCGAGAAATATCGACATTGCCGAGCGATAGATTCAGTTGCTCGCACAGTCGATTTGCCAGCGATTTATTCGAATTGCCAGAAAAAATTTTAACTTTATGCATAACAGCCTCCAAATGCAGCTTTGTTGTTTCACACCTGTATGTACCCCTTACATTATACCTTTATAGTAGGAATAATCAAACCGCCACCAGACGATAGCGGAAAAGAAACGGCCCGGAAGCTTGGCTTCCGGGCCGTCCAACTGCGCGGCATAACGCCGCTTATTTCGATACGATCTCGTCGATCGCTTTGTTCAGCTTATCGAACAGCTGCTCTTGGTTGATCGTGCCGCCTTGATATTCCTGCATCGCCGCGCCCCAGCCTTGCGGCACGCCGTCTGGATAACGGCCCCACTGCCAGCCGCCGGCGGTTGCCGCTTGCTCGGACACCTCTGCGCCCATTTGGCCAACGTCCTCGGATGTTGCCGTAATTGAAGTAAGCGCCGGGATGAACTTGAATTCCTTCGTCAAATACGATTTGCCCGTTTCCGAAGTAACCATCCAGTCGAGGAACGCTTTCGCTTCTTCCGGATGCTTCGACTTGCTGTTAACGACCCAGAAGTTAGCTGGGCCGGTATAAATGTGCGCGTTGCCGCTGTCGTCATAAGGAATCGGCATGAGGCCGATATCGAGCTGCGCCACTTTGTCAACGTCGCCTTGAATCCAGTTGCCTTGCTGAATCATCGCCGACTTGCCGGAAGCGAAGTTGGCAACTTGAGTCGCGTAGTCCGTCGTCAGCTTGTCTTTTTGGCTGTACTTAAACACGAGGTCTACATAGTTGATCCACTTCTTGAAAATTTCATTGTTTTTGAACTGCTCGGAGCCGTTTTTCGTTCCTTCGACGAAAGCAACCGGATCGGCTTGGTCGGCGAGAGCGACGTTGATCGTATGATGGCCGATCGACCACCATTCGTTCGTTGTCGAGAATGGCGTAATGCCGGCGTCTTGCAGCTTTTTCGCCACATTCTCAAGCTCGGTCAGCGTCTTCGGATTTTCGGTAATGCCAGCTTGCTTGAACAGCTCTTTGTTATAGAAAATGCCGTAGCCTTCGATGTTCATCGGCATGCCGAGCAGCTTGCCGTCAACTTGCGCCGGAACAGCCGCCGCCGGAACGACGTCCTTCGCCCAAGTCTCGCCTGACAAATCAGTCGCGCGGTCCTTGTAGGCGTCGAAAGCCGCGAAGCTTTCGGCGTTGAAAATCTCCGGTTCGGAGCCGGCCGCGATTTCTGCTTTCAACAGGGCGCTGTAATCTTCACCGCCGCCGTGCGTTTCCACTTCGACTTTGATGCCGGTTTCTTTCTCGTACGCTTCGGCCATCCGGTTCAGCGCATCAGCGATTTCAACCTTGAATTGGAATACTTTGATCGTCACGTTCTTTTTCTGGCCTTCCGCAGGCTTCTCGGCGTTGTTTTTCGGCGCATCGGTTGCTGTATTGCCGCCGTTGTTGCCATTGCCGCAGCCCGCTGCAACCACAAGTGTCAGCGCCGCGAGAAATAATGAAAAACGTTTCATTTGATGACCTCCCAAAGTTTTTATAGTGCTTTTATTGTTTTACAACGCTTACAACTAGATTATAGGAGAGGAGTATCGTTAGAAAAACCGACGTTTTTGACGACAAAAGTGTAATATATTGATGGGTTACCCTTTTAAGGAACCTGAGGAAATTCCTTCTACAATATGTTTTTGGAGCACAAGGAAAAGTGTCAATATCGGAATGATGCTCATCGTCAGACCGGCCAGCGCGAGGTCCCATTGCTTCGTGTACTGCCCGAAGAAACGGGTCACCGCAAGCGGAATCGTCGTTAAATCTTTGTTCGAGCCAATCACGAGGACCGGAAGCAAATAATCGTTCCATATCCACAAGCCGTTTAAGATAACGACGGTGATCATGATTGGCGTCAGCAGAGGGAATACAATTTTCCAAAACACCCCGTAAGGGGAGCAGCCGTCGACAATCGCCGCTTCCTCGACCTCGAGCGGCACGCTTTTGACGAAGCCGTGGAAAAGGAAGACCGAGAGGGACAGGCCGAAGCCGAGATAACAGACGAGAATGCCGAACAGATTGCCGCGAAGCTCCAGTAAGCTCGTGATCCGAACAAGCTGCAGCATAACCGATTGAAACGGAATGATCATCGCGGCGACGAAGCAGGTGAACAGCAGCTTGTTGAACACAGTAGGCCGTCTTACGAGCCGATATCCGGTCATAGCGCTGACAAGCACGATGCAGGTAACGCTAAGGCCGGTGATCAGAACCGAATTGCCCAGTACTTTCGGGAACTTAATAATTTCCCATACTTTCTGATAGTTGGCGAATTGGTATTCAACCGGCAGCAAGGCGGCGTCGACCATAATTTCGCCAAGTGATTTTACAGAGTTGACTAGCACGAAGTAGAAGGGCAACATGAACAAAAGCGCGAACAAGATGCCGATTGCAAGCAGGCTGAATTGTCTAGTACGCGATGTCATCAAGCTTCAACCTCCTTCCGTTTAGTAAGCCACACTTGCGTGACGGCGATGAGCGAGACAGCGAAGAAGAACAGCATCGCTTTGGCCGTGCCGAGTCCGTACCGGTTGTTGATCAGCGCTTCGGCATAAATGTTGTAAGCAAGCGATTGCGTCGACGTGCCCGGACCGCCTTTGGTCAGCGACAGGTTCAAGTCGAACATCTTGAACGCGTTCGAGGTGGTGAGGAACAGGCAGACGGTAATGGCCGGCATAATAAGCGGGGCCGTCACTTTGCGAATCGTTTGCCAGTAAGACGCGCCATCGATCGTGGCCGCTTCCATCAAATCTTTTGGAACGCCGACAATAGCGGCGATATAAATAATCATCATATAACCGGTCGTTTGCCAGATGAAGACGATGACGAGTCCCCAAAAGCCGGTTTGCGGCGTTCCGAGCCACGACAGTTCGAACAAGGGAATGCCTGTCAACTCGCCGATCGTTTTGAAGCCTTTGGTGAAAATGAATTGCCAAATGTAGCCGAGCAAAATGCCCCCGATGACGTTCGGCATAAAAAATATGGTGCGCAGCGCGTTGCGGCCCTTCATCGGGCGGGTCAGCAGCAGCGCCAGCAAAAATCCGAATAAGTTGGTGGCGGCGACGGTTACGACCGTGAACCGAATCGTGAACCAGAACGATTTCCAAAACTTTTCGTCATTCGTAAAGATGCGTTGTAGATTGTCCAGTCCTACCCATTTGGCTTTGTCCAAGTCGAGCCCGTTCCATTCGGTAAACGAATAGTAGAAGCCCAGCAGGAACGGAATGAGGACGATGATGGTAAAAGCGATTGTGCCGGGACCGACGAAAACGAGCTGTTGCATCCATTGACTTGATCTTTTGCGCATGCCCATGGCAGCCTCCTCCTACAGGTTTGTGTACCTAAAATATAAACAGTTATTGTTTTTTGGAACACTGATAGATATGATGGGTTTGGTGCAATATATTGACATGGGGGAGCGTGAAGCGTCTTGTTCGCATCGAGCATACGCAAAAAACTGACGGCGCTTTTGCTTGCGGTGACGGTCATTCCGATCATCATTTCAATGCTGATTTCGAACAATTATATTAAAAATAAAGTGACTGAGCAGTCGATTCACGAGAATCAAAAGCTGCTGTCGCTGGGGAAAAACAATGTGATCAGCTATATGAATGCAGTGAACGAAACGTCGCTCGATGTCTATAATTCAATCAATGCACCGAACTCGCTCTATGCGCTAATCGAGCGCGCACAATCTCCGAATGTAAATGTAAACGCTTTCGAAGAAAAGAACAATATGCAAATTTTTACGCATATGCTTAATATCTATCAATCCAATAAAGGGATTCATCAGCTGTATTTGGAGATGGGGAAGGAGCGGCGGCTCTCTTATCTTCTGGCAAGAGGGATGTTCCGCAGCGACATCGGACTTGAAAGCGAATGGCGGGAAGAGGACCGCAGCAATCCGCGCCCCTTTCTGGAGGCGACGCATACAAGCCGCCGCTACGAGCTCGACTGGAGCAGATGGGTGAAGGAGGAGAGCGTCATTACGCTCCATCGTCCGGTCATTCGCACGCCAAGCGACGAAGTAATCGGATACTTGTCGATGGACGTGAAAATGACGGAGCTGAACAAAATATGCAAGCAGCTGACGCTGGACGAGCGCGAGAAGCTGTATATCATCGACAGAAATAAGCAAATCATTTGCGCGGGCAACGACGAGCAGGAGGGAGAGCTGGACTTGCCGTGGGTGCAGGAGGTAGTTTCGTCCAGTTCGGAGAACGGCGTTATCCGCCGCGTGGACGGTTCCTTTTCGGGCATCGTCATTTATGATACGCTGAGCGCGAACTATATGGATTGGATCGTGGTCAAGCAGCTGCCTTACTCGTATTTGTACGAGAGCGCGAATGCGGTATCGGCGATCAATACGACGATTCTGGCCATATTTGTAACGATTGTCGTGATCGCGAGCGTGCTGCTGTCGTATCAATTTACGAAGCCGATTAAGCGGCTGATCGGTCATATCAACCAGGTGCAGGTCGGCAATTTTGATATTTCTGTGCCGGTGCAGGGCAAGGACGAAATCGGCATATTGGCAAGACGGTTCAATACGATGATACAGACGATTAGAGATTTGATTAATCGCGAGTACCGGCTTGAGATCGCCAATAAGACGAATCAGCTGAAAGCGATGCAGGCGCAAATCAATCCGCATTTCCTTTACAATGCGCTGCAATCGATCGGTACGCTTGCACTGCATTATAAAGCGCCCAAAGTTTACTCCCTCATTTCGGCGATCGCCCGAATGATGCGCTACAACATGAATACGAGCGAGGCAATTGTGCCGTTCTCGGTTGAATTGAACCACGCCAAGGCCTACCTAGAGCTGCAACAGCAGCGGTTCAATGACCAGTTGAGCGTAGACTACGAGATCGATTCAGCCGCCCTGCCGATTCTTGTACCGAAAATGCTGCTGCAGCCGTTGATTGAAAATTACTTTAAGCACGGCTACGAAGGCGCGGAAGGTAGAGGGGAGATTCGAATCAGCGCCGATACGAAAAACGGCGATTGGCTGACGATCAAAGTGGAGGACAACGGCAGCGGCATGGACAGCGAGAGACTGCAGGAGCTGCAAAGAATGCTGCAGCGTTCCTCGGGCGGGCTGATTGAGGAGCAGAGCCATATCGGCATTAGCAATGTATGGATGAGATTGAAGCTCTATTATAACGATGAGGCGGAAATGAGTATCGGTTCGGAGCCGAACGGAGGCTTCCGGGTGATGCTGCGGATACCGCTGCGATATGAACTGGAGGGGCAGGCATGAGAGTATTGCTAGTCGACGATGAACAGCATGTGAGGGAGGCAATCCGGCTGCTGATCGATTGGGAAGAGCTGGGCGTCACCGAGCTTTATGAAGCCGATAATGGCAACGCCGCGGCCCAGTTGATCGAGCGCGATTGTCCCGAAATCGTCATTACCGATATGCGGATGCCTCACCGCGACGGCGTAGAGCTGCTATCCTGGCTGCACGCCGGCAGGCATAGATGTAAAACGATTGTCGTTAGCGGCTACGACGATTTCGAGCTCGTCCGCAGCTCGATGAAATACGGAGGGCTCGATTATTTGCTGAAGCCGATTGATCCGGAGCAGCTCCGGGAAGCGCTGCAGAAGGCGGTGCTCAGTTGGGAGAGCGAGGAGCGGGCGCGCCGTGTCGACCAGCAGCGGAATATGGAAATGAACCAGATTAAGCCGGTCTATTGGGATAAGCTGTTTTCCGGTCTGATCGGCGAATCAGGCGTCCCAGCGCTGCCCGTTGTATTGAAAGAGGAGTTCGACCTCTCTGGAAAAGACCGCTGCTTGACCGCGATTTTGAGCACGACAGCTGCCGAGCAAGCAGCTGGAAACCGGTTTCGCAACAATCGCGATTTGCTCAACTTCGCCGTTATTAATGTGTGCAATGAATTTTTAAGAGCCGGCAATCAAGGATTTGCCTTCCGTTATTGGAACAGCGAGAACGAAATCGTTCTGCTGCTGTGGGACGGATTGGATGCGCATTTTGAGCTGTTTGCGAGTATTAGAGAAGGGCTCGAGCGCATCATTCCCGGACGTTTCCTGCTTGGCATAGGACGGGAGCAGCCGTTTCCGGCAGGGGCGCGCGTGTCGTACCGGGAGGCGAGCGTCGCTCTAAAGCAGCGTAACGTGCTGGCAGCGTCGGAAGGTCTATACTGCTTTCAGCTAGACCACAAGCTAGGATTGAACGCTGTTAGTCTGTCTCAATTTGAGGAGCGATTTCTCGTGGCGGCCCTCAGCGGTAAAGAGAAAGATATATGCGCCGCGGCGGACAGTTGGATCGGGGCGCTTGAACAGCAGCCGACCCTCAAGCTGGAACAGCTGGAGCTGCACTTGTACGAATATGAAATGCTGTTGAACCGGCTTATCCATGAGCGGCTGTCGAAGGCGGGGGAAGACAAGGCGGCGAATTGGAAATACGACAGGCCGCCGCTGCAGCAACTGCTGGACGATGACGGGAAGCTCGATCTGGCGGCATGGAAAACCGAGCTGGTTCGCGGCTTAACGGCGTTGTCGGCGCAGGCGGGAAGTGATCGCGGCAGAGACAGCGTCATGCTCGACATTGCCAAATATATGGAGCAAAATTATCATCACGAAGTGACGCTGCAGGATATTTCCGAGCGGTTCTTCTTGAGCCGGGAGTACATCTCCAGGAAGTTCAAGCAGGAAATTGGCGAGAATGTGTTCGACTATCTGGCGCGAGTCCGCGTCGGCAAAGCGAAGGAGCTGCTGCTAAGCCCACATTTGAAAATCGGTCAAATCGCCGGAATGGTCGGTTACGACGACGAGAAGTATTTTAGCAAAGTGTTTAAAAAAATCGCCGGACAATCGCCCAATCAATACCGGAAACAGCAGGAGGGATAATTACACTGAACACGAAAAAACCTCGGAAGCGGCACGAAGCCGACTTTCCGAGGTTTTTTACTGCGTTCACTGGGGATACGCTCATTGCGCGCTTCAGCGATGGATGGGATCAACTGAAAAATTGCTCGATTTCCTCTCGAACCGCCTCTTCGACAAGAGCGAGGCATTTCGCAGGCGTTTCAGCAAATATCCGTTTATCGTTGACCATCGCATACGGACGGGCGCGGCATAAATTGCACATATTCAAACAATTGGTACGCATGACGGCTGCCTCCGGATATTTCTCCTCGATTTCTTCGAGCGGAAGCAGCGCCATGTCGTTACGGTCGCATATTTCAACGACGACAAGTCCGAGACCCATCGCTCAACACCTGCCTATATTAAAAGGATTGCAGCACTTTTAGCTTGCGTTTCGGTTCGTCGTTGACGAAGCATTCGTCGGAGCAATAAGCGGAATGCTCCGCTTCGCATTCTTCGCAGCAAATGTGCTGACGGTGGCACAAGTCGTCGGCGCAGTTAATATAGCGGTCTTCCGGCTTGCCGCAATGGTAGCATTTGCCGACGATCACGTCTTCGTCGGTATGGTTGACGCGCACGGAAATCCGCTCGTCGAACACATACATTTTGCCGTCAAACAAACGGCCTTGTACGTCTTCGTCTTTACCGTAAGTGGCGATGCCGCCGTCCAACTGGGCGACGTCGCTGAATCCTTCTTCCAACAGCACGGCGGTCAGCGTCTCGCAGCGGATGCCGCCGGTGCAGTAGGTGAGGATCGTCTTGTCCTTGTCCGACTCTTGCAAATTTTTGCGAATCCATTCGGGAAACTCGCGGAACGATTCGACCGTCGGACGGATGGCGCCGCGGAAATGTCCAATATCATATTCGTAATCGTTGCGTCCGTCGATGATAACGACGTCGTCGCGCTGCAACTGCTCGTGGAATTCCTTCGGCGACAAATGCTTGCCGGTCCGCACGTTCGGATCGAGCGGTTTGTTGTAGCGCAGCGTTACGAGCTCTTTCTTCGGACGGACAAATATTTTTTTGAACGCATGCGTATCGGCTTCATCGATTTTGTATACCATATCGGCAAACAGAGGGTTCGCGCGCATATGAGCCATGTAGGCTTCCGTCTGCTCGACGGTTCCCGAAAGGGTGCCGTTAATGCCTTGCTCGGCGACGAGGATGCGTCCTTTTACGCCCAGCTCCTTGCAAAAAGTTAAATGCTCGGCGGCGAACTGCTCGTAGTTCTCAAGCTTCACGTATTTGTAGTAAAGCAAAATGCGGTAAGGTTTTGTTTCGCTCATGTTCGATCTTCTCCAGTTTAAGAATGAATATTGTTAATGCTATACTTGGGCTGCTTCTCAGTCAACCTGTATCTATCAATGACAAATCGAGCAAGCGTCGCGCGAATAAAACGAACTACAATCGTTCGTCTATTGGACGGATTGGCCGTGTAAACGCCCGAAAAATCAAGACTCACGCTCTTTGATTCGATAGACGCAGCAGCGGTCGCCTTTTGCAAGGCATTCGGAGCGCGTAACGTCTGCGTTCAGCAGCGATTCGAACAAATCGAGCTCGCAGCTGCAGGCATGATTATATTGATTGGCGACGTCGGCGATCGGGCAGTTATGCTCGCGCAGCACGAACTCGCCTTCGTCTCCCCGCTCCCAATGAGCCATATAACCGTTCTCGTTCTGAATGCGCGACAAGGCTGACACCTTATCGGACAAGCTTTTGTTTTCCATTGCGGAAACGTATTTGTTATAAAGCGATTGCTGCCGGCGTTCGAACAGCCGCTCGACCATTTCTCCGCCGGCTTCTTGCCCGAGCTCGCCTAACAGGTCTAGCGCGAGAGAATGATAGTTTCTTGGAAAATGCTGCTGCGCGCTGTCGGTTAGACTGTACAGCGCGGTCGGCCGTCCCATTGCCTGCTTGACCGTTCGGCTCTTCAGCCAGCCGTCCTTCTCGAAGCCGTCAAGGTGGCGGCGAACGGCCATCCCGGTCAAGCCAAGCAAACCCGTCAGCTCTTTAGCGCTCAGCTCGCCGTTCGTCTTCAATAGATGCAAGATCGTTTCCCGGGTCGACATCGCGTTCTCCTGATTCATTTGGTTCACCGCCCTGGTAGTTGATGCTTTCTCCATCATACCACATTATTCAATATAAATGTCTCAAAAGTAGCCGGAATCAATATCCAGCGGATGATTCGTCTGCTGTCAATAGGCGCAGGAAGACGGCGGAGGCGCTTGGCAGCGCCGCGTCGCGCCGCGTCACTACGCCGATTTCGCGGGGCGGAATCGGCACAGTCGGCCGCAGCTCAATCAACGAGCCTTCCTCGAGCTCTTTGCGGGCGAATTGACGCGCGACAAAGACAGCTCCGTATCCGAGCCTTGCGAATTCGATCATGGTCTCGGTGCTGGTCAGTTCGAAATCGGGCTCTTTGCTTACTCCTTGCGAGGCGAACCATTGCTCGACAAACGTTCGCGTGCTGCTGCCTGAAGTCGGCAGCAGCAGCGGAATGCGCTGGAGCTGGACGGCGTCGACCGGCGAATCGGCCAAACGCTCGTAAGCCCGCCCGACGATAAAGCAGTCTTGAATCGCCAGCAGAGGCTGTGCAACGAGCGCATCGTCCGCAAAGGGCAAATAAAGCAGTCCGAGGTCGATCGTATTCTCCTGCAGCTGACGGGCAACCTCGCTCGATCTAAGCTGCAGGAGACGAATGCGGACATCGGGATAATTGACGTGAAAGCGGTCTAGATGGGGCAGCAGCACATGCCGGATAATAGGTCCGCTAGCGCCGATACGCAGCTCGCCGTCTTCCAAGCGGGCGAGCTGCTTCAGCTTTTGCTCGCCTCGTCCGAGCAGCGCGAAGCTTTGCTCCACATAGCCGAGCAGCGCAGTTCCTTCCGGCGTCAGCCGAACGCCTTTGGACAGGCGATCGAACAGCTTGACGCCGCATTCCTCTTCCAGCTGCTTAATGGCATAGCTGACGGAGGGCTGCGTCATATGGAGCGCTTGAGCCGCCTTTGTGAAATTGCCGGTTTTAGCGGTTTGGAGAAAAATCCGATAGTTTTCCAGCTGCATGTCCTGTCATAAATCCTCTCTATGGCAAGATGCCTTATTTATTATTTCCATTATAACACGACCCTCTTTATAATAAAGGACATAGAGCATTATTAACGGGAAGGATGATGAAAGATGTCGGGAAGCAGCAGCTTTGGCAAATTGTTTACGATGACGACTTTTGGAGAATCGCATGGGGAAGCAGTCGGCGTTATTATCGACGGCGTGACACCGGGCGTTGAAATTACGGAGCAGGAAATTCAATATCAGATGGACCGCCGCAAGCCGGGCCAATCGTCGGTGACGACGCCGCGCAAGGAGTCGGATACGATCCGCATTTTGTCGGGCGTGTTCGAGGGCAGAACGACCGGCGCGCCGCTGGCTGTTATGTTGAACAATACGGATATGAGACCTTCTGCGTACGAGAAAAATAAATTGTTGTTCCGTCCCGGCCATGCCGACTACACGTACGTGCAAAAGTACGTTCACCGCGATCATCGCGGCAGCGGCCGCGCATCGGGACGCGAGACGGCAGGACGCGTAGCGGCTGGTGCGGTTGCGCGCAAGCTGCTCAGCCTGCGCGGCGTGTCAGTGACTGCTTACACGAAAGAAGTAGGCGGTATTAAAGGCGAGACGGTCGATGTAGACTTCATCGAGAAAAATCCGGTGCGCGCGGCCGATCCAGTAGCAGCGGCCAAAATGGTCGAGAAGATCGAATACTTGGCAAGCGTTGGGGACAGCTGCGGCGGTATCGTCGAATGCATTATTCGCGGCGTGAAGCCGGGCATCGGCGAGCCGACGTTCGACAAGCTGGACGCTGAATTGGCCAAAGCGATGCTGTCGATCGGCGCCGTGAAAGGCATCGAGTTCGGAGCGGGCTTTGCAGCGGCGGACATGCTGGGCAGCGAGCATAACGACCAGATGGACAAGAACGGCTTCTTGAGCAACAACGCCGGCGGCATTATCGGCGGCATCAGCACTGGACAAGACATCGTCTTCCGCATTGCGGTTAAGCCGACTTCGTCGATTTCCAAGCAGCAGAAGACGGTAGACCAGTCGGGTGAAGAGCAAACGATCGAAACGATCGGCCGTCACGATCCTTGCATTTGTCCGCGCGTTATTCCGGTTGTTGAAGCAATGGTTTGCATGGTGCTCGAGGATCTGTACAAGCGTCAAGGCGCCTTGCACGATTAATAATGAACAGTGGAGATGAGCGTGTTTACTGGCTCATTCTCACGATATAGCTATATTGAAGAAATGGCGGTGCTAGGGAGGTTGTCCCTGCGCCGCCGTTTCTTTTTTTTGACAACCGAAGACCAAAATCGTCTATTGCGTAAAACAAGATTGGAAGTAAACTTGTCCGACGTTATCGCAGTGGCGGGAGCGGCTCATGGCAACATTATTCTCGTCGCTATCGGCCTCTGAGAAGGATCTATTATGGACAAGGGTATCTGAGGTAGTAGTACTGGAGATATGCTCTTGAAGGAGTGAATGAGCAGTTCTGGTAAATATTATTTACTATAAATAGAAACTAATTTACAATTTATTTCAAAAGGTATCTTTGACATCGATTATTCATTATTAACCAGATTTACATTTATCTTTGTTTTGTGTTGGTTAAATGCAGCCTCAGTACACGGGTAGGAATATACTTATACAAATGGCGCCGCGACGATCATACTGGACCATTTTGCTTATCAAATTCGTTAACGGGGGGCAGGGATGAAAAAGCTCATTACGTGGATGACAGTGATCAGTATGATACTGGCATATGGAGCGGAGGCGGCTGCGTACGTTCCTGATTATAAAGAAAAAGTAGAAGGTGTAACCATGATCCCGTCTTCTGGCGTAGGAGCCTATGCCGATCAGGTTATTTATCAAATCAACTACTTGTACGATTCGACCTGGCCCAATGACCCGGATATTGGGAAGATTTATTGGGAGACGACATTTAATGACCAGAATACGCCGGGAACCCCCAATATTCGAATATCGACCGAACAATTGCAAACGGAACTGCCTAACAATAAATGGATAGCGTTAACAATAGGCTGGCAGCTTGACTTCGAACAATTGGAAGTACGACCAATGGTAGAGAAGAAGGAAGAATTTGAACAAGAAACGATTACAATCAGAGAACAAGACGTGAATGACCAAATCGTCTTCAAGCAATATGTTCGAACAATTCGTAAAAATGTGCTGATAGATGAAGCAACGTATCAGCGTACAGTTTCGAATGGCTATGTCATAGAGGCTCCGCAATCTTATTGGAAGGTAGGCAGTGAAGACAGAAATGCCGCTCAGCTTATTGATCCCTCGATTACATACGGTGAAACACCTTCCGATCAGGAAATCATTGAAGCAGTTAGATATTATAAATCTCAAGGTTACCAGGTTATGATCTATCCGTTCTTGCTTGGCTATCGAGCTGATAAGCCATGGCGTGGACGACTGGCGCTTTCTTCAGAGGCGCAAGTTCATAACTTCATGACAAAGTCTACAGGCTACAATTCATTTATTGGTCACTATATTCAGTTGCTGAAAAATGAAAGAATTGACGGATTTTTAGTTGGATCGGAGATGGAAGCACTAACACTGTCCGCATCGCCTGAATACCCTGCCGTTGATCATCTGATTCAATTGATTCGTGAGGCCAAGGCAGAGTTTGGATCGCGTGTGCAGGTATCTTACGCAGCGAACTGGTCAGAGTACCATCATGACCCGAGCAACGGCTACTATCATCTTGACAAGCTCTGGAAGGAAGCAGATTTTGTAGGGATTGATGCTTATTTTCCGCTTACTGAACAACATTCTGTAGATTATCAAGAGATTTACAACGGGTGGCAATCAGGTGAATACTTTGATTATTATTACGAGGGTACGGATTATGAGAACAGGCTTCCTATACAGGAGAAATATGCCATAAAGAACATCCAGTATTGGTGGGAAAATGAACACTTCAATCCGGATGGCAGCCAGACCGATTGGATTCCCCGTTCCAAAAAGATTTGGTTTACCGAGCTGGGATTTGCATCGGTTAACGGTACTACCGTTCAACCTAATATATTTGTTGACCCTACATCATTAAAGAGCGGGTATCCAAGAGGATCGAATAGTGAGACGAGTGTGATGGCACAGGCGGTGGGATTAGATGCTGCTTTGGATTTTTTGAACACCCAGCCTTGGATAGGCAATGTGTTTGTTTGGACTTGGGATGCCAGGCCCTTCCCGGCGTTTCCGTTAAGCAGCTTTTGGTCAGACGGGGGCAATTGGGAGAAGGGGCATTGGTTGCAAGGTAAAACACATCCTTCAATTTCCGGGGACTTTAGTGTAGAGACGCTAAGGAGAGAATATCCCGAATACACCGACAGTCAATCGCTAATAGCTGATCCAATTGACACTTCCAATGGAGCTCATGTCATTAACAAAAATTTGATGCAACTATACCGTTTTTTTTATTTGATTTCGATATTCACTATAGTTCATTTACAAAAATTTGCTGAAATTGTACGGCTTATTTTCATTTGATTTCAATTGATGCTAATACCAGTACACAAAAAGTCCCCATAGTCTAAACACTTTTATAAGTGTCCAGTCTATGGGGACCAGTTGTGGTTGACTATCGTCAACTATTAGTTGTTGATCATTTGACGCAGAACGGTTTGCAGAATGCCGCCGTTCCGGTAGTAGTCGACGTCAACGAGCGAGTCGAGACGAACGATAACTTGGAATTCAATAGTCGCGCCGTCTTCTTTCGTAGCTACAACCTTCACTTTGTCGCCAGGCTGCACGTCGTTGGAAAGACCAACGATGTCGAATGTTTCATAGCCGGTCAAGCCAAGTTGCTTCCAGCCTTCGCCAGGCAGGAATTGCAGCGGCAGAACGCCCATGCCGACCAGGTTGGAACGGTGAATACGTTCGAAGCTTTCCGTGATAACGGCTTTAACGCCGAGCAGGAAAGTACCTTTTGCCGCCCAGTCACGGGAGGAGCCAGTACCGTACTCTTTGCCGCCGAGCACGACAAGGTTCGTGCCGTCTGCTTGGTATTTCATGGAAGCTTCGTATACCGACGTTACTTCGCCTGTTGGCTGGTAAGTCGAGAAGCCGCCCTCTGTACCTGGAGCGATTTGGTTCTTGATGCGGATGTTCGCGAAAGTACCGCGAACCATCACTTCATGATGACCGCGACGGGAACCGTACGAGTTGAAGTCTTTCTTCTCAACGCCGTTAGCGATCAAGTATTTGCCGCCTGGAGCGTCCGGACGGATGCTGCCCGCAGGGGAAATATGGTCGGTTGTAACCGAGTCGCCGAGTGCAAGCAGCGTTTTTGCCGCTTTGATATCTTCAACGTCACGGATGCCGTCAGCCAGCTTGTCGAAGAATGGAGGGTTTGCAATGTACGTCGATTTCGGATCCCACTCGTACAGCTCGCCTTCCGGTACTGGAATCTGGTTCCAGCGTTCGTTTTGCGTATAAACGTTTTCGTATTTTGCACGGAACATTTCAGGCGACAAGGAAACGCCGATTGCGTCCGCAATTTCTTTGTTTGTTGGCCAGATGTCTTTCAGGTAAACCGGTTGGCCGTTTTTGCCCGTACCGATCGGCTCGCTAGCGAAGTCGATGTTGACTGTACCTGCAAGTGCGTAAGCAACAACGAGTGGAGGCGAAGCCAGGTAGTTCGCTTTGATTTGCGCATGGATGCGGCCCTCGAAGTTCCGGTTACCGGAGAGGACAGCCGCCACCGTCATATCATTGTCAGCGATTGCTTGGCTTACGTCTTCCGGAAGCGGACCGGAGTTGCCGATACAGGTTGCGCAGCCATAGCCTGCTACGTGGAAGCCAAGCGCTTCGAGCGATTCCAGCAGGTTTGCTTTGCGCAAGTAGTCGGTAACAACCAGGGAACCTGGAGTCAGCGAGCTTTTCACATATTCAGGCTTCACGAGACCGAGCTCGACAGCTTTCTTCGCCACGATGCCTGCGCCCACCATAACGCTTGGGTTGGACGTGTTCGTGCAGCTTGTAATTGCGGCGAGAACGACAGCGCCGTCTTTCATTTGGCTGACTTTGCCGTTGCCGTGCTTCACTTCGACCGTTTGGTCAAGCTTGCTGTCGGATAGACCGTAGCCGCCTTTGTCAACCGGTTGACGAGCGATCGTATTCCAGGAATCTTTCATCTCCGTCAGGTTGATGCGGTCTTGCGGACGTTTTGGACCTGCAAGGCTCGGAACGACGGAACCGAGATCCAGTTCGACTACTTCAGTGAACGTAGGGTCTGGCGTATCATCCGAACGGAACATGTTTTGCGCTTTGTAGTAAGCTTCAACGAGTGCAATTTGCTCTTCCGTACGGCCTGTTTGGTGCAGGAAGTCGAGCGTCGTCGCATCGACAGGGAAGAAGCCGATCGTTGCGCCATACTCTGGAGCCATGTTGGCAACTGTCGCACGGTCAGGCAAGCTGATGTTGGACAAGCCCGAGCCGAAGAACTCAACGAATTTGCCGACAACGCCTTTTTTACGAAGCAATTGCGTAATTGTCAGGGCAAGGTCAGTCGCAGTAGCGCCTTCCGCCAGGCTGCCGGTCAGCTTGAAGCCGATAACTTCAGGCGTTACGAAGTACAGCGGTTGGCCAAGCATGCCGGCTTCCGCCTCGATGCCGCCTACGCCCCAGCCTACGATGCCGAGACCGTTGATCATCGTCGTATGGGAGTCCGTACCGACGAGCGAGTCAGGGAATACAAAAGTTTCGCCGTCAACTGTCTTCGTAGTCGCTACGGAAGCGAGGTACTCGAGGTTGACTTGGTGAACGATACCGGTATCCGGCGGAACCGCGCGGAAGTTGTCAAACGCTGTTTGCGCCCAACGGAAGAAACGGTAGCGTTCTGCGTTGCGTTCGAACTCGATGCGTTGGTTGATCTCGAGCGCGTCCGGGGAACCGAATGCGTCGACCATGACCGAGTGGTCGATTACGAGGTCGACCGGAACGAGCGGGTTGATTTTTTTAGGATCGCCGCCTGCTTTTTTAACGGTTTCGCGCATTGCCGCAAGGTCTACGACAACCGGTACGCCGGTCAAGTCCTGCAGTACGATACGGGAAGGAATGAAAGGAATTTCTTTGTCGTCGCGGTTAGCCGCCCAATCAGCAAGTTGTTTGACATGCTCTTTCGTAATCGCGCGTCCGTCGAATTGACGTACGGCACCCTCCAGAAGCACTTTAATGGAGAAAGGAAGTTTGGAAATGTCGCCTAGCCCTTGTCCTTCAAGCGCCTGAAGGCTGAAGTAGGAATAGTTCTTTCCGCCAACCTCGAGGCTGGAACGGACAGCGTAATGGTCATTGTTAGCCATTTTCTTGAAGCTCCTCCTTTTGAAAATGAGATGAACGATTGGTTTTGTTTCACTCTGTGAAACACTATTTCAAAAATCGTCTATGGCTCTATTATAGCGTGAAAAGCGTCCGTTCGTAAAGCGGTAACGACCGGAATAGGTACGGATTTTTTCGATTTTAGGCGTTAAGGATTACGAATTGACAAAGAAATAGGCACTGCCTGCAAGCCGTTCCATAACGGGGTCGACAACTTCCTCCGGCACGCCAACTTCCTGCAAAGCCTGATACATGCATTGGAGCCACGCTTCGGCGTGTTCTTTTCCAATCGAAATGTGCATATGGCGCGCTCTCATCCTAGGATGCCCATACTGCTCCGTATATAAGGGCTCCCCGCCGAAAAATTGCGTCAAAAACAATTCCTGTTTATCTATAACAGGATCGATGTCCTCCGGGAATAATGGACCGATTAACGGGTCTTTTACAACTTTTGGATAAAAGGCTTCTACGATCCGGCGAATGCCAGCTTGTCCGCCAAGTGCTTCGTATATTGTCATTGTCATCGTATTTTCGTCCTCTCTTTTACTGGTTATCGCTTGCTTCTATTATTAAGGCGTATGTGATAGCGTATAGCAACCTCATGTTCAATGTAATGGAATTGGCCGGGTTTGTAAACTTTCGTGACCGTCGGCGGCAGTCGTGCCGAGCGCAGGTTTCATCGTAGCTTGCTGTCATAATGCGTCCGCTCCTGACAGCTTTCTCCGGTCTTTATAATGGAGCTTTTCTAGCTTGCAACAGCCAACTGGCTGCATTTACCTCCTATAAATATCCCCGTTTCAGCAACTTTTCTAGTAAAATTGCGTCTAACGAATGATAGAAAAGCCTTGAAGCGACAACTAGAGTGGACAAAGGAGATTGTAATGTTAAAAAAAGCAAGCATAGCGGCGATGACCGCGCTGCTGGCTGCAACGCTGGCTGTTCCCGCCTACTCGGCGGCGGCAGGCGGTCCGAAGCAAATGATCGTTATGCAGCAAAGCAGCAAGATGTACGATAATGGCCAATTGTTTATGGCGACTCAGCCAACCGAAGAGAAGAAAGGCGTCACATTTGTGGCAGCGCGTTCGCTCGCATCGAAGCTGGGCATGCAGGTGACCTACAACGCGAAGACGAAAGAGTACGATTTTATGAATAATAGCGTTAAATTACGCTACAAGTTGAATTCCGCTTCGTATACGGTAAACGGAACGCAAGCGAACGCAATTGGCGCGGTATACATAAAAAATGGCTCACTAATGGTTCCACTGCGATCCCTCGTTTCTCCGCTCGGCATGACGCTGGCACTGGACAAGCAGCAAAAACGCATCGTCGTCTCAGGATCGTCGACCTCGGTTCCGAATCCTACTCCGACTCCTGATCCTGGAGGGGAGACTCCTGTCGAGCCGACTGAACCGCCGAATCCAACTGATCCGCCAACAACTCCGACTCCTCCGGCTAACGAGCCGCCTGTCGCACGTTTTATTACCGATAAGCAGAGTTACCGAATCGGAGAACAAGTTCTCTATACCGATCAAAGCACAGACGATAAAGGTATCGTAAAAACCGAATGGATGAATAAGCAAGATGTGTTTTTCGAGCCAGGCAATTATACCGTGACGCTTCGCGTTACCGATAAAGAAGGGTTGTCTGCCGATTATTCGTTAGATGTAACGGTTACGAACGAAATTCTTTATACGAAAGAACAATACGATCGGCTGTTTACGAAAATCGGGGATAAGTTCCCTATTGATGCGGCAAGCGTACTGCAGTTCCAGGCGCTTAACTATGCCATTGAGAAGAGCGGACAGCAAACGCTGATGCGTTTGAACAGCCCGGAGACGATTTATGAAGAAGGCATTTATTACAGTGATACAGCATCCGGCAATGTGCGGTTTTTGCTCCATCACCAAAACAACCGGACAAGTCCGGTTAGAATTTATTTGATCGCAACCAACACAAATGAGGACCCCGTTATTGTCACTTCCGGTAAAATCGGAATAGGAGGACCTTCCACATACGTTTCTGCAACCGGCAAAAATGCGCTTGCCCGTTACTTGCAGGGGACGAACGATTCCGTTACCACGGTCATTCCGCCAGGAGAGAGCCGAATCGTGCTGCGGGAAATCAGCAATATCAGGCTCGATACCGGAAAAGTTATTACTGCGCACGCCGATTTGGTTACTTCGCAGCCGCTTCGTTTTACTTCGGTCGTAGTGAACGACGGGCGTGATCCGCTTGTCGCAATGCCGCAGCTTCCGGTATTGCCGTGGGATGGCAAGCATGCGCGCGGTACGTTTGAGCAGGCCGACCGGTCCATTACGCTTCGCGAATCGCTTGGCGGCTCGCCGTCGCGGATGGTGCTTGCCGATCAAACTTATGATTCGTATTTGCAAGGATATGATGCATTAAGCGGCATGCCGCAGGTGAACAGCGGCAACTACGGCTCCAACTATACCATTACGCTGGAGCGGGTGCAGCCGAACACGCTTATCGCTCTGAATGCGCGCGGCGGCCACTACGGTGGGGCATTCCTCGTGAACGGCAAGCTGACGTATATGACGACCGAGAACATATTGAGCAACTCAAGCGAGGCAGGCGTCTTGTATCGTACAGGCAGCCGCGAGGAGAAAGTCACCATCGTATTTTCACCGGCTTCCGGCAGCAACCTGCCGATCAATTTGATCTTCCTGCCGCTTCCATCAGCTCTTTAATCGAATCCGCAGGGCGCAGCAGCAAGAAGCGCTGGCGGTAAGGCAGTGCGGATGTAGAAATGGGAGCTGAACATTTGTTTTCAGCTGCTTACTTGATTGACTGACTGACTGACTGTATGTCTGAGATGTGATGCCAGGCGGACCAATAGGGGATAAAGGCGGGGTAGAAGCTGTAAAGCGGAAGCCCGCCTTTTGTCGCGTTAAATGGGTTGAAAAATCGAGCGCTGTAAGACGGAAAACCGTCTTACGGAGTCCAAATCGGCCGGAATCGATCGCTGTAAGGCGGAAAACCGTCTTACAGAGGCAAACGTCGGTCGAATCAAGCACATACGACGAACGATTGACTGTGATCCTTGATCCCATGAACAACACACATGAACAACACACATGAACAAAATTACTTGAACATAAATAGCTAACAAACTATAATGGAGCTTATGGGTGCGAACGAATGTACATCTACAGTATTCAATTGTACATTTAGAGCATCATTTTCTAGAAAATGTATATCTATTTTTATGAATATATCTATGAAGAGGGGCGAAACGATAAATGACTCATTCAACGCGTAAAAAGCAACTAGGCACGATTCCGCTTTCTATTCTTGATTTAGCACCGGTCGTAGAAGGCGCTACTCCGAGAGAAGCGCTGCAAAACAGTCTCGACCTGGCACAGCATGCCGAGAAATGGGGCTATAACCGATATTGGGTGGCTGAACATCATAATATGCCGGGCATCGCAAGCTCGGCTACGTCGGTCGTAATTGGCCATATCGCTGGCGGAACCTCGACCATTCGTGTCGGATCAGGCGGCATTATGCTGCCTAACCATTCTTCGCTCGTGATCGCCGAGCAGTTCGGTACGCTTGAGTCGCTTTATCCGGGGCGGATCGACCTCGGCTTGGGCCGGGCGCCGGGCAGCGACCGGCTTACCGCGATGGCGCTGCGACGGGATTTGAACCATGGCGAGGATTTTCCTGCGCAAGTACAAGAACTGTTCGCCTACTTTGGCGAACCGTCGGCCGGGATGCCGGTGACCGCTGTTCCGGGCCAAGGACTCGATGTTCCGGTATGGCTGCTCGGATCCAGCGATTTTAGCGCGAAAATGGCGGGCGAGCTGGGGCTACCGTTTGCATTTGCAAGCCATTTCTCGCCGGATTACACGCTGCCGGCGCTGCACGCTTACCATAGCCATTTCCGTCCGTCCAAATATTTGGACCGTCCTTACACGATGGTCGGCATTAACGGCATTGCGGCCGATACGGACGAGAAAGCGGAATTTCTGTTCTCGACGATGCTGCAGCAATTTGTCAACCTCATTCGCGGAGGAACGCCGAAAAAGATTCAGCCTCCTGCCGACATGAACAGCATCTGGAACGAGTATGAGAAAGCGGCCGTCATGAAACAGCTGAAGTCCGCTATTACCGGAAGTCCGGAAACATTCCGCGACAAGCTGAATAAGTTCATCGACGAGACGCAAGCGGATGAAGTGATTATCAATACAAGCGTATTCGACCATCAAGATCGCCTTCGGTCTTACGAGCTGATCGCTCAACTCGGGTTGAATCCATCCGTCTAACCTATCACGGGCGAGACAATCCCTCGCTAACAAAAATAAGCCTTACGAACAACCGTATCCCATTCGCCAGATGGGTAGCCGGAAGTCCGTAAGGCTTTTTTTTTGATGCATATAGGAAAAAGGAGGGAACGCACAGCGCGCGCCTCCCGGCGCGCGGTGCTCGGTAACACGCCGACGGTCAAACCTCGTGCGGCCATTCTACCCATCGTTGTTAAAGCCCGATTCCTTTATTTCATCGAAGTTTGGGGGAGGCATCGGGCTATAAGGTTGAGCCTATATTTTGATTATTTTAGAAACAACTGGCCGCAAGACAACAAATAGTAAGAAGTCTGTTAGCGCACCCGTTGTGTTCGTAATTAGATCCGTTACATCGAATGTTCTCGAATGTAAATCACCCCACCACGCGCTCAGCAATTGTGCGCATTCGATCATCAAACTGAAGAGAAAGGTAGAAGCAACGGTACTCGAAAACCCCTTCTTTGTCGTTAGAGGAAACAAGAATCCGAACGGCATCATCATAATGACATTCAAAAATATCTCTTTAGCCGCTCCTCCATGATTTAGCCTTAAATCTCTAAATGGTTCAAAGTTTGCTGTCTCCCAAAAAAAGTTATTCGTGCCTGCGAACGGAATGGTAAACGGCATGAGGGTAACAAACAAGACCATTGCAATATAGACGTATAACAGCGTATTAACCGCTAGTTTCTGTTTCGAAATCCTATTCCATTTCCGATAAAAGAACAAAAAATAAACGAGCACCAGCAGCATAAAATCAAATAAGTAGCCCAAAGTTATAACAAGCTCCTCGATATTAAGTTCCATCCATCTCTATAACTACATTAAAAATATGCAGTCGAATCTTAATTTCATCCATCGCACCTTCCCGATTCCGTTCCTATAATGGAGGCATACGGGTCAAGACATTATTGTGCGTCAGCAGGAGATTTGGCTGTGTAAACTGTCCGGAAATCGGTAGGGGAGTAGCCCGTATCTTTTCTGAAAAACTTGGTGAAATGATTCGTCTCGGAAAAACCGGTCCGAACGGCGATTTCCTTCACGCTGAGCGTCGTCGTCGTCAGGAGCAGCTTAGCCCGCTCGATCCGTTTGCGCCCTACGTATTTAAGCGGCGGCATGCCGAAATGCTTTTTGAAGTAGGCGATAAAATAATTCGGATGCAAATGAACGGCGTCGGCCAGCATGCGGGTGCTGATCGTTTGGTCGAGATGGGCTTCGACATAATGTTGAATAACGCTCAGCCGATTCATTTCCTCAGTACGCTGCTGCAGCGCCTTGACCGGAACCAGCTCTAAAAAGGCGGAGACGATTTCCAGCAGGACAAGCTTCTCGCGCAAACGGGCGATGACCGAAGACTGGCCGTTCCAATGAACCATTTCCTGAAACAGGCGGGTCATCCGTTCGGCATCCTCGATATCGATGCAGAGCGGCACGCCGATCCATTGGAACAAATCAAGCGGCCCTGCTGTCAACGTGAAATGGCACCAATATTTCAAAAAAGGCTTGTCGTTGATTGGCGAAAAGGAATGCTGCATGCCGGCCGGGACGATGCATAGCTGGCCAGGCTTCGGATGCAGATGCTCCTGCCCGACTTTGATCCAGCCTTCCCCGTCCACGATATAATACAATTTATTGTAGGAACGGATCGAATCGGTTTCGCCCCATTGCATCGATACTTGCGTGTAGGCGGCGACTAGCAGCTCCATATGAAGCGATTGCAGCAGATCCGATAACGCTTTGTCTTCCGTAGTCGGGTTCAAACCGTGTTTCACCGCGTTTCATTGTTGGATTGGAGAAATGCGTATAACTTCCGGTAATCATAATCGTAATACCATACCGGTCAAAATGACCATTTCGCTGTCCTACTATCATAATCGATATAGGGAGCGATAGAAAGAGAGGAACAGACATGGAACTGTTTTACCGTAAACCGGCATCCGTCTGGACGGAAGCGCTTCCGCTCGGCAACGGCAGTCTAGGAGCGATGATATTCGGAGGAATTGAGTCGGAGCTTCTTCAATTAAACGAGGATACGCTCTACTCGGGCTACCCGCACTTGGGCGCGAATCCGGGAGCCAAAGAGGTGCTTCCTGAAATTCGCAGGCTGATTGGGGAAGGCAAATATATCGAAGCTGACCAGGCGGCGAAAAAAACGATGGGTCCCTATACGCAATCTTATATGCCGTTTGGCGACCTGGCCGTGCAATTTTATCATGGCGGAATCGCCGAAGACTACGAGCGCAGACTCGACTTGAAGGATGCGGTGCAGCGGACTGCTTACCGCATCGGCAGTACAGTTTACAGAAGGACGACGTTCGTTTCGTTCCCGGATCAGGCGCTTGTGCTGCGCATCGAAGCGGATGGGCCGGACGGCATCGATTGCTCTGCGCGACTGAGCAGTCAGCTCAAGTATAAAACGGCCGTGGAAGGCGAGCATTATTTGCTGAAAGGCAATTGTCCATCCAATGTTGACCCGAACTACTTCGCATCCCGCAAACCGTTCTCTTATGATGAGCCGGCTATGCGATTTGAAGGAAGACTGTTCGCAATTACTGAAGGCGGAACACGGCAAACCGATCATGACGGCATCCATATTGAAGGCGCATCGGCCGTAACGTTCGTGTTTACAGCGGCGACCAGCTTCAACGGCTTTGATCGCCACCCGCATATGGAAGGTAAAGATCCTTCTCCGATTACACGCGAGCGTCTCGAGGCGGTGCTTGCGAGAAAGCATACCGAACTACTGGAACGCCATATTAATGACTATAAGCCGTTGTTCGACCGCGTTAGTCTCCATCTTGGCGCTTCGCAGCTACCTGAAGATCTGCCGACGGACGAGCGGGTCAAAACCTATGGCGCAAGCGATCCTCGCCTTGTAGAGCTATTGTTTCATTACGGCCGTTATTTGCTAATTGCCAGCTCCAGACCGGGCACGCAAGCAGCGAACCTGCAGGGTATTTGGAATAAAGAGACCCGTCCGCCTTGGAGCAGCAACTATACGCTGAACATTAACTTGCAAATGAACTATTGGCTGGCGGAAACCTGCCATTTGGCTGAGTGTCACGAGCCAATGATCGATTTTATCGAACGAATTGCGGTCAACGGGGCTGCGATTGCAAAAGAAAACTACGGTTTAGGCGGCTGGGTTGCCCATCATAACAGCGACGTCTGGGCGCACGCGGCTCCCGTCGGCGATTACGGGGACGGCGATCCGGTGTGGGCAAGCTGGTTCGCATCGGCGCCTTGGTTGTGCCGGCATTTATGGGACCATTACGCGTTCGGCGGAGATCTTGAGTACTTGCGGGAAAAAGCATATCCCGTTATGAAGGAAGCGGCTGTGTTCTGCCTCGAATGGCTCGTTCCGAACCGGGACGGATACTTGACGACTTCACCTTCCACATCGCCGGAGCACAAGTTCCAAAGTCCGGAGGGCGGCCTGGCGGCAGTCAGCGAAGGCGCGACGATGGATATTGCGCTTATCCGTGACCTGTTCACGAACACGATCGAAGCATCCAAGGAGCTGGACGAGGACGAGTCGTTCCGCAGCAAGCTAGAGGAAGCGCGTGCCAAGCTGCAGCCTTATAAGATCGGAAAATACGGCCAGCTGCAGGAATGGGCGGAAGACTTCGAAGACGAGGACGTTCATCACCGTCATGTCTCCGGGCTTTATGGGATATACCCTGGCGAAGAATTGACGCCTTGGAACGAGGATCGTAAAGTGTGGTTCGAAGCAGGCAGACGGTCGCTGGAGCGGAGAGGCGACGAAGGAACAGGCTGGAGCTTAGCTTGGAAGCTGAATTTATGGGCCCGCTTCGGCGAAGGCGATCGCGCGCTTGCATTGATCGGCAATTTGCTTCGTCTCGTTCGCAGTGACGCTCACGGCGGCGAAGGGGGAGGCGTGTACGCGAATCTATTCGACGCGCATCCGCCGTTCCAGATTGACGGCAACTTTGGCTACACGGCTGGCGTTGCGGAAATGCTGATGCAATCGCATGACGGTGTGGTGCGGCTGTTGCCGGCGCTACCGGCGCAATGGAGAGCTGAAGGCCAGTTTGGCGGCTTGCGAGCAAGAAACGGCTTCGAGCTTAACGTATCGTGGAAGGATGGCGCAGCGGAGCGGATCACGGTACAGTCCGTGAACGGAGGAGATTTCCGGTTTGTTTCAGAGAGCGCTTGGCATTCGGCGGATGGCAGGCAGATGGAACCGGTTGGCGGTGTTATAACGTTGACGATGGCGGCGGGAGATCAGTTCGAACTGACGCAGCAATTGTAAGCCCGGGACAAGATGCTCTTCCTTACTTGGCATGTAAGCGAGTACAATAGAAGTATACTGCTTGCATGCGAGAGGAGGAGCTCCAAATGATCGTATACGAGAAAGAGCACGCCTTTGTGCTGATTGCCCAACACGACCACGCGCGCATTTCCGGCGATTTGATGAAAGCGTGGGAATCGGAAGCGGGGCAGCGGGACCCGCGGACAGACGATATGATATTGGCTGCCTATGAGCATGACCGGAGCTGGATTGACCTGGACTGCTGGCCGCTTTGGAACGATGCGGCTCGAAAGCCTTATTCCTTTATCGACTTTCCGGGCAATATCCGATTTCATTATTACACGAAAGGTTTGGACGAGGTACAGCGGAGCAACGGGTACGCTGCTTTGCTGGGCAGCATGCTGTACACGTCCTTGGCCGAAAAATTCGAGAACGACGATGCGGTTCGTTTCGTCAATCGCGAATATGCTCGTCAGCGCACGATAAAGCGGCTCTTCAAAGTAGATGAAAGCAGGCTGCAAAACCATATCAGCGCGCTCGTTCTGTGCGATGGGCTTAGCTTATTTGCCTGCATGAATGAGCCGGGAACGCCTAGAGAGCAATTTGAATGGTTTGCGGACGGTTTCGCGTATATTCGGGAGGGAGAGCCGCGGCGGCTGAATGCCGACTGGAACGGAGTCGAGTCGATCGAGCTGCGGCCGTTCCCCTTCGCTTCAGAGGTTCGTACCGTAATCATCTATAAAGAAGTAGATAAAGCAGAAGTCGCCCGTCTTGGGATCGGCGAAGCTTACAAACGAGAGATATTAAAGGAAAAAGCAATTGTGTTTCGCGGCGGAGAGCCGGGGAAGTAACAGCAATAATCACTTCACTCGGTGCGCGTTATTTCCCTATTGTCGCCGTGCGATAGGATATAGCCGTCCAAATAACGGCTAAAGCGCAAAATAAAAAGCCGGGAAATCGGAATTGAATCCGATTTCCCGGCTTTTTTCTGCAATAGGGCTATTCGTTAGCGAAGGTTAGGAATATCTACTTCCGGATTCGTGTCGGCCTCGTAGTCGACGCCTTCGGTCTCAAAGCCGAACAGCTGGAAAAACTCGCGGCGATAGCCTTCCAGATCGGACTTCTCGTATACGTTCTCCGTAGCAAGATCGGCCCACAACTGCATGACTTCCGCTTGCACGTCCTCGCGCATTTCCCAATCGTCGATCCGAATCAGACCGTCTGGCTCAACTGGCGTCTCGCCGCCCGTGTAGAGCCGTTCGGAGAACAAACGGTACATTTGCTCGATGCAGCCCTCGTGGTTGCCCTTTTCTTTCATAACTTTATACAGCGCGGAAATGTAGAGAGGCACAACCGGAATCGCCGAGCTCGATTGAGTGACGAGCGCTTTGTTTACCGATACGTATGCCCGTCCGCCCGTTGCGCCCAATTGCTTGTTCAAGCGGAGCGCCGTTGCTTCCAGATCGTTTTTCGCACGTCCAATCGTACCTTCGCGATATACGGCATGCGTAATTTCCGGTCCGATATACGAATAGGCGACCGTCGTTGCATCGGCTGTCAGCAAGTCAGCCTTTTGCAGCTCGTCGATCCACATTTGCCAGTCCTCGCCGCCCATGACAGCAATCGTTTGGCGAATTTCATCCTCGGTAGCGGGCTCGATAACGGCAGTCGTCACTTCGCCAGTATGGAAGTTGACCGTTTTATTCGAGTATGTACCGCCGATCGGCTTGATGACGGAAGTGAACGTTTCACCTGTTTTCGGATGAGTACGGCGCGGAGACGCAACGCTGTAAACGATCAAGTCAATTTTGCCCAATTCGGTGCGGATCAGATCGAGGGTTTTCGCTTTGATCTCATCGGAGAAAGCATCGCCTACAATGCTGTAAGACTTGCGGCCTGCTTCAGCAGCTTCGCGCTCGAACGCTGCGGAATTGTACCAGCCGGCCGAAGCCGTGCGGGAGCCTTCTGCCGCCTTGTCGAAGTATACGCCGATCGTGTTCGCGCCGGAAGCGAAAGAGGCAACGATGCGCGACGCCAAGCCGTATCCGGTGGAAGCGCCGATGACGAGGACGTTTTTAGGGCCTTCAAGTGCAGGCTGAGCTTTTACATATTCGACTTGCCTCTTTACTTGCTGGGCACAGCCTTCGGGATGCGCAGTCGTACAAATAAAGCCGCGCGTTTTCGGTTGAATGTTCATATGGGATATTCCTTTCTGATTTGAAATTCATGTATTCGCGGATGAGGACACTCTATCCCATTTTACCGATTTTTAACGCTAAAGGGAAGCAAACGGCGGCTGTATTTCGCAAAATAGGAAAGCGTTCCCGGTTTCGACAAATGAAAAAGGCTGCGCCCGGTTTCGCGGATCGATCCGCATCGGGCCAGCCCTTGTCTTGCAACCACTCCGCCATGCGGCTGCGGCCTATCTTGTTCCGGAAATTTGCTGTTCCGCCAGTTGAACGAGACGTCTCGTAATGGAGCCGCCAATAGAGCCCATGTCGCGCGTAGTCATATGGCCGTAATATCCGTCCGCAGGCAGCTGTATGCCCAGTTCTTGCGCCACTTCGTATTTCAACTGCTCAAGTGCGGCCCGCGCTTGCGGGATAAGCAGCTGGTTTTGGTTTCTCGCCATAGGTTCGACCTCCTTCTTGCCGTTATTATGCGGCGGCCGTATATGGATTATTCGTCATTTCAGCCGTTATTTACCGCCGAAGTCGGATGCATAGTCGTGATAAAATCGGAATACGGGGAGGGAACGGCGCATGTGGATGGAACCGATGCTGACGTCCGAGGTTGAGGAGCCCTTTTCCGACGACGATTATTTATTCGAGCCGATGCTGGACGGCCATAGGCTGCTGCTTTCTTTTATCGGCCAGCGGACGCGGTTGTTTACCCGATATCGCAACGACATATCCGAGCAGTACCCGGAATTGTTAAACGTTCCAATGCTTCGGAATGCCGACATCATCGTTGACGGAGAAGTCGCCTTTGTCGACTCGGATACGGGCGAGACGCGTTTCGAAACGCTGATGGAGCGTTTTCGAATGAAGAAGCGGCCGCGTATTCGTGAGGCAGCGAAGAGACTGCCGGTTACTTATTTCGTATTCGATCTTCTTTATTATAATGGTCAAGATTTGCGGGACTGGCCTCTGAGCGAAAGAAAGCGGCTCTTGTCCGAGCTGCTAGGTCATAATACCCATTTCCGCATCTTGCCTCATATCCGAGGAGATGGGAAGCGGATGTTCGAAATGGTGAAGCGTCTGCAGCTAGACGGGATGGCGTGCAAGCCTGCGGAGAGCCGCTACATAGGCGGAAGAGACGGCGAATGGCTGAAGGTGATCAACCACCGGCGGCAAGAGCTGCAGGTTGCCGGATGGCGGAAGGACAGGCGCGGATGGTTGATTCGAACGAATGAATCGAATACGTCGTTTGTTGATGGACAGGTCGCCCCAGAGCTGGCGGCTTGGCTCAAGGACAACGGTACAATCGCCAGGGAAGATCGCGACAATTATTACTTGAAAGCGGGTGTGCTTGCCTCGGTTGCGCATAGAGGCTGGCTAAGCGACGGCCGAATGCGCAAACCGGCATTGCTGCGGCTTTACAGCGAGCATGAAAAACGTATGATTGCGGCGCTAAGCAAAAGTTAGATAACAGATGCAATAATAGTTTGAGATACCCTTGATCCTGTTCAACGCAATCGTAAAGCAGACAACCGACGGCATTAGCTGTCGGTTTTTTTCGCATGCAATTAGGCTTGATGCCTTGCTGGCTGTCATGACTGGTTTTTGTCATTTTTGCGCAAACTGTACGAAAACCAATGCTAGAAAAAGAAGGAGATGTATGCGTAATGCTGGACAAGCTGGATAGAGCGTTATCGCTGGGATTTGGCCTCGCGGTCGCCAGCAAGGAGCAGGTGGAGAAAATGGTGGACGACTGGGTGAAGAAGGGCGAGGTCGGCAAAGCCGAGTCGGCGGAGTACGTTGATCGGCTTGTTCAGAAAGGAGAGGAAGCAAGGCAGCAGGTGGAGTCGACTGTCCGAGAACGCGTGCAATCGATATTAAGCGAGCGGGAAGGCAAGTATGCAGGCAAAGAGGAGATCGAGAGACTGGAGCGCCGTCTTGAAGCGCTGGAGCAGCGCGAATTTCCGCAAAGCTGAAGGGAGGCCGCCATATGAGCGTCGTCGGCAAGCTGCGCCATCTGCGGCGATACCGGGAAATTGCATCCGCTTTCGTCCGCAACGGCTTCGGATATGTCGCAAAAGATCTAGGACTGACCGATATGCTATTTCGACGCATCGACGGCGGGAAGGGGAGCGCCCGCACTCGCTCGGTCGGCGAACGGCTGCGGCTGTTTCTCGAAGAGCTGGGGCCAACCTTCGTAAAGCTCGGTCAAATCGCCAGCGTCCGTTCCGATCTTATCCCGGCCACTATTATTGCACAACTTGAGCTGCTGCAGGATCATGTTCCCCCATTTCCATACGAGGAGGCCGCACGGATCATTGAAGAAGAGCTAGGCGCGCCGATTGATGAATGGTTTGACGATTTCGGAAGCGAGCCTGTCGCTTCCGCCTCGATCGGCCAAGTTTATTTGGCCCGGCTGAAAGACGGAACCGAAGTGGCCGTCAAGGTACAGCGGCCGAAAATCGCGGCAAACATGAAAACCGATCTCGATATTTTGACGGAGCTGACGAAAGCGGCGGAAAAAAGGCTGGAGTGGGCGCGCCTCTATAAGCTGCGGGATATGATCGAAGAATTGGCTGATGCGCTTTGGCGTGAGCTCGACTATGAGAAGGAAGCCCGCAATGCGGAGCGGTTTGCCATCTATGCGGCTAAGTCGGAGCAGGTGCGCATCCCAGCCGTATTTTGGCCGTACTCCACGAAAAAAGTGCTGACGATGGAATACATAAACGGCATCAAGCTGTCGGACTTCGGGGCGCTGGAGGAGGCCGGATTGGACCGTAAAAAGCTGGCGGAGCGGTTTGCCGGAGCTATTTTCGAGCAGGTGCTGACCGACGGCTTCTTCCACGGCGATCCTCATCCAGGCAACGTACTTGCGCTGCGGGACGGTAAAATCGCGTTTTTAGACTTTGGCATGGTAGGAAGGCTGCAGCAAGAAAGAAAAAGGCATTTTATATCTTTCGTAATCGCCTTGCGCAATCAGAGCACAAATGGCGTCATTCGCGCAATCGCGGGTATGGGCTTTATAACGGACGATACGGACCGAGAAGCGTTGAGAGCCGATGTTGACGAGTTGAGAGAAAAATATTATAAAGTGCCGCTCAGCCAGGTCAGCATGGGGGAGACGGTTAACGATTTGTTCGATCTCGCCATGAGGCACCGGATTCAAGTGCCGGCCGAGCTGACGCTGCTTGGCAAAACGTTTTTGACGATGGAAGGGGTTGTTACGCATCTCGATGCAAATTTCAGCGTGTTCGATGTTGCGGAGCCGTTCGGCAAGAAGCTGCTGCTGGAACGGTTAAACCCGCTCCTTACGGCCAAAAAATGGCTCGAAGAGCTGCCTGAACTGGCTGCATTTGCAACCGACGCGCCGCGAAACGCGCGCAAGCTGTGGACGTTTCTGCGCAAAGGAAAGCTGGGGTTGGAGATAACGGTGCCCGAATTGGGCGAGCTGTTGCGCAAAATGGATCAGATCAGCAACCGTCTGTCGCTTAGCATCGTGCTGCTCAGTTTCAGCATTATTATGGTCGGACTAATTATCGGGTCCTCTTTGCAGCATCAGAGAACGGTGCTGTGGAACATCCCCGCCATTGAAATCGGCTTCGGAATAGCGGCAGCGCTGTTTCTTTGGCTGACGTATGCCATTTTTCGGTCCGGACGTTTCTAGCTCTTGGCATAGCCGCCCAAAGGAGAGATATTGGCTGCCAGCTGTTGCCGTTGACAAAACAATAACTTGTAACTATTATAGTTACATGTAGAGCGTTATACAAGATTTCAAAAGCGGAGGCGGATGAAAATGAAAATAGCAGTTATAGGAGCAAACGGCAAAGCGGGCAGCAATATCGTGAAGGAGGCGCTGGATAGAGGCCATGAAGTGACCGCTGTCGTACGGAGTGCGTCTAAAGTACAGAATCAAGGCGCCGCTGTGCTGGAGAAAGATATTTTCGATCTTACAGGCGATGATTTAAAAGCTTTCGATATTGTAGTCAATGCGTTCGGCGCGCCGCTCGGTCAAGAGCAATTGCATGTCGATGCGGGCAACGTCCTTATTAAGGCGCTGGAAGAGGCAGGCAGCGATACACGGTTGATCGTCGTTGGCGGAGCGGGCAGCCTGTATGTCGATCCGGATAAAACAATCCGCGTCGTAGACACGCCGGAATTCCCTGAGATGTTCGTTGCGACCGCTTCGAATCAAGCGAAAAACTTGGATATTTTGCGTCAGAACAATCGCATAAAATGGACGTTTGTCAGTCCTTCCGCCGAATTTGCGCTTGGGAAACGGACAGGCAAGTATGGAAAAGGCACCGATTTCCTGCTCGTGAACTCGAAAGGTCACAGCTATGTCAGCTACGAAGATTATGCGATCGCCATCGTTGATGAAATCGAGCAAGCGAGCCATGTGAACGAGCGCTTCACCGTCGTCTCCGAAAGGGAATAAAATAGCAGCCGCAACGAACAGCCAGTCTCCGATTGAATCGGGGGCTGGCTTTTTTTTGTTTATTGATTCTACATCAAAATCAGTTTTTGACGGATAAAGGAATCAGGCTTTAATGGCGATCGGAAGAACCCTCTGACCCATCCCCTCACTTGTAGTCAAGCACTGAGTTCGGTTTTGAGCCTGTTTATTTCTTGTTTATCCTGCCTGAGTAGAATAAAGTCAGATTTTGCCGAAAAAAGGCACTACATAAAAATATAAGCGAGGTATACGGATGAAGCTGAAACAAACAGCGATGGTCCTCTTATGTCTGGCATTGTTGTGGACAAGTCTGCCTATGGCAGGCACATACGCCGCACCGGCAGAGGGAATTACGGGAACTTATTATTGGGAGCAGCAGGTCAAACAAGCGGGGGACAGTTGGCCAAGGTCTAGAACTGCTCCGCTTATGGCTTATCATCAGGAGCAAGGTTATGTGCTGATGTTTGGTGGCTGGACGCCTACCGGGCGTCTCAACGATACTTGGAAATTTCAAAACGGCAAATGGACGCAGTTGAATACGGCAACCAAGCCTCCCGTACGCAGCGGCGGCGGCATGGTCTATGACGAGCAGCGCAAGCAGATTTTGATGTTTGGCGGCGACGGCGCGACCTCTCAGTTGGGCGACACATGGGTATGGGATGTTGCGACGAACAACTGGATTCAAAAGACGCCGGCGCAGAGTCCTCCGGGGCGGGGCGTCATGCAAATGGCGTATGACGGAAAAAACAAAAATGTAGTGCTGTTTGGCGGAATATCGCAGACTATTCAATCGCTGGACGATACTTGGACATGGAACGGCACAACTTGGCAGCAGCGCAACGTAACCGTTAAGCCTCCGAAAAGGGATTTCGGCATGATCGCATTCGACGGCAGCAATGTGGTGATGTTCGGAGGCGAGCAGGTTCCAGGCAACAGAAAGCTCAACGATATGTGGGTTTGGGACGGAACGGCTTGGTCGGAGCGCACAATTACATCCAGCAAGCCATCGGCTCGTCACGGCTCGGCTTTCGCTTACGATCCGCAGTACAAGAAGATTGTGCTTTACGGTGGATATAGCAACAAAATTGAAAGTGACGCATGGGCTTTAACCGGCAGCACGTTTACGCCGATTACACCTAACGTAACGCTGAAGCCTCGCAACGATGCCACCATGGTATACGATAACGGCAAAGAGCAGTTTGTTATGTTTGGCGGCTACGACATTCAGGGCAATACTCCGACCGATGAAACCTGGACGCTGACAATTCTGCCTTCGCTGTCGCCGGTCACTGTGCTGGATAAAGATTTAACGACAGGACAGGTTAAGTCCAGCGTAATTGATCAGGCCAATTCGCCGATCACGGAACGGGGCTTCCTCTATTCAACGTCAAATACCGATCCGCGAGTGGGAGGCACAGCTGTCATAAAGGGTGCCGCAGGGTCTGGATTAGGTGAGTTTTCCGCGACCTTAAGCGGTTTGGCTCAAAATACGACAGTATATGTTCGCTCATATGCAATCAACGCGCAAGGTACCGCATATAGCGCAGTCACATCGTTTGTCACCGATCAGTTTTCCGGGAAGCTTTCTGCCCTAGGGCTTACGGGCGTGCAAACGAACATTTCTTTCAACAGCGGGGTGTTCGATTATACGCTGATTGTGCCGGCAAATGCGGATCAGCTGCAGCTGTCTCCGACAGCAGCGGACAACGGCGCATACATTTACATCAACGGGAAGCTGGCAAGCAGCTTGCCGGCAACGGTAAAGCTTGATTACGGCGAGAACTTGATCACAGTAAATAGCCGGTCGAGCAACGGGAAATACAAAGGTTCGGACTATACGTTGACGATCACCCGTCCATTGGCTGCTCCGAAGCTGGCGACTCCATCTGCCAGCAGCGGACAAGTATTTCTGGACTGGGGCCCCGTCGACGGAGCGCAGCAATATTTGGTTTATCGCAGCACCGTTTCCGGCTCGGGAGGCCAGCTTATCGCTACGCTGAATGAGACGGCGACGAGCTATACAGCGGACGGACTGGCAAACGGAACAACCTATTATTTCACGGTAACCGCGAAGCGGGGGCAATCGGAGAGCGCTCTCTCCAATGAAGTGACTGCTAAGCCGCTGCCGGCGCCGCCTGCGGCCCCGATTATTGTATCGGCGGACTCGGGCGATGGGGAGGCGACCTTAAGCTGGAATCCGGTAGAAGGAGCGGATGGCTACCATATCTACGTGCTTGAATTGGCCGGCGGATACAGCGCTCCTTATGCTTCTACGGCCGGTCTCAGCTACAACCTGACTGGTTTAACAAACGGAACGAACTATCATTTTATCGTCAGAGCCTATACGATGGGCGTTATTGGCGAGGCTTCGGAGGAAGTTGTCGTAACACCGCAGGTTCCTGCACCGGATGCTCCAACTTTGACAAACAGCGTTGCAGGAGACGGGACGGTCTCCATCAACTGGTTGAGGGTACCACAGACTGATAGTTACAAGGTTTATCAAAGCGAGAATTCCGGTCAAGCCGGCCTGCTGGTTGCGACTGTCGGTGAGTCAGTATACAGCTATCAGGCAAGCGGATTGACGAACGGAACAACGTATTATTTTACAGTGATCGCGACGAATGCCGGTGGGGACAGCCCATCTTCCAATGAAATCAGCGCAGTGCCTTATTCGGTGGCAGGCGCGCCGACTCAAGTGTCGGCGGAAGCGGGAGACGGCACTGTAGAGATCAGCTTCGATCCTCCGGCAAATAACGGCGGCAAAGCGATAGAGGGCTATGTGGTCACGGTAATGCCCGGCAATCGGATGATCGAGGTTGACGCCACGACGACGACGGTTGTCGTCGATGGCTTGACCAACGGCAAAAGCTATTCCTTTACTGTAGCGGCCAAAAACTTGGCGGGCGCAGGTACGCCGTCCACAGCCGTAAACGAGATACCGTTTACGACTCCGGAAGCGCCAACCGGCCTTACGCTTGTGAGCGGCAATGGCGAAGTGCAAGTCAGCTTCGATCCTCCAGCGAATAATGGAGGCAGAATGATAGACGAGTACATCGTAACCATTATGCCAGGCAATCGGGAAGTCACTGGAACGTCCAGCCCGATTGTGGTGGATGGCCTTACCAACGGCACGGTCTACTCCTTTACCGTCAAAGCGAAAAACGAAGCGGGTGAAGGCGTCGCCTCGGGTGAAAGCCGAATCGCACCTTCCGCCGTTCCTGGAGCGCCGACAAACGTCCAAGCGAAAGTCAAGGGCGGGAAGGCGACGGTTAGCTTTGACCCGCCAGTGAACGACGGCGGCAAACCAATTACAGGCTACAAAGTCATTGTGCTGCCCAGCGGCAGAGAGGTACAGGGAACGACTAGTCCGATTACGGTGGACAACTTAACGGACGGCGTCGACTATACCTTTATCGTAAAAGCAGTGAATGAAAACGGTGAGAGCAACACTTCTGAAGAGGTCGGAACGGCACCTTCTTCTGTACCTTCAGCGCCAGCGGACGTTCACGTAGAAAGCGGGAATGGCCGCGCTGTGGTGAGCTTTGATCCGCCTGCTAACAACGGAAGCAGTCCGGTTGACGGTTATGTAGTGATAGTTCAGCCAGGCAACAGGGTGATAGAAGGAAATGCTAGCCCAATTGTCGTGGAAGGCTTAACGAACGGCGTCGAATACACCTTCACCGTACAGGCGAAAAATGCTGACGGAAATGGAACGCCTTCTACAGAAGTAAAAGCAACGCCGTTCACGGTGCCTGGCGTACCGACCGGCGTTCGCGCAGAGGGCGGCAACGGTACGGCGATTGTGAGCTTTGATCCGCCGGCAGATAATGGCGGTAAGCCAATCGAAGGCTATATCGTTACGGTCATGCCGGGCGGGAAGAAGGTTGAAGGAACCGGCAGTCCGATTACCATTGACGGATTGACCAACGGCGTCTCTTACACCTTTACCGTTACTGCGAAAAATGAGGCCGGAGAAGGCGGCGCGTCTGCTGAGTCGGCTCCGGTCGTGCCGAACGGCTCTGGCGGCAGTACGCCGCAGCAGCCACAGCCGCAGCCTTCACAGTCTCCACAGGAACCGGCAGGCGTCGATTTGATCGTTAACGGCAAGCCGGTAAGCGGAGGCGCGACGAAAAACGAAACGGTCAACGGCCGGACGGTTGTTGTGACATCGGTAGACGAAGCGAAGCTGAAGCAGCGGCTTGAAGGCGAGAAGGAAGGCGTCGTCGTGGTCATTCCAGTTCAAGGGAATGCCCAGACGGCAGCAGGCGAGCTGACAGGCGGCAGCATCAAAGATTTGCAGCGTCTGGATGGCGTAATCGAGCTGCATGGGAATGGCGGCACGTATACGCTCCCGGCATCTTCCATTGAGCTTGATAAGCTTGCGGCAGGATTCGGACCGGGTACAGCGGTGGAGGATATCCGTCTTCGCGTTGAGATTTCGATACCGTCTTCCGAAGTGAAGGCTAAAGCCGAGCAAGCGGCAGCGCAGCGCGGCGTCAGCATTGTCGGACCGGTCATCGAATTTTCGGTAAAGGCGAACTACGGCGGGCAAGAGTCCGTAGTGCGGGAATCCGGTGTTTATACTACGAAAACGATTGCGCTTCCGAAAGGGACCGACCCGAAAAAAATTACAACCGGCGTCATTGTTGAAGCGGACGGAACGCTCCGCCACGTGCCGACGAAAGTCGTCGTCGTTGACGGAATCTACTATGCGCAAATTAACAGCTTGACGAACGGCGTCTACTCGGTCATTTGGAATGAGGCAGCATTCAAGGATACTACTAAGCATTGGGCAAATGAAGCCATTCACGATATGGCCTCGCGCACGGTCATTAACGGCTATGAGGATGGTACATTCAAGCCTGACCAAGCGATTACCCGTGCGGAGTTTGCGGCTATCATTGTCAGAGCGCTGGGACTTGGTCAGAAGAGCGGCGCTGCGCCATTTGCCGATGTGAAGCAGACGGACTGGTATAGCGGAGTGATTGACACCGCTTATGCCTATGACCTCATTCAAGGCTACAGCAGCACGGAGTTCGCTCCTGGAACGCTTATTACAAGAGAACAAGCTCTTGCGATTACAGCTCGGGCTATGAAGCTGACCGGAATTTACGCCGATTTATCCGAGGCCTCGACCCGCGAGATGTTGAGCGCCTACAAGGACGGCGGTGCTGTAGCGAACTGGGCTAGCCTCGACGTGGCGCAAAATCTGAAGGCCGACCTTATTCAGGGACGCAGCAATGGACTGCTTGCTCCTAAACAAAATATTACGCGCGCAGAAGTGGCTGTTATTGTTCAGCGGCTGCTCTCACGCTCCAACTTGATTTAAACATCATCGGACAGACCCGGCTATTCGGCCGGGTCTGCTTCTTTAGGAGGGATGGAAGGTTTCTGTCGCAATATGTAGAATTACCATAATAAAGCATGTGAAGGAGCCGGGGGAGGAAGCTCGTGTTCAAAAGAACGATATTTTTAGGCCTCATTGTCATTGCGGCCTGTTCATTTATACCGTTATCGATGTTGCTCGGCGGAGGCAAGCAGCTGCAAGAGCTGCAGGCGCATCAAGGCGTGCTTGACTTGGCTGATTGGGATAGGAACAAGACGCCGGAAGTTGCGCTAGACGGCGAGTGGGCGTTTTATTGGAATCGCCTGCTTGAACCGGAGCAATTTGCTGCCGGACAGGGCAGCCTGTCCGAGATGTCCGGCTTCATGAACGTACCGTCACAATGGAAAGGCAAGATTGTAGCCGGTGAGCCGCTCCCGGCGTACGGGGCCGCAACCTACAGGCTGCTTCTGCTTCATGCCCCTAAAGATGTGGAGCTTGCGGTTAAAAAGACCAATATTCGCTTTTCCAGCGCAATCTATATTAACGGTCAACTCCAGAATATGGATGGGAAGCCGGCTCTGGACGCGGCCGATTACGAGCCGGGCAACGTGCCCAGTCTGGTTCGGGTGCCTCCGTCGGACGGAACCATAGAGATTGTGGTGCAGGTCGCCAATCATGACTACATTCATGGAGGAATTCCATTATCGCTGTATCTGGGCGAGGAGAAGGCGATGCTGGCCGAACGTGACGGCATGCTTGCGCGCGAGTTCGGCATCATCGCCATGCTGTTTACGCTGGCCTTTATTTATTTTATCTTTTTTATCGTGGCAGCCATTTACCAAGGCAAGGACTACACGCTGTTGGCTATGGCTATCATTTGTATAATCTATGGGGTCTATAATGGATTGATGGGACAGCGGGCGTTGTTTCTTGTGCTGCCGGGACTGTCCTTTGCCGAGCTGTACAAGCTGAAGGACTTGAGTTCCATCATTTATTATATGGCGCTGACATTCTTGTTTTATCATATACAGAAATCGGTGCTTTCCTTTAAGCAAGCCTGTACAGCCGCTGCGTCGCTTGGAGTTTTGTTCTTGCTGATCGCGGTGCTGCCGATGCGTACCTATGTGCTCGGATATACCTTCATTGTCGTTCTTTGCGAGCTTCTCGCGCTTTGGATGCTTGTGCGCAGCGTCAAAAGCTATATAAGGAAGGCGGAGATGCAAAGCGGCTCGCTGCTCCTGTTCATCGCGCTGCTCTGCGTCAATTTATATTCAATCGATATCTATTTGTTCTCGCTTTTCTGGAAGGATCAATTATGGGCAAGCCAGCTCTATCTTCTCATTTTTAATATAGCGCTTATATTATTTGTCCTGCTTCGCTTCTTTGCCGCTTACCGTACCATCAACGAAATGAAGAATCGTCTGGAGCGGACGAATCAGATGAAAGAAGAGTTTCTGATGTTTACCTCGCACGAGCTCAAGACACCGCTCAATGGCATCGTCAATATTACAGATACGCTGCTCAGAGGGATTGCGGGTCCGTTGAACGGCAAGCAGGAGCAAAATTTGGCCATTGTCGTCAGCAGCGCCCGCAAGCTTACGCATATGGTCAATGAACTGCTCGATTATTCGAAGCTGAAAAATGGCGATATTTCCTTGTATCCCGCCAGCATTGACTTAAAGGCGGCTGTAGATGCAGTGGTCAACATCCATTCCTTTTTGCTCGGCAGCAACCAAGTTGGACTGGTCAACCATGTGCGTATCGATTTTCCGCCTGTGCATGCGGATAATAACCGATTGCTGCAAATTTTGCACAATCTGATCGGCAATGCCGTCAAATTTACGGCGCACGGTGCCGTTGAGATCGATGCGAAGTTGAGGAAGGGCTTAGCGGAAATTACGGTCACCGACTCCGGGATCGGCATTCCAAAGGAACAGCAGGGAAAGATTTTCGAGGCATTTGCTCAGGCGGACGCACCGGAAGCGGTGAAAGCCGGAGGAACGGGGCTTGGACTGAGCATTACGAAGAAGCTTGTTGAATTGCAGGGAGGAAGCATAGACGTACGCTCTGAGGCGGGAAAGGGTTCCACCTTTACCTTTACGCTGCCGCTTGCGGATGAGACGGATGTCCGCACGCTTCGTCTGGAGGCTGCAGCCCGGGAGGGTACGGCATCCCCGCAGCGGCCAGACTACCCAATCGTAATCGAGGGGGAGCTCGGCGAGACGGTGCTGATTGTCGATGACGATTATGCCAATTTGCAATCGATGATGAATTTGCTCAGGCTTGACGGCTACACACTCATCGTCGTAAACCGAGGGCAGCTGGCGCTTGAGCAAATTAACGGAAGGCGTGATCTATCGCTGGTCATTCTCGATATTATGATGCCGGATATGTCCGGCTATGAAGTGCTTGGACAATTGCGCAGCAAGTACTCTGCAGCCGAGCTGCCTGTTCTGATGCTGACGGCGCGCAGCCGATTGTCCGATGCCCGGTTGTCGCTCGAGAAAGGGGCTAACGATTATGTCGGCAAGCCGTTCGAGGCGGACGAGTTGCTTGCTAGGGTCAGGAGCTTGACCGGATTAAGAGCCTCCGTTCGTCAGGCCAGAGCAGCGGAAATCGCATTCCTGCGGTCTCAGATTAACCCGCATTTCTTATACAACGTGCTTAACGCGATTGCCGAGCTGTGCGTGGATAACGCAGAGCGGGCGGAAGAGTTGACGCTTCAACTGTCAGCCTATTTGCGAAGCAGCTTTGATTTCAAGCAGCTTCATTCCTTGACTACGCTTCGGAATGAGCTGGAGCTCGTCCGAACGTATACGCGCATCGAAGAAGCGCGATTCGGGTCGCGGCTGCAAGTGGAGTATCGCATTAATGCCGACCTGAATGCCAATATTGGCATTCCGCCGTTAATTCTACAGCCGCTTGTGGAGAATGCGATCAGGCACGGGCTTATGTCCAAGGTAGACGGCGGCACCGTCCGAATTGAAATATCGAAGGAATCTGCCGATACGCTGCGATTTGTCATAGAAGATAACGGTTGCGGCATAAAGGCAGAGCGGTTGGGACAAATCGAACGATCGGATAGCGAAGTATCGGGCGTAGGACTATGGAATATCAGTCAGCGGCTGCGGCTGCTATACGGTACGCAGCTGCATATCGAGAGTGAGGAAGGGAAGGGGACGAAGGTTGTCTTTTCACTTCCAATTACATCAGGTCAAACAGGTGGGGGATAACAGTGCTGCGGGTAATGATCGTTGATGATGAAGAACTGTCTATTAAAAGGCTTAAACGGCTGCTGACCGAAAGTGGGCGACTTGAAAGCTGCCATACCTTTATAAATCCGGTTGAAGCCTACGTGTTTGCGGAGGAAAACGCGATTGACGTCGCTTTTCTGGACATATCGATGCCGGAAATAAACGGTATGTCGCTGTCTATCATGCTCAAGAAAATCAATCCGTCGATTCATATTGTATTTGCAACAGGCTATGATCATTATGCGGTTCAAGCTTTCGATGTCAATGCGCTCGACTACTTGCTCAAGCCGGTGACAGCTCATCGGCTCGAGCAGACACTGGGCAAAATCCCCGTAAGAGCCGCAACCGCGAGGGAGCAGGCAAGCTTACATATCCGCATGTTCAACGGCTTGCATATCTATGCTGAAAGCAGTTCGGAGCCGCTTAAATTCCGAAGTCCTAAAACCGAGGAGCTGTTTGCCTTTCTCATCTACAAACGAACGGCCAGCCGAGACGAGATTGTCGAGACGCTTTGGTCGGATCTGGAACCGAAAAAGGCATGGAAAAATCTGAATTCCACTCTCTATTACTTGCGAAGAGCGATTTCCGACAGCGGAGCGGGCTTATCGATTCACTCTACACGCGAAGAGATCAAATTGACCGAATCGGATGTCGATTGCGATCTCTATCTATTCGAGCGATTGCTAAAGGAGATTCGTCAGGCGCCGATGGACAGCGCAGGGCAGATCACGCAGGCTGAGGCGCTTTATACCGGTGCATTGTTGAAGGGGAAGGCTTATGACTGGTCTGTCGATAAGGCGCGGGGGCTGGAGCGCCATTACATAGAGCTGATGGAGATTGCCGCAAGCTATGAGCTGGCGGGACGGCAGCCTCAAAATGCGCTGCATTACTTTGGAGAGATCGTCCGGCTCGATCCGATTCGCGAGGATATTTATTTCGAGATGATCAAGCTGCTCTCGGAGCTGGGACGAAGCCATGAAGCTGTGCGATCCTATCGCCGGATGGAGGAGCATTTACAGCTGGAGCTTGGCATCAAGCCGGATCGCCGATTAACGGAGTTTGTAGAACGTTTGTATACAGGATTGGCAGAGCAGTGATAGCTGAAATCAAGTACTGATTTAAAGTTTGAACCCTCTTCTTAGCAGCATAAGGCGAGGTAGGCGATCTTCTGCATTTTCGTATGGTTTCTGTGTTTTTGAATTCAATGAACACTCGAAATGGGCTTTGTAGACAGCATGAAGAAACCCGGCGTCATATGACACCGGGTTTCTTTATGGTATTTTTGAACCGAGAATCAGGATTGCGGGTTATAGAGAGATGGCTTGTCCCGGCTGCAGCACTTGTCCGCGCAACCCTTTCGCCGCTAGTCGTTCGACGAACTGCTCGGCGTCCTGACGAATGGCCGGGAACGAATTGTAATGGATCGGAATCGTCAGCTTCGCCTGATACCATTCCGCGGCGAGCAGCGCATCGTCCGGTCCCATTGTATAATGGTCGCCGATCGGGACGAGCGCAACGTCGATCTCATGGCGGTCGCCGATTAGCTTCATGTCGCTGAACAGTGCCGTGTCGCCTGGATGGAGCACGGTAACACCGCCAATCGTTACGATGTAGCCGCCCGGCATACCGCCGTAGATAACGCGCTCCTCCTTGGGCACGACAATACCGGAGCTGTGGATTGCTTGAATCATTTTCGCTTGCGCAAACCCGAGATCGATCGTGCCGCCGATATTCATGTCAAGCGTCGACACGCCTTTCCAAGACATGTAGGCAGCCAGCTCGACGTTGGCGACGACCGGCGCATTGTTCGCTTTAGCAATTGGTGCGGCGTCGAGAATGTGGTCTATATGAGCGTGTGTAAGCAATACGGCATCGACTTTCACGTCTTCCGGTTTTGTAACGGCAAGCTCGTTACCTCGCAAGAACGGGTCGATGACAAGCGATTTACCTTCTGCTGACAACTGGATGCAAGAATGGCCATGATAGATCAGTTCCACTATGAATAACGCCTCCTTTTATTTCCACCATACCGATAGGAAGATTCAAAGTCAAGTAAACGCATCGGCAAGCAAGGCAGCGGGTTCTAAATATGCTATGATGGAATTATATGAGATGGGAGGCGAGCAAGAATGGATTTAGGATTGCAGGGTAAGGTGGCTTTAATAACGGGAGGAAGCAAAGGAATCGGCCTTGCGACGGCACTGCTGCTGGCCTCGGAAGGAGCGCAGGTTGCAATCGTCGCTCGTGATGAGAAAGGGCTTGAGGAAGCCGCAGCTCGAATAGAGGAACAGACGGGTGGCAGACCGCTGACGATCGCGGCCGACGTTGCGAAGCGTGAGCAATGTGAGCGGGCGGTCGAACTGACGGCCGAACATTTTGGGAGTCTTGATATTCTCGTCAACAATGCCGGCACATCGGCGGCAGCGCCTTTTGAGCGCGTAGAAGCGGAAGGCTGGTTGGACGATCTCGACTTGAAGCTGTTTGGAGCCGTCCATTTCGCGAAGGCGGCACTGCCGCATATGAAGAAGGCGGGGGGCGGAGCGATCGTAAATGTCACAGCAGTGGCAGGCAAGACGCCTCCAGCGTCGTCGCTGCCGACCTCGGTCAGCCGCGCAGCCGGCCTTGCGCTTACGAAAGCAATGAGCAAAGATTTGGCAGGCAATCGCATTCGCGTAAACGCCGTTTGCATCGGGCTCATTCGCAGTGCGCAAATCGAACGGATGTGGCAGTCTAGTCATTCAGAGCTGACGTGGGAGCAATTTTCCGCGCTGCCGGGGCACGGTATTCCGCTCGGCCGGATCGGCGAAGCTGAGGAGGCTGCCCGGGCGATCGCTTTTCTCGTCTCGGACGCGGCGTCCTACGTAACAGGCACGGCGATCAATATCGACGGAGGTAAATCATCGGTTCTTTAGTTTTTTTAGCTTGAAAGTTTTTCTTCATATAAAAGGGCTCGTAAACAACTGAAAGCTTGCAAACAGTTAAAAGCTTGCAACAGCTAAAAGCCCGCAAACAGCGTGACTGCTGCTTGCGGGCTTTTTTTTGCATACGGATCATTTCTATATTAATTTACGTTACAGCAATCCTGCGTGCTGAAGCCCTTGGCGAATGCCGCCTTCGTTCACGTGTGCGGTGACGTAATTGGCGAAAGGCAGCAGCTCTTCATGCGAATTGCCCATCGCGATGCCGAGTCCTACCGCTTCGAGCATTTCCTTGTCGTTCAAGCCGTCTCCAAAGGCGATCGCATCGTCGGTCGACAGGCCGAGCTTTTCAAGCAAAGCTTGAATACCCTTTGCTTTGGAGCCGTCCTCGCGCAGCACATCCATTGCTGAAGGATGCCAGCGGATCAGCCGCAAACCGGGTAGCGCGTCCTCATACAAGTGCTCTTCCTCCGCTTCACAATGAAGGAACGCTTGATAAATGTCTTCCTTTTTCCAAAAATCAGGGTCGTAGCCGGGCAGTTCGACGCGCAGTGACTTGACTGCTTGAATAACGGAAGGGTGGACGTCGTCGTTTGCATAAAAAGCGGAATGCCCTTCGAATACGAGCTTATGATCATGCTGCCCGGCATGCCGGACGAGCGCTTCCATGTCCTTTTGCGGAATCGGGTTGCTGTAAATCGGCTTGCCCTTGTATACGACGTAAGCGCCGTTCAGACTGACATAGGAATCGATGCCAAGCTGCTCGGCGAGCGCTGCGAAGAAATAAGGGGCTCTGCCGGTGGCGATAACCGCTTCGATCCCTTTTGCCTGCACTTCTTGAATCGCGTCGATCGTGTCTTGCGGAATTTGCTTTTCCTCGTTCACAAGCGTACCGTCAATATCAAAAAAAGCGATTTTGTAGGCCATGATGATCTCTCCTATCCCGATGTTGTGTAGACGATCTCTCTATTATTGTCGTACTATACCATCCGCACGGCAAAATAGGCAAGACTCGGCGGGCATAAAAAAGATGACATTCTGTATTACTCTCTGTAAAGGAATAGGAATAAATATTAATTTGCGCTATAATCGAGTTTGGGTAACGAGCGGGCTTGTCCGAACAAGTCTCGTCAACAATATCGAACGAATAAGGAGAATGCAGGCAATGGAAAAAACATTGATTTTCGGGCACAAAAATCCGGATACGGACACGATCTGTTCCGCGATTGCGTATGCCGATTTGAAAACGCAGCTTGGAGCGAACGTAGAGGCAGTTCGCCTTGGCGAATTGAATGGTGAGACGGAATATGCACTGCGTACATTTAACGCGGAAGCTCCGCGTCTTGTTTCGACGGTAGCGAACGAAGTAAACAGCGTTATTCTGGTTGACCATAACGAGCGCCAGCAAAGCGTTTCCGATATCGATCAAGTGCGCGTGACGGAAGTCATCGACCACCACCGCATCGCCAACTTCGAAACGGCGCAGCCGCTTTACTTCCGCGCAGAGCCAGTAGGCTGCACGGCTACCATTTTGAATAAATTGTACAAAGAAAACGGCATTGCGGTTAGCAAAAACATTGCCGGTCTGATGCTTTCGGCCATCATTTCCGATTCTTTGCTGTTTAAATCGCCAACGTGCACGGAGCAAGATATCGCTGCAGCTAACGAGCTTGCTGCAATCGCAGGTGTGGACGCGCAAACGTACGGCTTGGAAATGCTGAAAGCCGGCGCCGACCTGCGCGACAAAACGATCGAGCAGCTCATCTCGCTGGACGCGAAAGAGTTCCAAATGGGCAGCTACAAAGTTGAAATCGCACAAGTGAACGCGATCGACGTGAACGATGTGCTCGTTCGCCAGCAAGAGCTGGAAGCGGCGCTGAACGGCATTATCGCGTCGAAAGGACTGGACTTGTTCGTATTCGTCGTAACCGACATTTTGAACAGCGATTCGGTCGCTCTGACCCTTGGTGCGAAAACGGCAGCGGTAGAGAAGGCTTACAACGTATCGCTGGTCGATAACAAAGCGGTGCTGAAAGGCGTTGTTTCCCGGAAATCGCAAATCGTTCCTGTACTGACGGAGACGCTCAGCAGCCTGTAATCATATATATAGTAAAAAAGAGGCTCTGCACGGTATCTCAACCGTTGCCGGAGCTTCTTTTTTTATGGCTGATTGAGGTGAAGGGAGTGAGTGAAGGGGACACCGCGCGAACAGGTGCGCTCGTCGCTCCTCAATATTCCGCTTCGCGTGCCTGTAAGCTGGAAAATCGTCTTACAGAGACGAAACCGTCGCAATCGCGAGCCTGTAAGGCGGAAAACCGTCTTACAGAGATGAAACCGTCGCAATCGTGCCCCTGTAAGGCGGAAAACCGCCTTACAGAGACGAAACCGTCGCAATCGCGAGTCTGTAATGCGGAAAATCGTCTTACAGCGTCTAAACCGTCGCAATTGCGAGCCTGTAAGGCGGAAAACCGTCTTACAGAGACGAAACCGTCGCAATCGAGCCCTGTAAGGCGGAAAACCGTCTTACAGAGGCGAAACCGTCGCAAACGCGAGCTCGTAAGGCGGAAAACCGTCTTACAGAGACGAAACCGTCGCAATCGAGCCCCTGTAAGGCGGAAAACCGTCTTACAGAGACGAAAACGTCGCAAACGCGAGCCTGTAAGGCGGAAAACCGTCTTACAGAGACGAAAACGTCGCAATTGCGAGCCTGTAAGGCGGAAAACCGTCTTACAGAGACGAAACCGTCGCAATCGAGCCCCTGTAAGGCGGAAAACCGTCTTACAGAGGTGGAAAAGTCGATTCGTGCCCCTGTATGCCGGTAAGTCTTCTTACAGAGGGGTACCGTCTTACAAAGAGACAATGTTGTGTTTGTTTTATTGCAGCAGGATGGCTGTTAAAGCGTACTTTTTGATCTACATTCACCAGTCGGTCTGTAAGGCTCAAAGGAGTCTTACAGAGGCGAAAAGCGCGCCCGAGTCGAGCTGTAAGGCTCAAAGGAGCCTTACAAAGGCGAAAAGCGCGCCCGAGTCGAGCTGTAAGGCTCAAAGGAGCCTTACAGCGGCGAAAACCGCGCCCGAGTCGAGCTGTAAGGCTCAAAGGAGCCTTACAGAGGCGAAAACCGAGTCCAAGTCGAGCTGTAAGGCTCAAAGGAGCCTTACAGAGGCAAAAAGCACGCCCAAGTCGGTCTGTAAGGCTCAAAGGAGCCTTACAGAAGCAAAAAGCACACCCGAGTCGTCTGTAAGGCTCTAAAGAGCCTTACAGAGACGAAAAGCGCGCCCGAGTCGCGCTGTAAGGCTCAAAGGAGCCTTACAGAGAAGAAAAGTACGCCCACGTTGAGCTGTAAGGCTCAAAGGAGCCTTACAGCGGCGAAAACCGCGTCCAAGTCGAGTTGTAAGGCTCAAAGGAGCCTTACAGAGACGAAAACCGCGTCCAAGTCGAGCGTAAGGCTCAAAGGAGCCTTACAGAGGCAAAAAGTACGCCCGAGTCGCGCTGTAAGGCTCAAAGGAGCCTTACAACAGTGAGAACGTCGCAATCGCGCCTCCATGAGCCGGAAAACTATCCGCGCCCATAACGCCATACTCCTCAAGAGAGTTACCGCAACTAACAATCGGCTGCAAAAAGGCCAACTAACATGGAGCAGACATCACCCAACGCGTTGCCCTCGTCCCCGGCTCACGACAAAAAAAGCCCGGCTCAGCGGCCGGGCTTTTTACAATATGGAAATTAGCTCATCACACGGCGAGCCGTAACATAATTTTTCGTCCAGTAAGCAGAGTTCATGTTCGAAAGCGTTACGCCTTGGCTGCTGGAGCTGTGCAGCATCTTGTTGGAGCCGGCGTAAATGGCGACGTGACTGATGTTTTTTCCGTTTGTTTTAAAGAAAACGAGATCGCCCACGCTTAGCTCACCTTTTGCTACTTTCTTGCCTACGTTTGCTTGCTCGCCGGCCGTTCTTGGCAGCTCGATATCTAGTCCATTAAACATGTACTTTGTAAAGGAAGAGCAGTCGAACGCATATGTAACGCCAACGGGAGCTCCAAATTTATAAGGCGTTCCGATATAGTTTTTACCGCTGTCGATAAGTGCTAGCGATTCGGGCGTTGCAGCTTGGGCTTTATCGGCCAAGGAGCCAAACGCAAAAGCGGAAAAACCAATGGTGGCGCAGATAGTCAATTTCATTATTTTCTTAATACCAGGAAGTTTAAATGTTCGCATAGATGTAATATATCCTTTCGATTCAATTTTATTCGAATTTGAGGTTCATCTCGACTGGAACCACTATAACATAACTTTAATCCGCTAATTTGTTCCAATTAGAGCGGAAATCCCTAACCACGGGTGCGGTTTAATCATTATGAGAGTTTTATGAGAATACGTTCATAAATGCAACATTCCTTTCTCATTTAATTTGACGCTGTTTCATTTGCTTGATTATAATTAGGTTGCCTATTATTTTACTCATAAAACAAATAGCGATTTTTTGGAAGCGGAGGGATACGTATTGATAGAGGAACAGGAGTGGAAGCTTGATACGATGAAGCTGTTGGAAGCATTCACGCTGTTTCATAAACAGCATTGGCAATACTCCTCGGAAAACGGCAGCCGGAGCGAGCTCCAGGCGCTTATGTGCATCAAGCACATGTCGGTCGTGCGGGAGCGAGTCGGGGTGAAGGTGTCGGAGCTGAGCAAGCTGCTTCATGTCACCTCGCCGACGGCAACGCAGCTGATTAACCGGCTGGAGTCGGCTGGAGCGGTAGAACGGCGACCGGATCCAAAGGACCGGCGTTCTGTTCTGCTTGCGTTGACTCCGGAGGGTGAGCGACGCGCAGCACATGCGGCCGCGATGCTGAAGGAGAGGCTGGAGGGGCTGGCAGCATACTTGGGCAAACAGGATACGGAGCATTTTACGAGGCTGCTGCTCAAGACAAAAACCTATTTTGAGCAGCAGGGCAATCGTTCAGAACGGCAGGAGGTCGAGCAAACTTGTTAAAGCTTTTTCGATATTTGAACCATTTCCGCATGGAGGTGGCGATGGTGCTCGTTTTCGTTTTTTTGCAGACGCTCGCAGATTTATATCTCCCGACTTTAATGGCGGACATTGTAGATAAGGGCGTGACGGCAAACGATACCGGGTATATTTGGAAGATCGGCGGATTTATGCTCGTCGTATCGGCAGTGGGCGTATGCTGCTCGGTCATCGCGAGCTTCTTCTCAGCCAAAACGGCGTCGGGATTCGGCAAGCGTTTGCGGGAAGGCATGTTTCGTCATGCTGAGCATTTCTCGATGCAGGAATTCGATAAGATCGGCACCGCTTCTTTAATAACGCGTACGACAAACGATATTACGCAAGTGCAGCAAGTTTTAATGATGATCCTGCGAATGATGGTCATGGCTCCTATGATGTGCATAGGAGGAATCATTATGGCCGTTTCCAAAGACGCAAAGCTCTCGCTCATATTGGTCGTCGTTCTGCCGGTGCTCGCAGGTGCGATTTATGGCGTTGTGCGCAAAGGAATACCGCTGTTCAAAGCGATGCAAGTGAAGCTCGATAAACTGAACTTGGTGCTTCGAGAAGGATTAACCGGCATTCGCGTCATCCGCGCGTTCGACCGGACGAAGCATGAAGCAAAACGGTTCGACGAGGCCAATACCGATTTGACCGAAACGGCGGTTAAGGTCAATAAAATAATGGCGGTACTGATGCCGCTAATGATGCTGGTCATGAATCTCTCGACAGTTGCGATTATCGCGTTCGGGGGCATGCGCATCGACAATGGCAGTTTGGAAGCGGGCTCGCTGATGGCTTTTATTCAGTATGCGATGCAAATTATGTTCTCGCTGCTGATGCTGTCAATGCTGCTTGTTATGGTGCCGCGCGCGCAAGCGTCGGCTGTACGGATTAACGAGGTGCTGGAGATGGCGCCTTCGATGAAAGACGCGCCGAATGCGGCGGAAGCGGCCGGTCTTGGTCAAGGACGGGTTGAGTTTCGCGATGTGACGTTCCACTATCCGGGAGCGGAGCAGGCCGCTATAAGCCATATTTCGTTTAACGCGGGACCTGGAGAGGTGACGGCGATTATCGGCGGTACGGGTTCGGGCAAATCAACGTTAGTCGGATTAATTGCGCGTTTCTACGATACGAGTGACGGCTCCGTATTGATTGACGGGCAGGACGTCAAGCAGATGACCCAGCGCAGTCTCCGCTCGCGAATCGGCTTTGTGCCGCAGAAGGCGGTATTGTTTACAGGCACGGTGACGGATAATATCAGATACGGCAAAGAGGACGCAACGGAAGAAGAAGTGCGCCGGGCGGCGGTCATTGCACAAGCCGACGATTTCGTCACAGCTATGGAACAAGGTTACGATTCGGTCATTGCGCAAGGCGGGATCAATGTTTCCGGCGGGCAAAAGCAACGACTGTCCATCGCTAGAGCGTTAGTGAGAAAGCCGGATATTTATGTGTTCGACGATAGCTTCTCTGCGCTCGATTTTAAAACCGATGCGAAGCTGAGGGCTGCGCTGCGACCGGAAATCGGCCAATCGACCGTCATTCTTGTCGCTCAGCGCGTCAGCACCGTCATGGACGCCGATCGTATTATCGTGTTGGAGGAAGGGCTGATCGCGGGCATCGGCAATCATCGCGAGTTGATGGAAAGCTGCAGCGTTTATCGGGAAATCGTCGCATCGCAGCTGTCGGAGGAGGAGATCGCATGAGCCGACAATCGGAGAGGCATACGCCAAGAGGGCCGGGCAGAGGCATGGGCGGTCCGGGACCGGGTATGGGCATGAGCATGCCCGTCCAGAAAGCGAAAAATTTCAAAGGAACGCTCTTTCGGCTCATCACGTATTTAAAACCGCATCGTTTTAAATTGTTATTGGTGCTGCTGACGGCTGCGCTGAGTACGGTTTTTACTATTTTGAGTCCCGATATTATGGGCAAGGCGTTCACGGAGCTGTCTAAAGGCGTTTTGGCCAAAATGCAGGGCATTCCTGATGCGCATATCGATTTTGATGCGGTAAATGCCATATTAATCAAACTGGTGCTGCTGTATCTAATCAGCTCGATATTCGCTTATCTGCAGCAGTATTTAATGGCGGGAGTGGCGCAGCGGACCGTTTACGGCTTGCGGAAGGAAGTGAACGCGAAATTCGAACGGCTTCCGCTTAAGTATTTCGATTCCCGTTCGAACGGCGAAATTTTAAGCCGCGTCGTTAATGACGTCGACAATATAAGCATGACGCTGCAGCAAAGCTTAACGCAATTTATTACATCGATTATCACGCTTATTGGCGTTATCGTAATGATGTTAACGATTAGTCCGCTGATGACGTTAATCGTTTTCCTGACCATTCCGGTCAGCTTGGTCGCAACAGCGATCATAGCCAAGCGTTCGCAGACTTATTTCATCAGACAGCAGGCCGAGCTTGGCAAGCTGAACGGTCATGTGGAGGAAATGTTTACAGGCCACCAGATTGTAAAAGCGTTCGGTCGTGAGGAACGGTCTATCGAAAAGTTCAACGAAATGAATGGACAGCTTTACGAATCGGGCTGGAGAGCCCAGTTTATTTCTGGCATTATTATGCCGGTTATGAGCTTTATCGGCAATATTGGCTATGTGTTTGTAAGCATCGTAGGCGGCTTGCTCGTAACGCGCAGAGCAATCGAGCTGGGCGATATCCTTGCCTTCATTCAATATGTGCGCCAGTTTACAATGCCGATTACGCAGCTGGCGAATATTTCGAACGTCATTCAATCGACGATCGCTTCTGCGGAACGGGTGTTCGAACTGCTGGACGAAGAAGAGGAAACGCCAGACCAGAATCATGCGGCTGATCACGCTTCGGCCCGCGGAGAGGTGCGGTTCGAGCATGTCGCCTTCGGTTACAGCGCGGACGCTCCTTTAATCGAAGATTTGAATGTTGAGGTCAAACCAGGTCAAACCGTCGCGATCGTCGGACCGACCGGAGCCGGTAAAACGACGCTTATTAATTTGCTGATGCGCTTCTACGAGCTGAGCGACGGTCGGATAACGATTGACGGTGTGCCGCTTACGATGCATTCACGCAGCGGGCTGCGCCGTTTGTTCGGGATGGTGCTGCAGGATACGTGGCTCTTCAATGGCACAATTAGGGACAATATCGGCTATGGACGGGAAGGCGCCTCTGATGAGGAAATCGTTGCAGCGGCGCAGGCTGCTCATGCCGATCACTTTATCCGGACGCTGCCGGAGGGGTACGATACGGTGCTGAATGAGGAAGGAACCAATATTTCGCAAGGCCAGAAGCAGCTGCTTACGATTGCGAGGGCGATTTTGGCCGACCCTTCCATTCTTATTCTTGATGAGGCGACAAGCAGCGTCGATACGCGGACTGAAATATTCATTCAGAAAGCGATGGGCGAGCTGATGAAAGGCCGAACGAGCTTTGTTATCGCACACCGTCTGTCGACGATACGCGACGCCGATTTAATTCTTGTGATGAACAAAGGTCGAATTATCGAGCAAGGCACGCATGACGAGCTTCTTGCGTTGGGGCAATTTTATGCGGATTTGTACAACAGCCAATTCACCGGCCAGGCGCCTAAAGACAGCGTCGAAGCGGGGTAAGGGCGATGCAAGGCAAGAAACTTCCGATTCCGTTGATGACACGGATCGGAAGTTTTTTTCGTCCATACAACGTCAAGCTTGCCCAATAAACTCGAAAACTGAAAATACGCTCGCATTTTGTATGCTAGTTGAGGACAACCTTTTTTTCTCCGGCATAGAATAATAGCGATTCTATCGAGGGAGAGGGGTGGCAAGCTTGCCATTAATTAAAGTCTGTTCCGTCAGCGCTATATTGGGTTCGATTATTACATTCGCTTTCGGCAGCTGGGACGAGTCTCTGACCGTTCTTGTCGTTGCAATGGGGCTCGACTATTTATCGGGGGTATTGGCGTCATTAAGAGAGGGGCGCGGCTTAAACAGCTCTTTTGGCGCATGGGGGCTCGCACGGAAAGGATTAATGCTGCTTGTTGTTCTGTTAGCTCACCGTGTCGATCTGCTTTTGAACCTGCCCGATGTGACAATGGGCGCTGCCATTTACTTTTATATCGCGAACGAACTGATTTCAATTACCGAAAATTACGGCCGAATCGGTCTGCCAATGCCGGATCGGATTCGTAAAATCATTGAAATTTTAAAAGAGAAAAAGTAGATGCAATGATTCATTAACGTGGAACGGACAGAGGTGAAGGGTAGACGCTTATTTTCGAAGGCTTGCCTAAAAGGAAGTGGATCGGCTATAATAAGAACATATGTTCTTGTTATAGAAAGGTGGCCATAACGGTGGACAAAGGGACGACATTCGGCGGAAGCGGCGGCGCGTTAGCGCTTGCCCGGCCGCCGGTACAGACGGAGGACGAGCTTGAATCGGTCAAGAAGTATGTGCTGCTGGGCGTTGTGATGCGGGTGCTGGACCATGATATTCGTTCGATCGGAGCATCTGCGATCAAGCTGCCCCGCCTGTACGAATCGATGCTAAGAGGTGTTCAGGATCGAGTGCTGCTCGATCAGGCTGCGCTTAGGAAGCGGTTTAAAGAGAAGGGCATCAAGCTGCTGGAGGAGAGGCGCGGCACGGACGGCGTCGATGTCGATTATGTTTGCCGCGGCTACCGCCATACGTTTCGTATGCTTTGGAGTCATGTGAAAGCAGAATCCGAAAGGGTGTTGAAGCGATATTTTCAAGCATGATCACAGAAAGTTCATGGTTTTGTCATAAAAGAGTAAAAAGTTTTCCTTGAAAAGAAGTTTAAGGTTGTGAACTTCGGACGATCTTATGTAATATAAGAAGCAAACACAACGTTCGTAAAGGGGAGCACGGAGTAATGCAAAAGTGGATTATGTTCATTCTATTGACAGCAGCCTCTCTTCTGGGAGTGTATTTGCTGACGTTCGGCCTGCCAGAGAAACCGGTTGACGAGTCGGCTGCGCTGCCGGAAGGAACGGTATTGGTGAAAGTCGAAGCGAACAGCGACTTCACGTTCGGTCAAGAAGAATATAAAGTGAAAGTCGGCGACAAGGTTATTCTGAAGCTTCAGAATAAAAGCGGCGTTCACGGCATTAAGATCGACGAGCTGAACGTTGACCTCGAAGGAGATAATCTGGAGACCAATCTGGAGTTCGACAAGCCGGGTGAATATATTATCCATTGCTCGGTTCCATGTGGAGCGGGCCATACGGAAATGAAAACGAAACTGATTGTTGAAGCAGCGTAAAACGTAAAGAAAGAGGAGCCTAACGGCTCCTCTTTGCTTATTAGCTTGCACGGCGACGGCTTCTTCCTCTGGCGATGAGCCAATCGGCAAGTAGGCCGATCGCGGCCCAGCTAATGACGGTAAGCACATACATGAGCATGACGCTGACATCGTGGATATCGACGAACAGGTCGGCGAACCATGCAGGAATGCTGAACATAAAGAAGACGAAATTATGCGGGTCGTAGCCCGTTGAATTGTACAGGCATAGCGCGAGACCGATAAGGGTAGCGGCGATAGTAACCGTATATCGCATAGCGGACCGATCCTTTCTACGTTAGGGCGTGTTGCCGTAATGCGGTTTCTTGGGTTATTATGTGACAAAAGGATAGTTGTCATTCGACGAAGGGAGAACGGGAATTATGATTACACATATCGTATTTTTTAAATTAAAGGACGGCAGTCCAGAAAACGTGGAAAAAACCGCGCAAGTGCTCCGCAACATGGAGGGAAAAATCGACGTTTTGAAATACATTGAAGTCGGTATTGACGTGCTGCACTCCGAACGTTCGTATCATATCGCGCTCATTACAAAATTCGATTCGTTGGACGCGCTGAATGTTTATCAGGTGCATCCGGAGCATCAAAAAGTGATCGAGTATATGACCCAAGTGCGCGAAGCTTCGGCCAGCGTAGATTTCGAAAGCTAGAAAGGACGTTGGCGGGGGAATGCGTGACGTATATGAAATGATGACCTATTTGATCGTCATCTTAGCCAGCAGCGTCATCATGGTGGCTTGGCTGAAACGCAAGGCTAAAAACAAAAAGCAAGACTGAAAGCGGGAGAATGGCCATGTATTACGTAAACCAAGAACAAATCGGAGTGAGACTGCAGGCTATTCCGGCCATTTCGGAAGCGCTTCGAACGCTAGCCGACGGCTGGCAAGGTACGTTGATTGAAGGGCTTGCGCAGGAACGGGCGCTTCATCTGGCTGCCGAGACGATAACGGATGTAGGAAGCTTTCTGATTGACGGTTTTATTATGCGGGATGCAAGCAGTTATGAAGACATTATTGAAATTACAGGCGAAGAGGGCGTATTTCCGCGGCATTTGCAGGAGACGTTCATCGAGCTGGTCAAGCTCCGCAGGCCGCTTGTGCAGGACTATTTCACTTGGGACCGGGAACAGCTTCATCCGATGACAAAGGAACTGTCCGAACAGCTTCTGGTTTATAAAGAAGCGGTTGAGAGCTACATAGAACGCGAGCTCATTTAACAGAAGAAAAGCAGAGCGCGGTTGCCGACAGGCAGCCGCGCTTTTTATTTGACTTGGCTGCCCGTCGCGTAAGAAAGTTTTCCTCCGCATACTGTGTCAAGACAAGCCTATGCTGCTTATAATGCTAATACGAAATGGGCATTCGCCCGGTTCTGACGGCAGAGTTAAGCAAGTCAGACGGTATAACGGGAGGGGAGCGCATGAGCGTGGTGGAATGGAGCGCTGCTTCAGCTGCAGTTGCATTCACTGTATTGACGATCGGTCTGTTATTGTTCGCTAGGGCAGCTATGATAAAGCTAGCAAAGGTACAGTCAGCGGCCGATGAGCTGAGCCGCCGTCTGCAAGGTTCAGCGGAACGGTTGGAGAGAATTGCCGAACCGGCTGAGGAAACGATCCGGACGGTTAATCGGCAGCTGCACTCAGTCAATCGGCTTTTCGAAGCTGCGTCTCATATCGGCGGAACGATCGAGCACGCCTCCCGAGCGGCCAATGAGGCTGCCGCCGTGCTGGCAAAGTCTGTTTCGCGCCATGCGGAGCGGGATTCTGGGCAACGGCGTGTCGAGGAAGCTTTAGATTGGGCGGAGCTTGGTATGGCCGCCTGGCAGCTATGGCAAACTAATCGCAAGCGCCGAAACGATGCCGATGCCGCGCATCCGGACGAATAGCGTCATCCAGAACGAAGGGAGCGATTCATTGATGTCAGCACGCAAACAATCGAGAGGTTTTATTTACGGGGCGTTAGCGGGAGGGGTTGTAGGCTCTATCACCGCTTTGCTGCTCGCGCCGAAAGCGGGCAAGGAATTGCGTAAGGACTTGGCGGAAGGGGCGCACAAGGTTCAAGAATCAACCGTTAGAGCGGCGAATCGAGTCGGCGATACGACAGGCAGAATCGCTCGGCAAATCGGCGATCAAGCATCTCATATTGCAGGAAAGGCAAAGGAAGCGGCTATTTCCGTGGCGGACATCGTCCGGGACCGCAAGCCATTGTCAGCAGAGGAGATTGCAGACGATATCGATGCGGAGGCTGTTGTTGCGCCGCAAGAGGAAGAGCGTGTGCCCGTAACGGTTGAATAAATTCAAGAAGCAGCCAAGCGCGGAGGTTCAAAAGCGACTTGGCTGCTTCTTTATGCGGATTTAGGTACGTTTGCAAGGCGCATATCATATGATATTGGTGTCTATACAGGTCGCAGCAACTGCCAATATCGTCATATAGAAAGCGGTGTGTTTGTGCAGCAACCGATTGCGGTACTCGACTCGGGCGTCGGTGGTTTAACGGTCGTTAAAGAGATGATGCGCCAGCTGCCCGGAGAAGCCATTGTCTATTTCGGTGATACGGCAAGAGCCCCGTACGGATCTCGGCCGCCGGAGGAAGTAGCCCGATTCACCCGTGAAATCGTCGATTATTTAACCCAATTTCATCCGAAAATGATCATTATCGCATGTAATACGAGTACTGCCTTTGCCCTTGACGATATTCGCCGGCTCGTTCAAGTGCCGGTAGTCGGTGTTATCAAACCGGGAGCAAGGGCGGCAGTCGGCCGGACGGTCAGCGGCTGCGTAGGCGTAATCGGCACGGAAGGCACCATTCGAAGCGGCGCATACGAGACGGCGTTGCTGGAGCTGTCCCCCGACGTTCGCGTCATCAGTGAAGCGTGTCCTCAGTTCGTCCCGCTTGTCGAACGCGGCGACTTCCGATCGCATGAGGCGTACAAAACGATCCGTCAATCGATCGGCCATTTGCGGATGTATCCCATCGACAGTCTGATACTTGGCTGCACGCATTATCCGTTTTTATCCGAAACGATTTCCGAGGTGATGGGCACTGGCATCAGTCTGATTAGCTCGGCGGAAGAAACGACGAGGGAAGCAACAAGCATTTTACGTCAATCGGGCATGCTCTCGGATGTCCGTATGCCTGTTCATCAGTTTTTTTGCAGCGGCAACCCGGATCTGTTTCAAACGATCGCCCGTCAATGGCTGGGCGAGCATATGGAGCTGAGGCCGATCGTATGGCGGGTTCCACAAATTTGTTAATTGCGATAGGATGCCCGTTATCTCGGCCAATCGGCTGGATAAGCGGGCATCCTTTATTTGTTCTTCTTTTCGACATTCGCCCGGCAAAAGGCAAGCTTCAAGGCTTCGTTGAAGATGCCAGACAACACAATAAACACAATAAGAACATTAGGCGATCGTCCCCACTTACCTCCATTCATCCGTTGCATGGACTCCGGCCATTCTGAATAGGCATAAAGGAGCGGATATATCGAGATGAGGTGAGGTGGAAATTTGAGCGAAAAAAACATTGGTCTCGCCAGCTATGGGTATCGGGCTATGATTGGGGATTGCATTCGATTGATTGGCAAGCGGTCTTTTGTGGAGGCGTATGCAATTGGACAATCTGTCATGGGACGGCCAATTGTCGCCTTGCGTTGCGGCAGAGGGCCTCGACGCGTTCATTTGAATGGCGCCTTTCACGCGAACGAATGGATTACATCAGCGTTGCTCATGCGCTATTTAGAGGATTGGTCCAGCGCTTGCGTAGAGGATAACGATTTAAATGGCCAGCGCGCTTGTCGGCTTTACGAGGAAACGTCGCTGTGGATCGTGCCGATGGTCAATCCAGACGGCGTCGATTTGGCGTTGTACGGCTTGCAGCAGACTCATCCGCATTACAGGCAGCTGTTGGACTGGAACGGGGGCTCGGACCAATTCGATCAATGGAAGGCGAACGCTCGCGGCGTCGACCTGAACGATCAGTTTCCGGCGCATTGGGAGGAGGAGCGCGAGAGGAGGGGAACGGCCGGTCCGGCGCCTCGCGATTATCCGGGGCCGTACCCTTTGAGTGAACCGGAAGCGCAGGCTATCGCCAATTTTACATCACTGCTGCAATTTGATACGGCGGCAGCGCTTCATACGCAAGGAGAAGAGATTTATTGGAATTATCGCGATTATGAGCCGGACAACGCATTAGAGCTGGCAGAGCGGCTGGGGAAGGCAAGCGGCTACAAGCCCGTTAAGCTGACGGGCAGCGACGCCGGCTATAAAGACTGGTTCATTCAGCAATATCGGAAGCCTGCCTTCACGATTGAAGCTGGCATGGGCAGCAATCCGCTGCCAGTCGACCATTTTGATGATATATATCGGTCGCTGCAGCCGCTGCTGACGGAATTGCTTGTGCTTCATCGGTAAGGCGGCAAAGCCGAAGGCGCCGCGCGTCAGGACGCAGCACGATGGCGGCGGTCGCACGCGAATTACCTCAATATGAACATCGGGCACGTCTATGCTATAATGGCAGCGAGGTGATGTGCCCGGTGCGTAAAATTTTTTCGCTGCGTCATTGGCGCAATACGTTCGTCCGCATTTTCGCTCTGCTCCGTTCGAAAGAAGTCTCCATCTTCGACAAGTTGCTTTTTCTCGTTCCGGTGGCACTCTATTGGGTATTGCCCGATGTGATGCCGCTGTTGCCATTCGATGACATCGCCGTGACGATGATAGCTGCGGAATGGTTTGCCCGGAGAATGGAGAAGAAGTATAATAAAATACGATGATGCCGAGGCATCTTGTTCGAATGATAAGAAGGAGCGGATACTATGAATTGCAAAATTTCGCGTAATGCTGCAAAAATATTAAAGCTTGAGCTGGACAAGCCGGAAAACGAAGGTAAAAAACTGCGCGTTTACGTGACGCATGCGCACGGCGACCATGCCCACTATGGTCTTGGAATTGACGAGCCTACAGAGAAGGATGTAGTCGTTTCCACAGACAAGGATATCGATGTTATTTTGGAAAAGGACAACGACTTTTTGGACGGCGTCCGCATCGATTATTTCTATGTGCCGGAAGAGGGCTTTGCCGTAACGAATCCTTCCAAAGGAAATCACGGCGAGCATTGATCGCTGCCTGCTAGCCGGCGGCTGAACGAACTTGATTGCAGATAGGAAGATAAAGATGGCAAACGATATACGTGTATGCGAGAAATGCAAGCATGTCAAGGTCAAATCGATCTTGCCGAAGCTGCAGCAAATGGCGCCCGACGCGGAAATACGCGTCGGCTGCAAATCTTATTGCGGGCCATGCGCCCGCTATGCATTCATTTTTATTAATGGCCGCTATATCAAGGCGGCGAACGAGGACGAAGCGATTGAAAAAGCGCGTCAGTATTTGAAATAGCGGAAGGCCGCGCGGCCGATTGCAGGACCAAGAGACTCAACAGCGATGTTGAGTCTTTTTTTAATAGCCAGGCAGCATCCCTTTATTTACGGTGGCACGGGTGAGCCGGGAACGACTTTCAAAATAGCTCCCAATGATTTGCATAAACTGAATCAAGTCGTCGCTTTTTTGGATGAAGCAGCTACATAAGCGCTGATTTCGGTTATGAACCGAAAATTTTATAAAAGAACGGGCGGATAACATGATGAATCGCCGAATGTATGCGGCCGCGTTTTCGTTTCTGTTTGTTTGCATTGTATTTGTACAACTCATTTGGCTTCCCGCTCCATTCCGCACTCCTTCCGGGCGATTGTGGATTGAATTGATCGACGACATGCTCTACGGAGTAGCGGTGCTGCCGCTGCTTGTTCTGATCGGAGCGGCGGCCGTTCTTATTCGGCCAGTCCACAAGACGGGTCGAGTGTTGATTGGCATACGCGCGTTAACTGCATTAGTGGCCGCAACGGCCATTCTGCTTGTGCTGAGCGATCCCGAAAGGCTGCTCGTTAACTTGGCTGCCGTCGCAGCTGCTTTGCTGCTGGCATTGATCGATGGGCTGTTCAGCGAAGCGGTCCTCGCCGGCCGCAGCCGTGGAAAGCGTCTTGGCTGGCCTAAGCGCGGTCTGATCTGGCTCGGTTCATCCGCCGTCTTATTCGCCGCTCTTCTTTACCCTGTACCGTATCGCGTGACGTATCCGGCGATGACGATCGCCATGAATCATTATGCACATGCTGAAGGAGGGGGTCAGGGCGGCAGCGTCAGCGGTGTGCTTGTATTTGAAAGGCCGGCCTTTCTTTCTGATTTTTTATATGGCAAGTTGTTTCCAGAGTACGTGTTCGAGCGAAAAAGCAAGAATGAACCGCCGCTGACAGAAGCGTATACGCAGGTTGTAGCCATGAAGACGGGGGCAGACGATATCGCTTCGGCTATTGCGATGCAAAAGGCAGGAATCGGCAAAGGCGTCTCGAGTGAAGGTGTTCTTGTTGCGGCTGTTGTGAAAGAAGGCCCTTCGTCCAAATCGCTGCAGGCGGGTGACGTTATCGTCAGCTTGAACGGCTCCGTCATTCGAAGTGTTATGGAAATGGTCTCGTACATGACGGAGAAGGTAAAACCCGGCGATACCGTAAATGTGGGCTTGCGCCGGAACGGCAGCGAGACGGCCGTCCGCGTTCCGACGGGCGAAGCGCAGACGGATGACGGCAAGCCGGGAAGGGCAGTGTTCGGCGTCTCGGTACAGGATGAGCTTCATGCCGATAAACCGCGCGGCGTCCACTTCAAGCATTATATTGCGCATATCGGTGGTCCGTCGCACGGCGCGATGCTCACGCTGGCGCTGATCGACCAACTGACGCCGGGCGGGGTGACGAACGGCGTGAACGTAGCAGGAACGGGTACGATAGAGCCTGACGGCTCGGTCGGCATGGTCGGCGGTATTCCGCAAAAAGCGTATGCGGTGTCGCGAACCGACGCTGATGTATTTTTCGTGCCGGCCGAGGCGTCGGACGAAGCACGAGCGGCGGCTCCTAAGCTGAACATTGTTCCCGTCCAATCGATCGACGATGTGCTGGACTGGTTGAAGCGGCATTCGAAGCAGATCGAATAGTTAGTTCAGCCGTATTGGTCAATGCGGCGAATCGGGAGGCTTTTAATTGTCGGGAGTGCAGCGTTTGAAGTTTGCTGGGTCAGCCCTGTTTATGGTCGGCCTATTCAAATGTGCTTGCAGGAATCGAGCGGCTTTCAATAAATTGCGGGATGAGATCATTGTTTACGATTTGATCCGATTTCGCCAGTTCCTCCGCAGCGGCCTCAACATAAGGAAGGCATTTGGCAGTGTCGATTATCTCGTTGTCCGATACGCTCCAGCACGCTCCATTAGCCGCAATGCCGTCGGAGGACGGAAGGAAGTAAAGCTTCCCGTCGGTGAAGGCCCCGTTGCGCTGAACGATCAGCTTACCATCGTTGCCGGATTTGTTTGCAGTGAGTAGCGGAGTTCCGAGCAGCGTTTGGTCGGCGGTAGAGATGCCGAGCAAATGAAGCAGCGTAGGCGTTACGTCCAGCTGACCGCCGACTTGCGTTTGCGTTCCTGCATAGGCTCCGTCGGGAAGGTGAACGATGAAAGGAACCTGCTTCAATATCATCTGGCGTTCTAAATCGTTCAGCGGCTGCTCCAGAAACCGTTCGAACAGCTCCCAGTCTTTGATCGAATTGTCATGGTCGCCGTACAAGGCGAAGATCGTCTTGTCCCACAAGCCCTTTTGTTTGAGCGATTCAACCAATTCGCCAAGCGCAGCATCCGCGTAATGAACAGATTGCAGGTAATCGCCCATCATAGTCCCTTCCAGTTCGCCAACTGCAAGCTTGCGCTCAGATTCCGGCATTGTGAAAGGGTGATGCGTCGAGAGCGTAATCATAAAAGCGTAAAACGGCTGCTGCTGGCCATCAATCCTGTCCATCGACTGGCGAAAGAACGAGCGGTCGCCGAGCGACCAGCCGATCGGCTCATCCAGCTCGAAGTGTTTTTTGCTGTAAAAATGGTCGTAGCCCATGCTAGGGTACATCGTATTCCGGTTCCAAAAACCTCCGTCATACGCATGATGAACCGTCGTCTCATAACCGTTGTCGCTCAGCGTCTGCGGCAAGCAGTTGAACGTGTGGCTCGCATACTGGATGAATACCGATCCGCTTGCGAGCGGTTGAAGCGAACAGTTGGCCAGGAAATCGGCGTCAGACGTTCGGCCTTGCGACGTTTGATGATAAAACTGGTCGAAATAGGCGCTCTCCTTCACAAGCCTATTTAAGTTCGGAGTAATTTCCTCGCCGCCGATTGAGCGATCGATCATGAAATTTTGCAGCGCCTCGACTTGGACAAGCAGTACATTGCTGCCCTTGTACGCACCGAAAGATGAAGCCTGTTCCAGATGATGCCTGCCGTCGGCTCTTTCCTCGGTCCATTGCCGTATCTCATCAGCGGCTTCCGCTGATACCTGCTCCGTGCCCAGCCAGTGCTGCTTAGCGTATCTGTACACGTCATAGCCGTGGAACCCGACGACTCCCGTCACATTGTACAGCGAGAGACTCCACCAATTATTTTCGAACAAGCCGATGGCCCAAGTCCGCCTCGCCTCGGAAATATGGCCGATGGCCATATTCGTACCCATTACACCGATTGCGACGCCAAGGGCGACGCGAACAGCCCATTGACGCCAGCCTGCTTTACGGCGATCTGCCCCGAACGTGTCGCGCAAATCGGCGCCTCCTCGCCAGATGGTGTATACCGCAAATGGGATCACGATAATCCAGTCGGCCAACAGCCAGAAATCAGCCGCTTCAAGCAGCGTTCCGATGCTTTCGCCGAGCGAATCGACCTGACTGGCCTGCATCAGCACCGGAACCGAAATCAAATCTTGAAAGTAACGATAGTAGATGATATCGGCGTACATCAGGAAAGAAAGCAGAACATTTACTATAGCAAGCGCTACAATGCGCCCGCGGGTTGGAAGCCAAATCGTCCAGAAGGAGACAATCCCGAGCGTCCCGGCGGCCACGTATTTGTCGTAATCATCCATTCGCATATTCGGGATATCGAGCAATTGATCAAACCATAAGATTTTTAGCATGATGACGATCCAAAATAAAAGCAAATCCACCGCTTTCAAACGCTCCAGCCACTCAAGCGTCGTCCGCATGACGCGCCGCAGCGGATTTTGCCGGACAGTTCCCCATTCCATCTTCTTAATTCCATTCCTTTCGTTCTAAGAGCTTGCCTTGCCATTGCCTTGCCAATCCAAACATCTCTACACTATAAACCTTGTGAACGTATCGTGCAAACGCTTTAAGTGCTGTCAAACTGCCCGGAAAGCGCCTTACAGAGGGAGAAAGCGGGTCTGAGTCGAGCCTCTGTAAGGCTCGAAAGCGCCTTACAGAGGCAGAAAGGTGCGTCCGAGTCGAGCTGTAAGGCTCGAAAGAGCCTTACAGAGACGAAAAGCGCGTCCGAGTCGGTCTGTAAGGCTCGAAAGCGCCTTACAGAGTCGGAAAGCGCGTCCAAGTCGGTCTGTAAGGCTCGAAAGCGCCTTACAGAGACGAAAAGTGCGTCCGAGTCGGTCTGTAAGGCTCGAAAGCGCCTTACAGAGACGAAAAGCGCGTCCGAGTCGGTCTGTAAGGCTCGAAAGCGCCTTACAGAGGCGAAAAGCGCGTCCGAGTCGGCCCGTAAGGCTCGAAAGCGCCTTACAGAGGCGAAAAGCGTGCTCGAGCCGAGCTGTAAGGCTCAAAGGAGCCTTACGGAGACGAAAAGCGCGTCCGAGCCGGCTCGTTAGGTTCGAAACCGTCTTACAGAGCCAAGAAACGTGCCCAAGACGAGCTGTAAGCTGGAAAACCGTCTTACAGAGCCAAAAAACGAGCCCAAGTCGAGCTGTAAGACGGAAAACCGTCTTACAGAGCCAAAAAACGTGCCCAAGACGAGCTGTAAGGCGGAAAACCGTTTCACAGAGCCGAAAAACGAGCCCAAGTTGAGCCGTAAGCCGAAAACCGTCTTACAGAGGCGAAAACCGGGTCCAAGTCGAGCTGTAAGGCGGAAAACCGTCTTACAGAGCCAAAAAACGAGCCCAAGTTGAGCTGTAAGCTGGAAAACCGCCTTACAGAGCCAAAAAACGAGCCCAAGTCGAGCTGTAAGACGGAAAACCGTCTTACAGAGCCAAGAAACGAGCCCAAGTCGAGCTGTAAGGCGGCAAACCGTCTTACAGCTCCGAAAACCGCACCGGGGTCAGTTCATAAGCCGGAGCCCTCTGCAGTTTCACGCCGATAGCATCAGTCTATCTACCTTTTTCCTCTCTCATACCTTCTGCAAGAGTAGTGAGCGCAAAAAAAAACGCCATGTCCGTCAACCGGTGGTTGCGGGCGGGGCGTTTTTAGCGGAAGTTCAACTTTTCAGCGCATTCCTGTTTATTTGCGTGGAGGCAATGGGCCGAAAAATTGGTAGAAATCGGTTTGGATGCGGCCGTTGAACAGTTTGCGTTTTTTATCGGCTGCGCGGGTGAAGTAATGCTCGATCGACTTCGTCGGCGTTATTGCGAAGAAGGACCAGGTTGGCAAGTGAAGCGATGACAGTCCCAGTTGGCGAATGGCCAGCTCCGCTTCGTTGTCGTCACCTAGCCGCTCTCCGTAAGGCGGGTTGGTAATAATGACGCCATATTCGCCTTGAGGCTTCATCTTCGCGACCGGCAGCACGCTTAGTTTAATTTCTTTGCTGAAGCCCGCTTTGCGCACGGCCGCTTCGGCGATCTCGATCGCGTACGGATCGATGTCGGAACCGGCAATTTGCAGCGGCACGTCATCTTTTACCGCATCGAAAGCTTCGTTGCGCGCTTCTTCCCAAAGCTCGTTCGACACGAGCGGCCAGCCTTCGCTGTTGAAGCTGCGGCGGAGACCCGGCGCGATATTCCATGCGATCATCGCTGCTTCGATCAGGATGGTGCCCGAACCGCAGAATGGATCATACAGCGGCCGTTCCGGACGCCAACGGCTAAGCTGGACGAGCGCGGCAGCCATTGTCTCGCGCAGAGGCGCCTCCGTCGATACTCGGCGATAGCCGCGTTGATGGAGACCAGCTCCGGTCGTATCAAGCGTAATGAGCGCCAGATCGTTCATCAGGGACACTTCAATGACGAACTTGCCGCCGTCCTCATGGAACCACTCGGTGCCGTAGCGCTCCTTCATTTTCTCAACGACCGCTTTCTTGACGATCGATTGGCAGGCGGGGACGCTCGTCAGCTGCGATTTTTGCGAACGTCCGTTGACTGGAAACTCGCCATCCTCTGGAATCCATTCCGGCCAGTCGATCGCTTTCGTGCCTTCGAACAATTCCTCAAACGTCCTTGCCGGAAACTCAGCCATTTCCACGAGCACACGGCCAGCCGTGCGAAGCCACAGGTTTGTACGGCAAATGTCGATGGGACTGCCTTGGAAACGGACGCGGCCGTTCTCTACTTTTAAATTGTCATAGCCTAGTTCTTTCAACTCGCGGGCGACGACGGCTTCAAGTCCCATCGGTGCAGTCGCGATCAGATTGATTGTGGTCATAAAGTGTTTCTTCTCTCCTTATATGCGAAAACGCAGTTGTTTCCTCGCGGTCAAAATCATACAATCAAGTATAGGACAAAGCGAGCTTGATTTACAAACTGAAATATTGGAGAGATTTGAAAGATGTCAACGATAGAAGAACAATATGCGGACGGTCTATACAGTGAGGACGCCGATCTTATCAGAACGAAGAAGGGGATTGCTGCTAAAGGAATGCCGGATATTTCGATCGCGGACGGCTACGGCAGACTGCTGACGATGCTCGTCTCGCTCCGCGGCGCGCGCGAAGTGCTGGAGATCGGCGCACTCGGCGGGTACAGCGGTATTTGCTTAGCAAGAGGACTAGCAAGCGGCGGGCGTTTAACCTCTCTCGAGCTAAAAGAAGAGTATGCGGAAACGGCGAAGGCTCATATGGAGGAGGCTGGACTCGGAGACGCGGTCGAATATCGGATCGGCGATGCGCGTGCCAGCTTAGAGCAATTGAAGGAAGAGGGAAGGAAGTTCGACTTCTTCTTTATCGACGCCGATAAGGAAGGATATCCTGTGTATCTGGACTACGCGATTGAATTAGGCAATCCGGGGGCTGTCATCATTGGCGACAATGTGCTGCTGCGAGGACGAACAACAAATCCGGACAAGGCGGGTCCGTCAGTATTGGCGGTACGCAGCTTCAACGAGCGAATTGCGAGTGACGAGCGGCTCATGAGCACTGTTTTGCCAGGCTATGACGGTCTTGCGATCGCCATTCTTAAAGGGAATTGAAGTGACAAGATCGGCGCGAGGTGATGAGTCTCTCACAAGCTGACGAATTATATGCGTGAGTTTCGTACCCGGTAGCGAATCCTGTATGGGATAACGATTCTTTCGACGTACCCGGTAACGAATACTGCATGGGCTAACTATTCTTTCGAGTGACAAAGCTCTGCGTGTGACGATAAGTTAAGCAAGATGATAAGTCCAGCATTGAATGAACAACTGCACGGAAAAAACAACTTAGTACTGTATACGACAAGCCATATACGTAATGGCTTGTCGTAATATGGGGTGCTCATCCCGTAAACGGTACTTAAAATATTCGTAAACAAAAGGACCTCGTTTCCGCCCATAAGCAGGCAGTGAGGTCCTTTTGTTATAAAAAAGGGTATCGTCGAAGTACATTGTACAATTCGCTGAATGGAGCGCAGAGTACTCATTGCACATGATTTTTCGGCTCAAAACCGAAATCAGAGCTTGACTTCTCAGTGCTTGACTTCAATGAAGAGGGAACGCTGCAGGTCAGAGGGTTCTTCCGATCGCTGTTAAAGCCCGATTCCTTTTCTTTTAATTAAAGTTCACAGTAGGAATCGGGTTTTAAATGCGACCATTATCGTTTCTCCAGACTCCCTCTGACCCTTCGCTTCTTCTTCTCCACTTCCGTCACGCACTGACTTTAAGTATGAGCCGATTTTTCATATAGCACGTCCAGCACTATTCCGTCCTACGCCCCGGTCCCGTCACCGTCACTCCCATCCTCCTAGCGCTCAGTACCGCTCTTGCGGTTTCGACGGACGAGGGAGTTCATCACCCAAACGGAATTGGCCAGCATTAGCGTCCCGGACATTAGAAACAGCCCTTTAATGCCGATAAAGCCGGATAAAGCACCTCCTGTAATCGGGCCGATCATATTTCCGAGGCCGAGCGCGCTGCTGTTGAAGCTGTATGCGCGCGACTCCATGCCGCTCGGCGTATACTTGCGAATAAGCGCGTTGACGCTTGGCGCGAGGCCGCCGAGAAAAATGCCGAGCATGAAGCGGGCGAGCAGCAGCTGCCAGACTGCGCCTGCCAACGCCTGCGGAACAAAGCTGAGCGCCGCGCCGATCAAAGAGACGGCCAATATGCGTTCCGACCCGATCCGGTCGCTCAGCTTGCCGAGCAGCGGAGACGCCATCATGTTGGATAAGCCGGTCACTGAGCCGACGAACCCGGCTAACAAGGCGAGATTCGCCATCGAGCCGTGCAGCTCTTGCACGTAGAGCGGCATTAGCGTCATCGGGCTCAGCATCGCGAATTGAATCAGAAACGTCACGGTATAGAGAGCCGTTAGTTGCGGAATACGGCTCAGCTTGCGCAGCCCCTCGATAACCGTTTCGTTCGGCAAAGCCGCCGCTTTGGATCGGTCAAACGATTCTTTTACGACGAACATAGCCAGCAAAGAAGCGGCGAAAAGCAGCGTGCCCGTTATGTAAAAAATAGGACGGAAGCCGACCGCGTCTGCAAGCAAGCCGCCGATAAAAGGTCCAAGAATCGTACCGGCGATGCCGCCCGATTGCAGCGTTCCCATTGCAAAGCCTGTCCGTTCCTTCGGCGTCGTTGCCGACACGAGGGCGACGGACGCCGGATTGAAGCCCGATATGGTGCCGTTCAGCATACGCAGCAAAAGCAGCTGCCAAGGGCTTGTTGCGAAGCCCATCAGCGTCATGACAGCGGCCATGCCGAAGCCGGAACGGAGCAGCATCATTTTCCTTCCGTAACGGTCGGACAGCTTGCCCCAAATGGGCTGAAAAATAAAAGATGTAACGAAATTGCCGGCGAAAATAAAGCCTGCCCAGATGCCGATCTCATGCTGATCACTAAGGCCGAGGTCGAATTGCAAGTAAAGCGAGAGAAAGGGCACGATCATCGTCATGCCGGCGTTGACGAGAAACTGCCCAAACCATAAGACGATGAGATTTTTTTTCCACTGTTCCATGTACGCTAGTATATCACAAATTTCAATATCCTCGGTTTCAGGCCTTCGCTGCGCGGCCGGGACGGATTGTCATACTATTGTCATAGGAACAGAACGGCTTAAGGTTGTTAGGGCAATTGAAAAAGGGCATAATGGAAAATAAGGACAAACTATCAGGAAAAGAGGAACGGCAGATGAGCTATAACGACCGTTTCATTCGGGCTTGCCGGAAAGAAACAGTAGATCGCGTGCCGGTATGGTATATGCGCCAAGCCGGGCGTTATGATCCAGAGTATCGTAAAATTAAAGAGAAGTATTCGTTGCTCGAGATTTGCAAAATACCCGAGCTGGCGGCGGAAGTGACGATGATGCCGGTTCGCAAGCTGGGTGTTGACGCGGCCATTTTATATTCGGATATCATGAATCCGGTCGCATCGATCGGCATTGATTTCGATATCGTAGCGAATATCGGACCAGTGATCGCCAACCCGATCCGATCCGCAGCGGACGTGGGAAAGCTTAAGCCGATCGACGTCGAGGGCGATCTTAGCCATGTGCTGGAGACGATTCGTATTTTGGATCGCGAGCTGGACGTGCCGCTCATTACGTTTGCTGGAGCACCGTTTACGATCGCCAGTTATCTGATCGAAGGACGGCCTTCCAAAAACTATTTGCGGACGAAAGAGCTGATGTACAGCGAGCCGAAAGTTTGGCATGCGCTGATGGAGAAGCTGGGTGACATGGTCATCGCTTATTTGCGTGCCCATATGGCATCCGGAGGAAAGGCGTTCCAGTTGTTCGACAGCTGGGTAGGCGCGTTGTCGCCGGCCGATTTCCGCCGGTTCGTATTGCCAACCATTGAACGGATTTTTGACGAGCTGTCCGATTTACGGCAGCCTAAAATATATTTCCCAGGCGTCAGCTCGGGCGAACTGCTGCCTGAGCTTGGAAATGTGAAGGCCGATGTGATTGGTCTCGATTGGCGTGTTCCGATCGCCGAAGGACGCAGACGTTTGAACGGCGCTTACGCGGTGCAGGGCAACCTTGACCCGACGGTGCTGACGGCGCCGATGAGTGTCATCGAATCGTATGCGGCGGAAATTATTGACCAAGGTCTCGAGCAACCGGGCTTCGTATTCAACCTTGGCCATGGCCTGTTCCCGGAAGCTTCGCTTGAGAAGCTGACGGAGCTGACGGCATTTATTCATTCGTACTCGGAGAAGCGGATCGCTTCGCAAAACGGAAAGGAGCAAACCCATGTCTGACCGATTGAACGAAGGGAAAATCGGCGTGCTGGTCATGTCCTACGGGACGCCGCAAAGCCTGGACGACGTCGAATCCTATTACACGCATATTCGCCGGGGCCATCCTCCAACGGCGGAGCAGCTTGAAGAGCTGAAGAGCCGTTACGAAGCGATTGTCGGCGGCGTCTTTCCGTTGCGGGAGAATACGGACAGCCAAACGGCCGGCTTGCAAGACAAGCTGGAGCAGCTTGCTCCAGGCCGTTATGCCTGCTATCAAGGGCTGAAGCATGCAAGCCCTTATATCGAGGACGGAGTCGAGAAGATGGCTGCAGACGGCATTAAAGAAGCAGTCGGCATCGTGCTCGCGCCTCATTATTCGACGATGAGCGTCGGTTCTTATATTAAACGTGCGCAGGAGCAAGCGGAGAAAAGCGGCGTCTCAATGACTTTCGTGCACCAGTATCATTTGCATCCGAAGCTGCTTCAAGCGATTACGGAGCGCGTAACGGACGGACTGAAGCGTTTGGATGCGACTTCTAGCGGCGCGCGTCCATATAAAGTGCTGTTCAGCGCGCATAGCTTGCCGGAGAAAATCCGCGAGCTTGGCGACCCTTACGAGCAGCAGCTGTTGGAAACTTCTGCAGCAGTTGCGAAAGCGGCAGGACTTGCTGACAGCGATTGGCAGTTCACTTGGCAAAGCGCTGGACGGACAAGAGATCCTTGGCTCGGTCCGGACATTTTGGAAACGATGGAGCAGTTGGCGAAGGAAGGCGTGCAAGCGATGCTCGCGGCACCGGTAGGTTTCGTCTCCGATCATCTCGAGGTGCTGTACGACCTGGATATCGAGGCGAAGGCGGAGGCCGCCAAGCTTGGCGTATCTTTCGAACGGATTGCAATGCTGAATCGCGATCCGCTGTATATGGAGACGCTCGCGGAGTCGGTAATTGAAGCTTCACCGGCTGTCGCGTCACGATAAGATAGTCTAGAGGAGATGGATTTCAATGCGGAGAAACAGTGCTGTGGAGCGAATAGTCATTATTGGCGGAGGCCTCAGCGGACTGAGCTCCGCTTTTTATTTGCAGCGGGAAGCGGAGCGGCAAGGACGGGCGATTCAGTTAACTATTGTGGACGGCGCGCCTGCCCTTGGCGGAAAAATCAATACGCTGCAGCGGGACGGCTTTGTCATTGAAAGGGGACCGGATTCGTTCCTGACCCGGAAGCTGCCGATTCTTGAGTTGGCGAAAGAGCTTGGTATCGAGGACGAACTGACCGCCCAGAACAAAAGCGGCAAGCAGGCTTATATATTAAAAGGCGGGCAACTCCATCCCATGCCGAAGGGACTTGTACTCGGCATTCCGACCGATCTCGACGCTTTCCTTGCGAGCGGGCTTGTATCTGAAGAGGGCAAGCGCAGAGCGCTTGAAGATTTAGAGCTGCCAAGCGACGCGCCGGAGGGCGACGAATCGCTCGGCGGCTTTTTATCGCGGCGTCTTGGTTCCGAAATTATGAAGGATATTTCCGAGCCGCTGCTGGCGGGCATTTACGCCGGCGATTTGAATAAGCTGAGCATTCAGGCGACGTTTCCTCAATTCGCCGATGCGGAGCGGGAGCACGGCAGCCTTATTCGCGGCACTCAAATCCAGCAGCGGGAGAAGGCGAAGCAGCCTCAGTCCGAGCTGTTGGCAGACATGCCGCAGGACATTCGCGAGAGTGTGTTTCTCAGCTTCAAGGGCGGCTTGTCGACGCTTGTCCGCGCTTTGGACAGCGCCTTAGAGAAGGCGGAACGTATACTCGGCTCATCAGTGTCGGCGATAGTCAAAAACGAAAGTGACGGAAGCGAAGCGCAGTATACAGTAGAGCTGGATTCGGGCGAATTGCTGCTCGCCGACCACGTAGTCGTGACGACGCAGGCTTTCCAAGCCGCAAAGCTGATTGCACCGCTTGTCGACGCTTCTGAATTAGAGACGATTGATTACGTTTCTGTCGCGAACGTTGTGATGGCTTTCGATAAAGACAAGTTTGGCGTGACGTTTGACGGCTCTGGTTTTCTCGTACCGCGGTCTGAGGGGTTGCGGATCACGGCCTGCACGTGGACGTCGACTAAATGGCTGCATACGAGTCCGGAAAATAAAGTGCTGCTGCGCTGCTACGTCGGCCGCGCGGGTGACGAATCGGCGGCGTATTTGCCGGACGATGAGCTGAAGCGGGCGGTATTGGAAGATATCCGCAAGACGATGGGTATCGAAGCAGAACCGCTTTTTACCGAAATTACGAGGCTGCCTCGCTCCATGCCGCAATATCCGGTCGGTCATCTGGACAACATCCAGCGGCTTCGCAGTCGTCTGGCCAGCGAACTGCCTGGCGTGTGGGTGACGGGAGCGGCTTTCGGCGGTGTCGGTCTGCCCGATTGTATCCGGCAAGGAAAAGAGACGGCGCTAGCGGCGCTGGCCGCTCCGTCCGTTCCACAAGAATAGAGATGAAATTTTAGCATATTGATGGGAACCTTGCTATAATGGAAAAGACTTTCTTTCATAAAGGAGCCGAATCCATGTACGTATCCCGTTCCGAATCTCGGCAGCAAGATAGAAAAAGGCGCAAAAGAAGAATGAGGCGTCTTCTGACACTGAATTTGTCTATGCTGGGTGCAATTATTATTTTATTGGCAGTGTGGTTCTTTATATTGGACAAAGGGAATGAAGATTTGCCGCTTGGACAAGATGGCGGCGGTAAGCCATCCCAGTCAGCGCAGCAGGGCGGTGAACCCGGCGACGATGTCTCGAAGGATGATGGAAATCCGTCCGCTGGCAATGGGGATGAAGAGGCTCCAGAAGGCAATCAAACCGGCAATCCGGCGGAAGGCTCGGAAGGAGCGACTGACGACGGCGGTTCAACCGGTTCTACAGGCAAAGGGACAACGGACGGCGGCTACGACGATAGCGAGAAGGTTCGTCTATCCTTCGTCGGGGATATATTACTCGGCGCTTCGGTTGGTGAATTGCTGCAAAAGAACGGCTACGATTTTCCTTACGCGGAATCGAAGCTTTATTTGAGCGAACCTGACGTTATGGCGGGCAACTTGGAGTATCCGGTCACGCACCGCGGAGTGCCGGCGGAAGATAAAACGTTCGTGTTCAAAGGGACTCCAGAAGCGCTTCCAGCGTTGAAAAACGCCGGCTTCGACGTGCTTAGCTTGGCGAACAATCACACGCTCGACCAAGGCGTGGAAGGTTTGCTCGATACGATGGGGCATTTGGACGAGGCTGGAATCGCCCATATGGGAGCAGGCAACAACGACAAAGAAGCGTACAAACCCGTTATCCGCGAGGTTCGCGGGGTGAAGATCGCCTATATCGGACTAAGCCGAGTCGTGCCGAAAGTGTCCTGGAAGGCGGATAAAAACAATCCGGGCGTAGCAGAAACGTATGATGTGACGAGAGCGATAGCTGCGATCAAAGATGCGAAGGAGCGGGCCGATATCGTTGCTGTTATGGTGCATTGGGGCGTCGAAAAAGCGGATAAGCCTGAAAAATATCAGCGTGATGACGCTCGCGCATACATCGACGCCGGGGCCGATCTCGTTATCGGCAGCCACCCCCACGTGCTGCAAGGCTTTGAGACGTATAAAGGCAAATGGATTGCATACAGTTTAGGAAACTTTATTTTTAGCGTGTATCCGAAAGGGAGATCGGGGGATACCGGCGTATTGGACGCGGTTTGTACGCCAAAGGGAGATTGCGAGCTGCAATTCCATCCGATGTATGCGGATATGGCGCAGCCAAAGCCGATGGCGGCGGATAAAGGAGCGGAGCTGTTGAAGCAGCTTACGCAGCTTTCGTTCGGCGTGAAGCTGGGAAGTGACGGCAAGCTTTCCCCTGTAAAGTAACGGATACCGGGAAGGGAGCAGCCGCAATGAGAAACCCGTGCGTTGCGCATCGAGGCTGGTCTGGCCGGGCGCCGGAAAATACGATGGCCGCTATTCGCCTTGCCATTGAGGAGCCGCGGGTCGAGTGGGTGGAAATCGACGTCCAGCTGTCGAAGGACAGCGTGCCGGTCGTCATCCATGATTACAAGCTGCGGAGGACGACGAATGGACGCGGCCTGGTCAAGGATTGGACGGCCGAGGAGCTGTCCGCGCTCGATGCCGGAAGCTGGTTTTCTCCTCGTTACAGGGGTGAGCGGATTCCGCTCCTGGAAGAGGTGCTGCAAGAAGGGTTCGGACGAATTGGCCTGAATATCGAGCTGAAAACGGACGGTATCCGCTATCCGCATATCGAAGAACGAGTCTGGTCGCTGGTCAAAGCATATGGCGCGGAAAATGACGTAGTCATCACTTCTTTTCACGCGGGGGCGCTTCACACGATGCGCAGTTTGACCGATGGAGAAGCACGGACCGGGCTTATCGTCGACAAGTGGAGGGAATCGCTGATTGCCGAGCTACGCGGCACGGATTCCGATTTCTTGTCCATCGAATACGGCAAGCTGAAGCCAGAACGTATTAATCGGTTAAAGGAAGCGGGCATTCGCACGATGGCGTGGACACCGAACGAGGTGCGAGCCATTCGAAAAACAGCAGCGCTGGACCCGGATATTATGATTTGCACCAATTATTTGGATCGTTGGCAGGAAGCGCTGGCTGGAATAGCCGTGCGCTAATGCAAAAAAACGCAGTCAGAGCCGGTCGTCTCTCCACGCTTAGTGTGATGGAGCGGTGCGTTGGCAGTGATTCATACGCCAGAAGGGATGAAGGGTAGCAATGGTTGGAATTATCGACGAGTGGTGGCTGCGTCTCCTTATTGGCGTTATTGGCGCCGGTTTGGCGGCTGCCGCCGCCTATCGAGCCCGGGCGCTATCTGGCTCAGGCGCGCTTTCGGCGTTGGCCATGGGCGCTGGGTTTATCGCGCTTGGCGAACCGATTTGGTTTGCTTGCCTCATTGCTTTTTTTATTTCATCGACGGCATGGTCGAAATATAAGAAAAGACATCGAGCCAAAGCGCAAGCGGAGGCGAACTATGAGAAAACCGGCCGTCGCGACGCCGGTCAAGTATGGGCCAACGGCGGAATCGGTCTGGCGCTATGCGCGGCGGACGCCATATGGCCTTCGGCCGGCTGGCTGTATGCCTTTATCGGCGTGATGGGAGCAGTCAATGCCGATACTTGGGCGACTGAGATTGGCGCTTTGAGCCGCTCAGCGCCTCGTTCGCTGCTGTCGGGCAAGAAGGTTGCCGCAGGCACGAGCGGTGCAGTTACAGCGCTCGGGTCTGCCGCAGCGTTCGCAGGAGCCGCGTTCATTGGCCTTGTCGCAGCTTGGCTCTGGCCAACGGAGACGACGTCTGCAAGCGCAGCAGCGGTTGCAGTTGTCGCTGCGCTGGCGGGTTTCGCCGGCTGTTACGCCGATTCGCTGCTCGGTGCGACCGTTCAAGCGATGTACCGCTGCCCGAAATGCGGAGCCGAAACAGAACGCACCGTTCATTGCGGTACAAAGACAGTACCTCTTAGAGGAATAGCCTGGATGAATAACGACCGGGTGAATATGCTGTCATCGCTCGCAGCGGGCGCGATCGGCTGGGCGCTTGGCTTGTTGCTGATTGGCTAACGGTTAATGGCGATAGAACTGTCAGACAAGAACTTCTTTCAAAAATTGGATCAGACTTAAAATCAGTGATTGACTAAAAGTAGGGAGCAGTGGAGGGGCAGAGGGATTCTGGAGAAACGGCAGTGGTCGCTTTTAAAGCATGATTCCTACCGCAAAACTCTATCCAAAACCCTCTGACCCGCAGAGCTTCCTCTCACTTTAAGTCATGCACTGATTTCGGTTTTGAGCCCAAAATAAACAAGAAAGCCCCTGCCAGGGCCGTTCGACGGACGATGATGTCCGGCGAAACGGTTCCGACAGGGGCTTTTTTTCACGCTTGCTATTATTTCGTCAGCTGTTCCATTTGTTCAATCAGACTTTCGAATACGCTCATCGCTTGCTCGATCGGTTCAGGCGAGGACATGTCGACGCCCGCTTTTTGCAATATATTGATCGAGAAGTCGCTGCCGCCGCTCTTCAGGAAGCCAAGATAGCGGTCGACGGCTGGAGCGCCTTCGTCCAATATTTGCTTCGCAAAGCTAGTCGCTGCTGAGAAACCGGTCGCGTACTTGAACACGTAGAAGCTGGTATAGAAGTGAGGAATGCGTGCCCATTCCATTTCGATTTCTTTATCGATGACCATCTCTTTGCCGTGGTACAGCACGTTCAGATCATAATAAATTTTGCTTAATTCCTGCGGCGTCAGCGACTCACCGGCTTCAGTCCGCTCGTGAACGATTTTCTCGAACTCGGCAAACATCGTTTGACGGAAGACGGTCGTCCGGAATTGGTCCGCGTAGTACGTAAGCAGGAACATTTTTTCTTTTGGATCAGTCGACTTGTTCAGCAAATAGTCCATCAGCAGCGCTTCGTTCGTCGTCGACGCTACTTCCGCTAAGAAGATCGTATATTGCGCGTCGCGGTAGCTTTGATTATGGTCCGAGTAGTACGAGTGAAGAGCGTGGCCCATCTCGTGCGTCAGCGTGAACATGCTGTTCAAGTTGTCTTTATGGTTGAGCAGCACGTAAGGATGGGTGCCGAATGCGCCCCAGCTGTAAGCGCCGCTGCGCTTGCCTTCGTTCTCGTATACGTCGACCCAGCCGTTGTCGAAGCCGTCCTGCAAAGCGCCCAAGTAGTCTTCTCCAAGCGGCTTCAAGCTTTCTTTTACCGTCGCTTTCGCTTCATCGTACGTAATGTTCATCTCGAATTCGTCAACGAGCGGAGCGAACAGATCATACATATGAAGCTCGTCGACGCCAAGCAATTTCTTGCGAAGCTTCATATAGCGATGCATCAGCGGCAGCGACTTATGAATCGTATCAATCAGATTGGTGTAGACCGTTGTCGGAATGTTGTCGCCGTACAACGACATTTCCAATACCGAAGGGTACTTGCGGGCGCGCGCATAAAAAACATTTTTCGTTACGTTCGCGTTAAGCGTCGAACCGAGTGTGTTTTTCAGCTTGCCGTATGTATCGTACATCGCTTTAAAAGCATCCCGGCGCACTTCCGGCTTGGCGCTCTCCAGAAATTGAATGTAGCGGCCGTGCGTTAGCTCGACTTCCTCGCCTTTATCATTTTTCACTTTCGGGAATTTCAGATCCGCGTTGTTCAGCATGTTGAAAATCGTTCCCGGTGCGGAGCTGACGTTGCCAACTTGCGCAAGCAGCGCTTCTTCGCTTTTCGATAAAATATGCGCTTTCTGGCGACGCATTTCCTCGAGCGTATGGCGGAACGTTGCGAGCTCCGGATCGGCAATTAGCTCATCCAGTTTGTCATCGGACAGCGACAACACTTCCGGCGTAATGAACGAAAGGGCCTCGCCTGTTTCGACGCTAATTTTTTTCGATTTCTCGGACAGCGACTGAAACTCGGGTTCAGCCGTATCTTCATGATGCTTCATATTGGCGTATACATAAAGCCGTTCCACATGGAGGGAAATTTCGTCCTCAAGCTCGAAGCATGCTTTCAGCTGCTGGGCATCGCTCAGCTTTCCTTCGAAGGCCGATACTTTCTTCATTAAAGCTTTCGCTTCGTCGTATTCTTTGTCCCAGGCCGCTTGGTTAGGGAACAAATCCTCCAGCTTCCAGCGAGTCTCGACAGCGGATTCGGAACGTTTCGGTACTTGATTCATGGTACTACTCCTCCTCGGTACGGATAATGGTGCGGCTTGCTTGGAGCTAGGGGCGGCGTGCGGATAGGAAGCGGCCGCTGACGACCCCGGCGCCAAGCTTAAAGCCAGCAAAATGGTCAGCCATTTCATCCGGGCAGTCACCTCTGGGACACAGTTTGTCCTAGTATGTGCGGCTCCGCCTGTTTTTACTCCAGCCCCATCGAATAAAGACTATAAACGATCAGAAAAAACGAAAAGGCGATCATTAAAATCGAAATGAGCGCCAAACTGCGCTTCATATTTGCTGGCAGCGAATCGCGTTTCATATAGACGACTGCGCCAAGCGCGAAGGAAGCAATGACGAAAATAATCGTTGCGGTAAAATCCATTTCTGTTGGGCCTCCCGTATTAGCTCTTATGCGGTATGCTTTAGCGTTATGTTCGCCGCACAGGAGGAATTTTCCTGCCGGTGCGGCGATATGCTGCGGCGAACCAAAAATCAGACGGCCTTAAACGCAGTGATAATCGCTTCGCGTTCTTCCTCGCTGCCTTTAAAAGAAGAAACTTTGAAACGGTTTTCCGCCCAATGCATCATCTCCGGACGACTGACAAACGTGTGGCATTCCTCACCCCATTGATCGGATATTTCCCGGACAATCAACGTTTTGCCTCTCACTTCCACGGTTAGCATATTATATTTATCTGTTTTGTAGATTTCATGTTTTTTGAACATGCCTGCAACCACCTTTCGAACGAGCTGTAAAATTGTATACTCTTCATCATAGCCAAAACTAGGGGTGGAAATCAATAACTTCGAATGGTAGAATAAGGACAGTTTTCCCGCTGGCGAAAGACTTGACTAGAAAAGCTCCAATCGGGAGTGTCGAGGTTTGAATTGGTCGGCAGGCAAACGCAAAGACGAGGCGAGATCAGATTAGATGAGATGAGAAGAGGAGAGTGCAAGAATGACAACTACGCATTACGAGCAAATTGGCGTTGCTATGACATGCCGCGGATTTAATGAATACGTCCGCATGTTCGATCTGAACGAGACGCTGCTAAGCCGAGGAAGCGTCCTCGACGTGGCGGGGGGAGCATCGTCGTTCACGGCGGAATTGTGCGGCAGGGGAGCGGACGCTTACGCCGTCGATCCTCGTTATTCGAAGAACGCAAATGAATGGATCCGCGAGGCAACCGAAGAAATCACCGTGTCGACGGCCAAGATCGATAAGCTGAAGGGAACGTTCGACTGGAGCTACTACGGTAATGTGAAGCTTCATCGGGCTGGACGCGAGGAATCGCTTCGTCGGTTTGTATCTCATTTGAGCGAAGAAGAAGGAAAGCAACGATATATTGCTGGAGGGCTGCCTCAGCTGCCTTTTGCAGACGGGACCTTTTCGCTGGCGCTTTGCAGTCATTTTTTGTTTTTATACGCCGAGCAGTTTGGCTTTGAATTTCATAAACAATCCGTGCTGGAGCTAATGCGCGTGTGCAAGCCGGGCGGCGAGGTGCGCATTTACCCGCTGCTGTCGCTCAATTGGGAGCGATACGAGCGGCTGGATGAGCTGCTGATCGCGATCAGGGAAGCCGGCGGCGAGCCGGAAATCTGTCAGTCGAATTTGCCGTTTATCCCGGGCTCCGATCACTATTTGAAAATCGTCTTGCGATAAAGTTTGACTAAATAAAACGTAAACAAAGCTCCCCTCGGCCGTTCCGAGAGGAGCTTTGTTTACGTTTTATACCCGGTTCCTGTTGTACAGATGCAGAGCGATAAAGCCGCCTGCAGCGACGAGCGCAAGCGCCGAGCCGATATGGAAAAACGTATCGCGGCCGAAAAATTCGAACACGTAGCCGCCGAACGTGCCGCTTAGCACACCGGCGATTCCAGTCCAGACGATCGCGTGCACCGCCTGGCCCGAAGAACGGAATTCGTCTGGAATAAGGCGTGAAATGTAGCGAAGCGCCGTTGAGAAATAAATGCCAAACGTTACACTGTGCATAAGCTGCGTGGCGAGCACGAGGCGCGGATCGCTGATTTCGCTTAACAGTCCCAGTCTTAACGCATAGAGCAAGCACGCGATAACAAGCAATGGTATTTCTTTAAACTTGTGTCCGTACTTGCCAAGCAGGAACAGGATCGGAATTTCGCTCATTGCGGAGAGGAGCCAGGCACTCCCGACAAGCGAGTCGGACGCGCCCATTTCCCGCAGCGTAAGTCCAAGAAAGCCTTCGTACATCCGGTGAGAAATGGAAATAAGTAATATTATAAAAAAGAAGATAACGATTTGCGGCTTGCGCATCAGAACGAAAAAGCCTGAAAAATCGATTTTGCCTGCGCTTCCCCTATAATCTTTAATGATAAACGAAAAAAGCAGCGAGAGGGTGATCGTCCCGAGCGCAATAGGCAGCGTCCATCCGGTGCCGACGACTTTCAGCAGCAGGCCGAAAGCGAAAGCGGACGCGGCGAAGCCGAGCGAGCCGAATATGCGAATGAGCGCGTAGGGCGTACCCGTATACTGGCTGGAAAGCAAAAAGAGGCTGTCGCTCAGCGGGTTGATCGGTGTCTGGAAAAAATAAAAAGCGGTCATCACCGCGCAAATTACCGCGAATTGCTCGGCTGGAAAAAGCAGCGCAAGCGAGGCGAGCTGCCCGAACAGCAACAGCGTCAGCAGCTTTTTGATCGTCTGAAACCGGTCGCTCGCCCAGCCGAGCAGCAAATTGGCGAATATGGATATGAAAGGACCGGTCGAGGCGATAATGCCGATTTGGGAAGGCGTAAAGCCTTTATCCAAAAAATATAAAGGAAGAAAGGAGACGACCGCCGCGTGCGTCGCATAGGCGGCAAAGCTGAAGCCGCGCAGCGCGGCTGTTTCCTTTCTGGCGGATACCGAATTTACAGCGGTTTCTTTTGCAGAGATCGAACTATCCATAATTGGACGGGTCACTTCCTGTCTGTTCTATTGGGAGCGATAAGGCGTATAAGGGGTGAATTTGCGATGTTTCGATGACGCCGTTAGCGCTTGAATTCTATCATTTTTGTAAATCAGTATACCATGAAGCGCTGGATTATTGGTTGTCGAAATGGTACATTAATGTGTGGAGGTTCATTATGGGGGATTATCGGTTTCAATGGAATGAACGGCTTCGGATCGCTCTACCTGTGCTGGAGGGTGAATGGGAGTCGTACGGGACCAGGGAGCAATCGGAAATGGTAGAGCGGTGGGAGCTTATCCGCGGCGCCATTCCAGATCGAATCATGGAGTTTGAGCGCATTATCAATGTGAAGCAGGCGGAGCTGTTTGAAGAAGAAAACTTTGCAGAGTCCTGCCGGATCAATGCGGAAATCGCCGAATATGCGAGCCGGATCAACGATCTTCACATCTGGTACCGTGTCAATCAACAACTCGATTCGCGTCGGCATTCCTAAGCGATGGAAGGAGACAAATAGGATGCGTTTGACGACTGTAACCACCCGTCAGATCCCGCAAGGACCTTTCAAATTAATGTATCGCGTTTATCGCTACATACTGCCCGATGTAGAGGCCGAGCTTGATCGGCTGCGGCAGCTGGCGGAGCGCATTCCCGATCCTGAGCTGCGTACACAGGCGCTCAGCAGCATGGCAAGCAAGAAATTTCATTGCCAGGGCGGAGCGGTATACGCCTGCGCGAACATGGAATATCGGCATGTCCTAATTCCGCTCATTGTCGCGCTTCAGACGATTAGCGACTATTTGGACAATTTGTGCGATCGAAGCACGTCGCTCGACCCGGAAGATTTCCGGCTGCTCCATCAATCGATGCTGGATGCGGTTGATCCCGATGCGTCGTTAACTGACTATTATGCGCATCGCAAGGAACGGGACGACGGCGGCTATCTTCACCATTTGGTTCGCACATGCCAGACGAACGTCGCCAAGCTGCCGTCTTACGGCAGCGTGCTTCGAAGCGTAAAGGAATTGGTTGGGTTATACGGCGATCTTCAGGTGTACAAGCATATTCGCAAAGAATTGCGGGAACCGCAGCTTTTATCCTGGTGGGAAGAGCATATGGAGCATTACCCCGGACTGCAGTGGAATGAGTTTGCCGCCGCGACGGGCTCTACGCTCGGTATGTTTACGCTATTTTTGGCGGCGAGCGGAGACGGCTTGTCTCAAAGCGACGCCAGGGAGATCAAGGAGATTTATTTTCCGCACGTATGCGGACTCCATATCATGCTCGATTATTTGATCGATCAGGAGGAGGACGAGACGGGCGGCGATCTTAATTTTTGCAGCTATTACGACAGTCAGCAGCGTCTGGCCGAACGAATCGGATTTATTGCGACCCATGCCCGCCGTGACGTACGGCAGCTGCCAGCTTCCAGATTCCACGGTCTTATTATCGAAGGCCTGCTCGCGCTTTACTTGTCCGATCCGAAGATTAAGTCGCAAACCGACGTGCAAAGCGTGACGAAAAAATTGATGAAGAAAAGTCCGTTTACCCGCTTGTTTTTTCTGGTCAACAGCATTTGGATTCGGAAGCAGCAAGCTTAGTTATATATAAACAAAGTCTATTATTTTTTTGGAGGAATGGAAGATGTCTTCAGTAAAATCGATTGCAGTATTAACGAGCGGAGGCGACTCGCAAGGGATGAACGCGGCAGTACGCGCGGTCGTGCGCAGCGCCTTGTTTCACGGGATTGAAGTATACGGCGTACAGCGCGGCTACCAAGGCTTGCTGAACGACGATCTCCGTCCGATGGATCTTCGCAGCGTAGGCGATATCATTCAACGCGGAGGCACTATTTTGCAAACGGCTCGCTGTAAAGAGTTTGTGACGGCGGAAGGCCAACAGCGCGGCGCAGACGTGCTTCGGGCCAGAGGCATTGACGGTCTGGTCGTTATCGGCGGCGACGGCTCTTACCAAGGCGCGAACAAGCTGAGCAAGCTGGGCATCAAAACGATGGGCTTGCCAGGCACAATCGACAATGATATTCCGTTCACCGACTATACGATCGGCTTCGATACGGCCGTTAGCATCGTTGTTGATGCGATTAACAAAATTCGCGACACGATGTCCTCGCACGAGCGTTCCTCGGTCGTTGAGGTTATGGGTCGCCATTGCGGCGATATCGCTCTGTATGCCGGTCTTGCGAGCGGCGCCGAGACGATTATCGTACCGGAAGTGCCTTATGATTCCAAAGAAGTATCCGAGCGTATGAAAGCCAACTTCGCAAAAGGCAAACGCCACAGCATTATCGTGGTAGCTGAAGGCGCTGGCAAAGGCGACGATATCGCACGCGAAATTTTGGACGGCTGCGGATTGGAACCGCGCGTAACGGTTCTTGGTCACATTCAACGCGGAGGCACGCCAACGGCAACCGACCGTATTTTGGCAAGCCGTCTCGGCGATTTTGCGGTTCAGCAATTGATGGCCGGCGAATCGGGCAAGGCATGCGGCATTGTTAAAGGTGAACTGGTGACGACAGATATCGATACGGTCGTTAATTCCAAAAAACCGTTTAATATGGATCTTTACGAGCTGGCGCTCCGTTTGTCGCAATAATTGCAGACTTAGAGCCAAGTTCAATTATTTAATAGTTTGGTCGCGCTGCTGGCTTCGTTCCAGCTGGCGGCTGCAGCGGCTCGGGCATATGCCCGGGCTTTTTTTCGTCCGACGTGCCCAATTTCTTAGGAGTGCGGTGCGTTAAGTAACGGTGGCTTTAAATGCATAATGGTCGATCACTCACCGCCATGCAGCGCAACATCGCGTTGTATGCTGCGCTCAGTGTTCTTGGCTCCGGGGCCGTTATGCATTCGGTTTAAATTCCGTTTACAATAAGGAAGTAAACTTCTTTCATACAGATAGAGGAGTTGGAGCAGACAATGGATCATAACGAACAGAACAACAGAGCCGAAATGCACACTGAAGGAGCCAAGGTGCCGGCCGGTAAAGCTGGGAAAAAGAGTATTGGCAGCTGGAAGCCGTTTTTAAAAATGATTATGGAGACGAAGCCGCCGAAGCTGCTTTTGACAATCGCGATTTTGCTGAGCGTTGTATCGACGGCAGCCTCGTTGATCGTACCTTTGTTTACAAAGGATGTCGTCGACAGCTTTTCGACGTCGCAAATTGGTACGCGGCAAATCGTCGTGTTAGGCGTCGCTTTTCTCGGGCAGGCGCTGGCTTCGGGCTTTTCCATCTATTTGCTGGCGAGGATCGGTCAGTCGGTTGTTGCCGGACTGCGAGACAGACTGTGGAAGAAACTGCTTAACTTAACGATCCCTTATTATGACAAGCACCGGACGGGCGATACGATCAGCCGTGTCACAAACGATACGGCGATTGTCAAAGGCCTAATTACCGAGCATATGACCGGTTTCTTAAGCGGCATCATTTCGATAGTCGGAGCGGTTGTCATTCTTCTCTTTTTGGACTGGCGGATGACGCTGCTGATGCTTCTTGCCGTGCCGTTTGCGATGGCCGTCATGATCCCGATCGGACGAAAAATGATGTCGTTGTCGAAAACGCTGCAGGATGAGACGGCAACTTTTACATCGACGCTGAACCAGGCGCTTTCCGAAATTCGGCTCGTCAAAGCGTCGAATGCCGAAAAAATCGAATACGACGCAGGCAAAAAATCGATTTCCGAGCTGCTGCGGCTCGGTATTCGGGAAGGCAAGCTGAGCGCGTTTATTTTCCCGCTCATCGGGTTAGTGATGATGGCGATGCTGGTGCTCATTATCGGATATGGCGGCATGCGTGTATCGAACGGAGAGCTGACGGCGGGTGATTTGGTCGCTTTTATTTTGTATCTGATCCAGATCGTCATGCCGATCAATCAAATCTCGACGTTTGTCACGCAAATGAATAAAGCGGTAGGCGCGACGGAACGAATTGTAGAGACGCTTGGCGCCGATGAGGAACCGTCGGAAGCCGGCGAGGTGTTGGCCGATGCGCGGAGGCCGATTCTGGTCGAAGGCGTCAGCTTCGCTTACGAGGATCAGGAGCCGGTGCTGCGGGATGTCAGCTTTGCGTTGAAACCGGGCACCGTAACGGCGATCGTCGGGCCAAGCGGCGGCGGCAAAACGACGATGTTCTCGCTGCTGGAGCGCTTCTATGAGCCGCAGCAGGGCGATATAACAATCGGAGGAAGCAGCATTTACGAGATACAGCTAGCTTCCTGGCGCAATCACATCGGCTATGTTTCGCAAGAAAGTCCGCTCATTGCCGGGACCATCAAGGATAATCTGTGCTACGGTGCGAAGCGGGAAATTAGCGATGAGGAACTGAGACAAGCTGCGCGTATGGCTTATGCCGATCGTTTTATCGATGAGCTGCCGGACAAATACGAGACGGAAGTGGGCGAAAGGGGCATCAAGCTGTCGGGCGGTCAGCGCCAGCGTATCGCAATTGCAAGGGCGCTGCTGCGCAATCCGAGCATTTTAATGCTTGACGAAGCGACGTCCAGTCTCGACAGCCAGTCGGAGGCGGTCGTGCAGCAAGCGCTGGACAATTTAATGGCCGGCCGGACAACGCTCGTTATCGCCCATCGGTTGTCGACGGTCGTGGACGCCGATCAAATACTGTTCATGGAAAAAGGGGTCATTACTGGACGAGGAACGCATCTGCAACTGATCGAAACGCATCCTCTTTACCGCGAATTCGCGGAGCAGCAGTTGAAGCTGACGGAGACGATATCGATGTCGGGATAATCTTTTAAAGCAAACGATGATAGGAGGGCGCATGCTCTATGACGAGAATTGCGGTTGTGGACGACGATTCCAATATTCGGCGGCTGGTCGGTCATTTTCTGAAGGCGGAAGGCTTCGAGGTGCTTGAGGCGGAGAATGGCAAAGAGGCGCTGTCCTTGATCGAGGCGGAGAAGCCCGACCTTGCCATTATCGACGTCATGATGCCGGAGATGGACGGATGGGAGCTGTGCCGGGAGCTTCGCGATCATTACGGCGATATGCCTCGTCTGCTGTTGACGGCGAAGGGGGAAACCACGCAAAAGCTGAAAGGGTTCGAGCTGGGAGCAGACGATTACTTGGTCAAGCCCTTCGAGCCGCTTGAGCTCATCGCCAGGGTCAAGGCGCTGCTCAAGCGTTATCGAATCGCCTCATCGCAGCTCGTGCAGGCGGGGGAGGTTGTACTCGATCGTGCTCAACTAGCGGTGACTTCTTCTGGCGAGCGCTTGACTATTCCTCTTAAGGAGTTCGAGCTGCTGTTCAAGCTTGCGAGCTATCCCGGCCAATCATTCTCGCGAGGGCAGCTGATCGAGTCCATTTGGGGCTTTGACTTCGAGGGGAACGAAAGAACGCTCGACGTTCACATCAATCGGCTGCGCGAAAGATTTCCGGAAGCTGACAGCGGCTTTCGGATTGTGACGATTCGAGGCCTCGGCTATCGCCTGGAGGTGAAGGGGTAATGTCGAGGCTGGAGGAGAAATACGGGGATCGGCGCTGGTTTTTTATTGCCCATGCGACTGCCGGCGTCTTTGTGTTCTGTCTTGTGCTGGCTGCAGGCTGGGGGCTCGTTTATTTCGGTATGAACCTACTGTACGGCTGGATTGGCTGGGAGCCAACCGATTTCTGGAAGCAAATCCTTCATTCATTCATCGGTTTATTTTTAATTTTCGGCGTGATTCGCGTCGTCATGATGATAGGCAACAAGACGCCGATGGAAATCAACAGCACGCTCGATGCGATGCGACGGATCGCAAAAGGAGATTTCAAAGTGCGGCTCGATATTGGGCGTCGGAATAGAGGGCCGTTTGAAACGATTATGCATGAAATTAATCATATGGCCGTTGAGCTGGATGAAATGGAACAGCTGCGGCAAGCTTTCATTTCCGACGTATCGCATGAAATTCAGACGCCGTTGACGTCGATCAGCGGCTTCGCCCGGGCGCTGCAAAACGATAGCCTGCCGCAAGAGACGCGTCGGTCGTATTTGCGAATTATCGAAAGCGAAAGCGTTAGACTGTCCCGCTTGAGCGACAACTTGCTCAAGCTGTCTTCGCTCGAATCCGATCATCATCCCTTCGAGCCGAAAGCGTATCGGCTGGATCGGCAGCTAGGCAATTTGATTTTATCCTGCGAGCCGCAATGGACGGAGAAGAGACTTGAGATGAACGTCGACATGGACGAAGTGCTCGTTTTTGGCGATGAAGACCTGCTTAGCCAAGTATGGATTAATTTGCTCGGCAACGCGATTAAATTTACGCCGGAGGGCGGCAGGATCGACGTCCGGCTGTCGCGTGACGCAGCCGATCAATCTGTCCGATTCCGGATCGCGGACAATGGGATCGGGATTCCGGAGGAAAGCAGGGAGCTCGTATTCCAACGGTTTTATAAAGCCGATAAGGCGAGAAGCCGCAAAACCGGCGGCAGCGGGCTGGGATTGTCGCTCGCCAAAAAAATCGTCGATATGCATAAAGGCCATATATTCTTAGAGAGCGAGCCGGGCCAGGGAGCGGCTTTCACGGTTATCCTTCCACCGGAAGAAATGCTGAAACAAAAGCAGAGCTGAGGATAACGATCGAAGAAGGGTTTTACAATGGAAGGAAGTATAAATCGCGAGGTGTTAGAATGATTTCCCACCAATTGCTTGCTCATAAAGCTGTTGTTGAATTACTGCCCCATATAAATGCAGATCAGAATTTACTTTTTTATAGCTACGTAACGCAGCACAAGGAGAAGGCGCAGTACATCGGCCAATTTATTAATGGTCAACTTACAGTCGTATTCGCCTATTTTAGCGGGCTTTCCTTCCCCGCCTTTTCGTTCTTCCGAGTGGAAGGGAAGGAGATTCGTTTTCCAGAACTCATCGCTTTTACAAGAGAAACGATTACGCTCGATGAACAGGCCATTTGCGGCACGATACTTAGCCAGGAGGATCTTGAGCTGTTTCAAGGCTTTGGCTTGATTAGCGGCACTCCTCAGCGTTTTCAAATGATGAAGCATGAAGATGAATCCAAACTTCTTCATTCAAGCACTGTAACCGAGGTTCAGGAAAGCGAGTATGCGGAGGCTGTTGATTTTTTGCAAAGCGGCGGGATGAAGTTTTTCACAGTAGATAAGCTTAAGCGCTATCCGTTTCTTGGTATTAAACAGGGGAACGAATTTATATCGATGGGGGGGTATCACTTTTATGACGCAAAGCTTGTAGAGATAGGCAATATATTAACTAAGGTGGAGTTCAGAGGAAGAGGGTTGGCAAAGCTCCTGACAAGTGAATTAACGCATCTCGGGAAAAAGCGTTCGCCTCATATCTATTTGGGCGTATCTATCGATAACTTACCTGCTATCCATATCTATAAGAGCTTGGGTTATAAAAGGACCAAGGAGGTTTTCATTGTTAATTTTACATTGTCCCGTTTAGTCTCAGGGCTGTGCTAAACTGCTTTTTGCAAATCCAATATAAAAACGAAGGGCTCCAGTTCCACTGCAAAGCAGGAGAAGGAGTCCTTCGTTTTTGTAAACCAAACAGCTGCATTTATTACCGCTTTTACTTGTACTCGACATCGGCCGAATATTTGTTTCCCGCATTCCAGAGCAAGTACTCATTGACGTTCGAATCCCGAAGCGCTTTGATCTGGGCCTCGACCTCGGCTTTGCCGTATTTCTTATAATGGCCTTTCCCGAGCCAGCTTGCCGTGAAGTCTTGAATCCAAGGACGGATAATCGGCTTTTCTTTGCCGATCGGGTCCAGCTTCTTATGCGTATCGTCCATGGCGCCTTTGATTGTGGCATAAGGGCTGAGATCGGGATCCTTTTGGCTGAACCAGCCGGTCGTATAGTGGCTCGGATAAATCATTGGTGAAATGACGTGCACGTCATTCGATATTTTGACGAAATCCTGGCCGATTCCTTCAGCAGCGGGCACGGAGGCGGCATAGCCGAAAATATCGACCGATACGCGCACGCCAAGCGGCTCAAGCTGCTCTCTGGCGTACTTGACGAACCCAGAGACGGCGTCGACGCGGCTCGCTTCGTTTTTGTCGAACGCGAGCGATTCGGCACGCTTCTCGAAACCTTCCGGGAACCGCACATAGTCGAACTGAATTTCCTTAAAGCCTAGGCGCGCCGCTTCCTTAGCGATATTGACGTTGTACTTCCAAACTTCCTCGCGGTAAGGGTTGACGAAGCTTTCGCCTTTGCCGTTCTTCCAGATCGTGCCGTCGGAATGTCGGAAGCTCCACTCCGGCTGCTTTCGTGCCAAGACAGTGTCTTTAAAGACGACGATTCGCGCAATCGGATAAATGTTATGCTTTTTGAGCGAAGCCATTAGCTCGTCGATATCCTTAATATACTTTTGCGGCGTCCCGAGCTCCAGCAGCTCCGGCGTTGCCGTCGGATAAGTTATGTATCCGTTGTCGTCTTTGATGTCGATAACCATGCTGTTCAGATCGGTATCGTCCACGAGCTTCAGCAGCGATTCCATTCTTGCTCCTCCGGCGCTGTGGGCCGTTACGTAGATGCCCTTGACCACGGGCGCATCCGGCTGCGGATCCTGCTTCTTGCCGTCCGTATTTCCCGGCAAGCCCGACTGGCCCGGTGTCGACGTCTCGATGACGGTTTGTCCCGACGCAGCGTTCAACAGCGAAGCTGCCACGTGGTTTGCCGCTGCATTTTCCTCTCCAGTGCCTGTCATCAGGCTGTACATCAGCATAAGTGTAGAAAAGAAGATGTCCATAAATTCTCTCCCCGCTAGCTATTCTTCCCAAATTATAAAACACAAAGGACAACCGTGGCACTTATTTTTTTTCAAAACGGCTATATTTAAGCCGCCAATTGTTTCTAAATCGGCTTCCAGTGCTGTTGCGGACAACAAAAAAGCCTGCTGACGCATGGCAGCAGGCTTACAATCTTTCCTTCGTTTTCCCGATAGTTACTGTAACAGAGCTTCTACTTGGTGCTCGCAAATACTTAGCTGCACGATTTCCATCGCATCGGCCGGAGCCAGTACGGCTAACCCGTCCCTCAGCACAATGTTGATTGCCAGCTCGCGTTTCGTTAGGAATGATCCAAGTTCGGGCGCAAGCTTCTCCACAATTTGAGACAATGTGACAGTTTCCATATCCACCTGAGCATCACCCTTTCATCATTGGTTAAGGGCAAATCATATGGCATGAAATTGAAACGAGCGGGATAATTCCATTATAACAGGAACATCGGTAAAAACATAGGGATAGGTATAGCGCTCTTTCCGTGCCTTGCTGTTTGCTGCACACCGAATACGGCGTGCCGTACTCTGTATGCCGCGTGTCGCATGCAGCGTGGAGATGCGGGCGCAAGTCAGTCCTTAGGTTTGGAAAAGTCGCCCATGACCCCGACCGTCTCGACAATATTTACGAATGCGCGCGGATCGACAGAAGCGATCGTTTTGCGCAGTTCCTCTAATTCATAGCGTGTCCGAACCGTCATCAGCATATCCCGTTCCGCGGACGAATAAGCGCCTCGTGTCTTGATGATCGTAATCCCTCGGGGATGGGAAAGCAGCTTGGCGAGCAGTTCCTCCGTGCACGTCGTGACGATAAAAGCGGTCACTTTAATGTGGCGCACATGAATAATATCGACCATTTTGCCTGCCGTATAGATGGCAACGAGCGAATATAGCGCAAGGTTCCAATCATGGGAAAAGGCGACAAGAGCAGCGATGACGAGTCCGTTCAAAATAAAGATAATCATGCCGACAGGCAAATCGCGTTTGCGGATAACGATAGAGGCGATGATGTCAAAGCCACCTGAGGAGCCGCCGTACCTAAGCGTAAGACCGGTTCCAAAGCCAAGCACGATACCGCCGAAAACAGCGCCTAGCACAATGTCGTCGGTCACTGTTACAACCGGAATGAGTTGCATGAAAAGGGTGGAGGCTATAACGGCGCAAATGCTCCACGCAATAAATCGGCGCCCGACAGCAAACCATCCCCATATAAGAACGGGCAGGTTAAGCAATAAGTAAAGCCATCCGATGTTGCCGCCGGTTATATAGCCGATCATCATCGCGATGCCGGACAATCCGCCGCTGAGCAGCCGATGGGGGATTAAAAACAGATTAAAGCTCGCGGCGATAAGCAGCGAGCCGACGATCATGGCTGTCGCCGAAAGCAGGTTGTTTGCTCGAGGATGCTTCAATGCGATCGCTCCTTGAATGACTGAAAGTGAGACAATAAAAAGGGATCTTTTATTTATGTAGTATGCCTTTTTATACTTTACTGGTATTCGTAATCGAATTTGTGCTATAATGATTCAGATATTTTTAAGTAGGCTGTAGAAAAAAAGGAGTATGAGAAAGTTTGAAAACATTTGCTGAATTTGGCCTGGAACCGAAAGTGTTGCAGGCAATTACGGAGCTTGGATTCGAGGAATCTACCCCGATCCAGGACAAATCCATTCCAATTGCGATGACCGGTAGCGACATGATCGGCCAAGCACAGACGGGTACAGGCAAAACGGCTGCATTCGGAATTCCGCTGATCAACAAAATTCCTACCAGCGAAGAGCGCATTGTCGCGTTAATCATGACCCCTACCCGCGAACTCGCTATTCAGGTAGCCGAGGAAATCGGGAAGTTGACTCGATACAAAGGGCTCCGTTCCTTGCCAATTTACGGTGGACAAGAAATCGGCCGCCAGATCCGCGCGCTGAAGAAGAAGCCGCAAATTATTATCGGCACGCCGGGCCGACTGCTTGACCACATCAACCGGAAGACCATTCGCTTGGAAGACGTTAACACGGTCGTTCTTGACGAAGCGGATGAAATGCTGGACATGGGCTTCATGGAAGACATTCAATCCATTTTGAAAATGGTTCCGGATGAACGCCAAACGATGCTGTTCTCGGCTACTATGCCGCCGAACATTCAGAAGCTGGCCCAACAATTCCTGAAAAATCCGGAGCATGTTTCGGTTATTCCGAAACAGGTTACAGCTCCACTTATCGATCAAGCTTACATCGAAGTGCATGAGCGCCAAAAGTTCGAAGCGCTTAGCCGCCTGCTCGATATGGAATCGCCGGAGTTGGCTATTATTTTCGGCCGTACGAAGCGCCGCGTCGATGAATTGAGCGAAGGCTTGCAGAAGCGCGGCTACTCGGCCGACGGTCTGCACGGCGACCTGTCGCAGAATCAGCGCGATAACGTCATGCGCAAATTCCGCGATGGAAGCATCGACGTACTCGTCGCTACTGACGTTGCCGCTCGCGGTCTCGACGTGTCGGGCGTGACGCACGTTATCAACTTCGACCTTCCGCAAGATCCGGAAAGCTATGTTCACCGTATCGGCCGTACGGGCCGCGCGGGCAAAGAAGGAACGGCTCTGTCGTTCGTAACGCCTCGCGAAATCGATCACTTGCATTTCATCGAGAAAGTAACGCGTCAACGCATTAACCGCAAGCCTCTGCCAAGCATGGCGGAAGCCATTGAAGGCAAGCAAAAGGTTACGGCGGAGCGCATTCTCGAAATCGTGCAAAACGACGATTTCAACGAGTACAAGAGCATCGCAATCCAACTGCTTGATCAATACGATTCCGTTCATCTGCTCGCTGCAGCGGTTAAGCTGCTGACAGGAGAGAAGAAAGACGTAAACGTGGAGCTGACTCCAGAAGAGCCGCTTCGCGCGAAAAAACGGAAGCCGGATATCCGTTCCAACGGTCGCCGTTATTCCGGCGGCAGCTCGTTTGGCGGCTCCCGCGGCGGAAATGGCGGCGGAGGATACCGCGGTCGTGACGATCGTCGTTCGAGCAACGGCAGCAGCAACGGTGGCAATGGCGGCGGCGGATACCGTGGCGGAAGCTACGACCGCAACCGTGACAATAACGGCAGAACCCGCAGCAACAGCGGAGAATCGCGCCGTCCGAAACCTTCTTCCGAAGATTACGTAAACAACTAAGCGCATCCTTTCGCACCGTGCGCAGGAAACTGCGCGCGATGCGAAAAAGCATGAACAGCACAGGGAAGTCCGTTTTGCCTTGCGGGCATCCCGGACTTCCCTGTTTTCATGAGCTGGCGGCAAGACGGCTTGCGTATCCGAAATGGATAACGGCCTGCTACGCGCAATAAAGGCTAATCAAGTATCTTACAGTAGTGGAGGCAGAAGGAATGGAACCAAGAGGCCTAATGGGCGGATTTTACAGGATTTCCGAGTGGATCATGCGCCTGTCCGTTATTAATGTACTGTGGCTTATATGCTCGATTCCGTTTGTGTTTATCGCGTTTACCGGACTGCTGATGGCCCCGGAAGGCGGCACAGAACAAGATCTGCTGGGCCAATTGTATCAGACGATGTGGCTGCTTGCCATTGTCGCTCCGTTTACGCTTTTTCCGGCAACATCTGCTATGTTCACGATTGCCCGTAAATGGGTAATGGGTGAAACCGACGCACCATTGTTCAAAACCTATTTCCGCGGTTATAAGGAAAACTACTTGCAAAGCATGATTGGCGGAATTGTGTATACGGTTCTGTTCGTCATCATGATTTTGGATTTCCAGTTTTTCAGAGAGCAACTGGCTATTCTGTCTTATCTGTTTATTGCGCTGCTGCTGCTGCTCGTCGTGTCGATGTTTAACTTTTTCTCGATGGTCGTCCACTATCATATGAAAACGTTTCAATTGCTCAAAAATGCCATTCTCATTACGATTGGTAAGCCGTTCCGGTCGTTTTCCACAGCTATTATGGCCATTGCGGTTATGTTCTTGAGCACTCGCTTCACGTTCCTTATTCCTTTCTTCATGGGCAGCATTATCGCATACCTGTCCTTCTGGAACTTCCACTTGATCTATCAGAAGCTGCAGGATCAAGCGGAGAAGGCGAGGCAGGCCGAAGAAGAGGAAGCGGAAGAGTTCGCCGAGCTGACGAACTCGGATTCGGGCAAAGACAATAAATAACTGCTTGTCGAAGTTTACTTTTACCGCCGATACGTCTATAATGGTCTATACATCCTGCGATGTTCGTTTCGGCTTTTCGTTGTTTTGAACCAATGGCTGTTTCAAGGGAGTTCAATATTGAAGCGCGGCTGACATGCCCTCGAAAAGGGATCTCATAACCGTTTCTGCGGACACCCACCTGCGAGAGCGGGTTCAGAAACATGTAAGTCGGACGGCATATGCGGGTTTTTTTATGCCCATACGAGGAGGCTTTGCGGTAGGTTGAAAGACGGCGCGAAGCCTCTTATTATGAATATAGATGTCGGCGTAACCGGTTTACGCATGCGGATTGCGGCGGAAATCAAAGTATGAACACAGACCGTACATATTTTGCCGGAGGAGGAGATCGTCGTTGTTAAAGCGGACCTTAATCGGGCTGCTGCGCAGTCATGAACAGACAGGGGATAAAGCGAAGGACCCTCTGCTCAAATCTCATTTCTACAAGCTCTCCAAGGAGAAGGCTTGGGACGAGGTCGTATCTACTTTAAAGAAAATGCAAGGCTACAAGGTGTTGCACGAGGTGCAATCCGTCGGAGAGATCGTCGTTGAGAAAAGAACCGCGTTCGGCCGTACGATGGATATTACCGTTTCGGTTATCAGCGTCAATCCTGTCAATTCCGCTGTAGACATTTACTCCGCCTCTCGCGGCTCGATGGGCGATTTGGGCTCCAACTACCGGGTTATTCTCGATATTTACCGTACGCTGGACAAGAAGCTAGGCGCCTACAAACTGAGCGCTAACCGTTAAAAAACAAAGCGAGGAAGGTTTAGCCTTCACTCGCTTTGTTTGTGCGTAAGGGTCGTAATGCGTATGTATGTACAACCCTGCCCTGTCTTTGAATCTTAGACGAGTGCTTTTACCGCTTGTACGGCTTGCTCGTAGTTCGGATGCTCAGTCATTTCACCCAAGTACTCGACATAACGGATTTGATCGTCGGCGTCGATAACGAAGATGGAGCGCATATCAAGGCCAAGCTCTTGAATGTAAACGCCGTAAGCTTCGCCGAAGCTGCGCGTTTTGTAATCGGACAGCAGGACAACTTTGTCAACGCCGGCAGCACCGCACCAGCGGGATTGGGCGAACGGCAGGTCAACGCTGACCGTCAGAACGACTACATTGTCGCCGAGAGCGGCTGCTTCTTCATTGAAACGGCGGGTTTGCGCGTCGCATACGCCGGTGTCGATCGAAGGAACGACGCTGATCAGCTTGATTTTACCTGCAAAATCCTTCAAGGAAACTTCTTCGACAAGCGATTTGCTAACAGTAAAATCTGGAGCTTTATCGCCGGCTTTCAATTCCGGTCCGATCAAAGTAATAGGGTTGCCTTTAAACGTGGCAGCGCCGGTACGTGTTTGCGTCATAGCAAGAACACCTCTCCTTAAATTTGAATGGTCAATACCAAATTTATTATAATCGTAATGAATCGTTATTGTCCAATACAGCAAGGAGATGATTGTCTTGATTTTTTTACGATACGAAAGCTTTCGCGAATATTTGCGGCTTTATCCGGTAACCGTCATTTTGATTGCCCTCAATATTGTTTATTTTATCGTTGTCGCGCTAAACGGAGGTACAACCGATACGTACACGCTAATAAAGTACGGAGCTTTTGTAACCCTTCCCGATGTTGATCCGTATGGTATATTGGAACCTTGGCGTTATGTGACATCGATGTTTATGCATGCGGGCTTTCAACATCTGTTGTTTAATATGTTTTCGCTGCTTGTTTTCGCTCCGCCGCTCGAACGTTTGCTGAAGAAACCGCGCTACTTGTTGTTCTACCTGCTATGCGGCGTTCTCGCCAGCGCATTCAGCGCTGTAATGCAGCTGGTGCTCGGAGACGGGCCGTTGCTTGCTGTCGGAGCGTCTGGAGCGATTTACGGCGTTTACGGGGCCTTCTTGTACATTGCGCTGTTCCGCAAAGCATGGCTGGATGACGGATCGCGCAAAACCGTTTATACGATTTTGGTATTTGGTATTATATATTCGATTTTGATACCGAAAATAAGCTTATGGGGCCACGTAGGCGGCGGGTTGGCCGGCTTTCTTCTTTACGGACTGCTTGACCGCGCAATGGTTCGCCGCAAACGGGCGAGATAACTTCCGTTGCATGGACTATTAGAATGAAGGAGACGTTATGGAACTTCGTCAGCTTTATTACTTTGTTAAGGTAGCAAAAAAAGAACACGTGACGCAGGCGGCCGAGGAGCTGCATGTGGCGCAGTCGGCGGTAAGCCGGCAAATTCACCAGCTCGAGGAGGAGTTGGGCGTTAAGCTGTTTCTTCAAAAGGGAAGAAACTTGCAATTGACGCCCGTCGGCCAGTTGTTTCTGAAACGGGCGGAAGTGATATTGGCCGACCTTGAGCGGATGGTGGTGGAAATCCACGAATTTCTCGACCCCGAGAGAGGAGAAATTCGGCTCGGCTTTCCGCACAGTCTTGGCGTTTCACTCATCCCGCAAGTCGTCGCCGCGTTTCGGAAGAAGCATCCTAACGTCAAATTCAGGTTCAAGCAAGGGATGTACCCAACGCTTATTCGGGATATGGTTCAAGGGGAGATCGATCTCGCTTTTATATCGCCATTTCCGGACGAGCATGATCAGGTTTCCGGCCAGGTGCTGCTAACGGAGGAGCTGTACGCGATTTTGCCTCCCGGGCACCGTTTGTCAAACAAAGAACGAATCGATTTGGCCGACTTGAAGGACGAAACATTCGTACTTTTCAGCGAAGGCTATTCTTTGCGGCCGATTGTGTGGGAAGCTTGTCTAAAGGCCGGATTTACCCCTAAAATCGGCTTTGAAGGCGAGGAGACGGAGACGATCCGGGGTTTGGTCGCCGCCGGTATGGGCGTCAGCTTGCTGCCTGAGATGGCGCTTCATCATGGAGGGGCTCTACAGCCTGCGAAAATTCGTGTAGAAAATCCGAAGGTTACCCGAACGATCGGCATCATTCACCGCTCCGGCGAGAAGCTGCCGCTTGTCGCAAAAGTATTTCACGGCTTTCTGACGAATCATTTTAACGATATTATGAAAAAATGAAGTACTTTATAACGAATATTCAGGGCAACCAGCTAACAGCTGGTTGCTCTTTTTTTTGCTCAAACTTAAAATCAGTGCTTGACGCAATAGGAGAGAGCAGCGGAGGGTCAGAGGGATTCTGGAGAAACGATAGTGTTCGCTTTTAAAGCAAGATTTCTACCGCAGACAACTATTAAATAAGGAATCAGGCTTTAATGGCGATCGGAAGAACCCTCTGACCCGCAGCGCTTCCACTCACTTATAGTCAAGAACTGATTTGGGTTTTGAGTCCTTTTTTTATATTGCTGCATGCAAAAAAAACAGGCATCCTCGTTAAGAAGATGCCTGTTTGCTCCATCGGATTAATCCCGGTTGGAGGTGAAGATCATAATGTATTTGACGAGCTCGAGCAGCGAGATAAGCGCCGCGGCTACGTAAGTGAGCGCCGCCGCATTGAGCACTTTTGCTACGCCGCGTTCTTCATCGTTCGTAATAAAGCCTTCCGAAATCATCAAGTCGCGCGCCCGGCTGCTGGCGTTGAACTCGACCGGCAATGTAATGAGCTGGAACGCAACCGCGACCGAGAAGAAAATGATGCCGAGGCCGATCAAGCCGGTTGCTTGGAACAGGAAGCCGCCGATCAGCAGAAACGGAGCCAAGCCGGAAGCAAAGTTGACGACCGGGAAAATGCGGTGGCGCAGCACCAGCATCGGATAGCTTTCCTTGTGCTGGATCGCGTGTCCGATTTCGTGACAAGCGACCGAGATGGCCGAAATGGAGCTTTCGTAGTAAACGGGCTCCGAAAGTCTAACGACGCGGTTGATTGGGTCGTAGTGGTCGGTCAGACGTCCTGGAATCGGTTCGATCGGCACATCGTGCAGTCCGTTGTTGTCCAACATTCTTCTTGCCGCCTGATAACCGGTCAATCCGCTCATGGCTTGCACTTCGGTCCATTTGTTGAACGTACCTTTGACACGGAATTGAGCCCAAATGGAAATCGCAAACGCGATTAGGATGAGAAAATCCATCGGATGGAATAGTAGCATAACGATTTACCTCCATTATTTTGTCTTTATTGTCGGATACGGAGCGTCTCGGCTTTACTACATAAAGTTCCCTTTATTCATGAGCAGCATGAGCGCTTCGATACACGCTACAGTCTGTGGCATGAGCCGGGTGTACATTTTGTTGGCCTGCCGGGGCTTCATTTGCTTAATAACCGGCTCGAGTTCCTTGACTTCCTTCTCGATTTGGCTTAAATGATGCTGCAGGTCCAGCAGCTTCTGCGACACCTTCTCTTGGGCGGTCACATCTTCCCAAGCGGCGATCATGCTTTTGATCTCGTCGAGCGTATACTTTTCCTTCTTCAAAGATTCAATACGTTCGAGACGGAGTAAAGTTTCATCATTATAGAGACGATAGTTTTTCGCCGAACGTTCCGACGGCTCGATTAATCCCGTGGATGTATAGAAATCTATGGTACGAGGGCTGATGCCGGCCAACTTGGCTAATTCGCCAATGCGATAGAGCTTCATATCCCCATGTTCTCCACCTTCCTTCTCCCTGTTATCTCTACTTCTATGATAATCAAAAATGAACCATACAGTCAAACGTGTTACATGCTCGTGTAATTATCGGAAAATCATCCGCAAAACGGACGGAAAAAGACTTCTATTAAAGAAGGGAAGTACGTCAGTATAGTCAAAATGCGAAGAATACGCTTTCTTCGGCAGTTTAACTACTTCAAAACTGTTAAAAAACTTAACATTTGAACTAAAACGAGACACGAACGTTAGATTTTTTTCGAAAAATTGAGGAAAGTGTATTGTCAAACTGAGCACTTCTGACTATAATGACATTAAGACTTTCATCACATGTAAGAAAACATAACACTGAGGGAGTGGTCGTCATGGTCAAGAAATTACTTATCACATTAGGGGCGCTAAGTCTGGTGTTCCCGGCAATGGCTTTTGCCGATGATCCATCTGGCAAGTCGCTGGACATCGGAATCAATTCGTTGTGGGTCATGGTCGCTTTCGTGCTCGTATTGCTCATGCAAGGCGGCTTCATCCTTCTTGAAACGGGCTCCACCCGAATGAAGAACGCCGGCCATGTGGCGGGCAAAACAATCTTCACTGTAGGTATTGCGGCTCTGATTTATTGGGCAGTCGGATACGGCATCGCATTCGGCGGCAGCGGCAACGGCTTCATTGGCTGGGGCGACTTCTTCTTCAACCCTGGTTATGCCGGTGACGGCGAAGGCGTACCAAGCTCAGTATTCTTCATGTTCCAGCTGGCGTTCGCAGCCGTATCGCTTTCCATCGCTTGGGGCGGTTTCGCGGAACGTGCGAAATTATCTTCCTACTTAATCTTTACAATCGTGTTCATCGCAGTCATTTATCCGATCGTTGCTCATTGGATTTGGGGCGGCGGCTGGCTCGCCGAAGACGGCGCGCAAGACTTTGCCGGCTCTACGGTCGTTCACTTGTCCGGCGCACTCGCGGCATTCGCGGCTACCGTGCTATTGAAACCGCGTATCGGTAAATTTAACAAAGACGGTTCGGCTAACGAAATTTCCGGTCACAACCAAGTGTTTACGGCATTGTCCGTATTGCTTCTCTGGGTTGGCTGGTTCGGCTTCAACGCAGGCAGCACATTGGCGATCGGCGACGGCTTCTTCGGATATGTCGCATTCACGACGATGCTCGGCGCAGGTGCAGGCGCATTCGCAGCGCTTCTCATCTCTTGGGCGATTCTCGGCAAAGCTGACATCACTACGACATTGAACGGAACGCTCGCAGGCCTTGTAGCCATTACAGCTTCTTGTGCATTCGTTGAGCCTTGGGCGGCAGTCGTAATCGGTTTGATCGCGGGTGTACTTGTATTCTTCAGCGCTAAGTTTTTCGAAAAAATCAAAGTTGACGATCCAATCTTCGCTTTGTCCGTACACGGTGTAGCCGGTATCTGGGGCACGCTGGCAAACGGCATCTTCGCTACGCAAGAGTTGGCTGAGAAAGTGGGCGTAGGTCAAGGCGGCCTTATCGATACGGGCAGCTGGAAGCAATTATGGGTGCAATTCGAATCTGTCGTCGTTGCCGGCGCATTCGTTCTTGCCGCATCGTTCCTTGTCCTTGGCGTAATGAAATGGATCATGGGCTTCCGGGTTACGGAGGAGCAAGAAATTATCGGTCTTGACCTGAGCGAACATGGAGCTTATGGTTATCCTGAGCAACTGAAAAAATCGGGTCAAAACATTCAAGGCTAATCCAACAGATGGTCTGACCGAGGGGAGAGGGCGAGAGAATGGCCGATTCGGTCCGTGTGCAGCTATTAAAGCAAATCGGTAAAGCCGATGACGTAAACGTGCTGCGCAGCTTGAGAGATCAAGCGCACGAACAGATGGAAGCTCTTCTCTCTTCGAGCCCGGTCGAACAATTTAATGAACAATTGAACGAGTTGCATGATGCGGTCATAGGCCGCGCCATTGCACTCGCGGAAGCGGAAATGGCACGGTCGGGGATGGGTTCTCCCCCCGTGCCTTACGCTTATTTATTGTTCGGCAGCGGCGGGAGAGAGGAACAAACGCTGTCCAGCGATCAGGATAGCGGCATTGTCTATCAGGACCCGGGGTCTGATTCGGAGCAAGTGCAGCGCTATTTTCAGCAATTGGCCTTGCAGGCGGTAAGCTATTTGCAGCGAACAGGTTATCCGCCATGCGAAGGCAATGTGCTCAGCAATAATCCGGAATGGTGCAGGTCAATGTCCGAGTGGAAAGAGAAGATGAACGGTTGGTTTCAAGAACCGGCATGGGAGTCGGTCCGGTATTTGCTTATTATCGCTGACGGAAGGTCGCTGTACGGCGAGCATAAGCTGCTGGTTGAACTGAAAAACCATTTCTTCAGTGATATGCTAGACCATCCGATTATTATTCAGCGGATGCTAGACAATACGATGCGTCATAAAGTGCTGCTCGGCGTTTTTGGTCATTTGCTGAAAGAGCAATACGGTGAAGATGCGGGGAGCTTGGATATTAAGTACGGAGCCTACATTCCAATGGTTAACGCAATTCGCCTGCTAGCTGTACAGGCGGGCATTCGTGATACGTCGACGCTTAGGCGGATTCGCAGTCTAGTGGAGGAAGAGCATCTCAGTTCCATTGAAGCCGCGGCGTACGAGCAAGCATTCAGGCTGTTTCTCCGTCTTCGGCTGATGACGACTGAGAATATCGACGAAGGCTTATATGCCAACAACGGTAAATTAGCGAGCCGCAAGCTGACAAAGGAAATGACGGAAGAATTGAAAAGCGCGCTCAGGCTTGGAAAGAGGCTGCAGCGCACGGTATACAAGCAAACCATGGGTAGGCTCAGGTAAGGCGGTGGCAACGTAATGAAGGAACCTAAAGGTGTCGGCAGGATGTGGAGTCTTTATAAGATGGGAGGATTCACTCCCGCTATCGCCTCCATGCTTGGCTCGCAGAATGCGCAGCAAATGGCTTTTATTCGTTCCGTTAATAAAGAACAGCGCAAGCAGCCGATGCTGGAAACCCCGCTTCAAGAGCTGGAGTATGTCGTATTCGATTTGGAAACGACAGGATTCTACCCGACCAACGGAGATGAGATCATTTCGTTCGGCGCGGTGCTTATGAAAGGAACGGAGCTGTACGAGAAAGAGACGTTTTACAGCCTTGTCAATCCGAAAAGGAGAATTCCCCGTGCGATAGTGGAGCTGACGGGCCTGACGAACGAGATGGTTCAAGACGCTCCGGACTTGATGCAGGTGCTGCATGACTTTATGGAGTTTATCGGAAAACGTTTGTTGATTGCCCATGCTTCCGGCCATGACAAGCAATTTTTGAACGCTGCCTTATGGCGGACGTCCAAAGTCAATCTGAATCACCGCGTGTTGGATACGATGCTGGTCGCGAAATGGCTGGAACCGAAGAGAGCTTCCTATGCGCTTGATGATCTGCTTGAGGAAGCCGGGGTTCCGATTACGGAGCGGCATCACGCGTTAGAAGATTCGCTGATGACCGCGAGATTGTGGCAAAGCTACTTACATCGGATTTTAGACCGCAACATTACGACGCTAGGCGACTTGTACGCTTATTTAAGCAAACACTAGAGCGAGCGGCTGAAAACCGTCCTTCGTTCTGGCGAAAGGCCGGACAACCGGCTCTCCAAGGTTTGACAACGAAACGATCCAATAAGAGAGACTGTCGTCGGCAGGCCAGTATCCGCGCACATCGCGGACGGACGGCAAAGCCTCCGATGACGGATGGGAGTGGAAGAAGCCGGATATTTTTTGCCGGCTTTTTTGTGTGTCATAATAAGCGGCTGTCCATTCAGCAGGATCGAAGGCAAAGGAGTGGAGCGGGTCGCGATGCGTGTTGGCGATTGGACGCACGGCTTCAATTGGCGGATCGAAGGGATCTAGGCTTTCCTTGTGCATGGGCGAGGGCGATAGAAGAATGCCGCATGCTTCCTGCGGCCATGCTGCTCTGCAAAGCTCAATCGTTTCCCGCAGCGCTTCCTGTGTTATTTTTATCGAATACGTTCCGTTCATCTTAGGCTCTCCTTGCTTCTTCTAAATCCATTACGGCTATTATAAAGCGATTGAAGCGGGATGGCGAGCGCTTCCGACTCACTCGCTTGAGCTTGCTTGCCCTTCATGGTAACATGGAAGGCGAAAGTGAAGCATAAGATGGAAAGAAGGGGCAGCATATGAAGCGCGCATCGGCATGGTTCGCAATTGCGTTTATTTTGGCGGGATTCGCCATCTATCAATACATAGCCGGAGATGAGGCTCTTAATGCTCAAGCGGCCGATTTTAAACCTAAGGCGGGCTTTCAGGCGGCTTCGTTCGAGCTTCCTGGCTTGGACGAGAAATCGTATCAAGTGGGCGGCGCCCAGCCAAAGCTGACATTCGTCAACTTTTGGGCTTCCTGGTGCGGTCCTTGCGAGCTGGAAGCGCCAGATCTGCAGGAGCTCCATGAAAAGTATGGCGATCAAATTGTCATGTACGGCGTGAACGCTACGAAGTTCGACAAGGAAAGGGCAGCCAGAAATTTCGTGAATGAGCATGAGTTTACGTTTCCGATCTTAATGGATCGGGTTGGCGACGTAACGAAGCAATATAAAGTCGACACGTTTCCAACCAGTTTCCTGATTGATTCGAACGGGATGATCGTTGAACGCATTAACGGGGTTATACCGATTGCCGAATGGGAAAGGCTGATCGAGAAGTACAAGTCGTAGAAACGACCGTTGCGGACCTAATATGTGAAATAAAAAAGCGGAACGGACATCGTCAGTGATGTCCGTTCCGCTTTTCTTATGTTGTTAAGAGCGGATAAAGCAGCCGCTCTGAATTACAGATTAACGAGGCCGAGCCGCTCTGGATTATCCACCGGCACCGTCTCTGGGTTGGACATGCCAAGCAGGGCGTAGCGGAAGCTGTCAACGAGCGCTTCCCAGCTCGCTTCAATGACGTTGCTCGAAACGCCGACCGTGCTCCACGTATTTTGCTGATCAGTGGATTCGACGAGCACGCGCACTTTAGCCGCCGTCGCATCCTTCTCGTCGAATACGCGCACTTTATAGTCGGAGAGATGGATTTCGTTAATTTTCGGATAAAACTGCACAAGCGCTTTACGAAGCGCGTTGTCGAGCGCATTTACGGGACCGTTGCCCTCAGCTGCCGTGTAGACTTGCTGTCCAAGCACGTTCAGGCGGACAATCGCCTCCGACAACATATTGCCGTGCGTGCTGTCCATGAGCATTTTGTACGATTCGGCGACGAATACTTCCTCCGATTGGCCGAATGCGTCCCGAAGCAGCAATTCGAGGGAAGCGTCTGCGCCTTCAAATTGGTAGCCCTGATGCTCCAATTCTTTGATGCGATCCATAATTTCCTTCGTTTTCTCATTGTTGGCGTTAACGTCGAGGCCAAGCTCCTGCCCTTTGGAAATAATGTTGCTTTGACCGGCCAGCTCGGATACGAGAATGCGCTGTTTGTTGCCGACAAGCTCTGGCGCAATATGCTCGTACGTCTTGGAATCCTTCATAATCGCCGAGACGTGTATTCCGCCTTTATGGGCGAACGCTGCATTGCCGACATAGGCTTGACCTACCGGCATGCTCACGTTGGCGATCTCGCTGACGTAGCGCGCCGTGCTCGTCAATGTCCGAATTCGGTCTTCAGGCAAGCAATCGTAATTGAGCTTCAACTGCAGGTTCGGGATAATCGAGCAAAGGTTGGCATTGCCGCACCGTTCGCCGTATCCGTTGATCGTACCTTGCACTTGACGCGCTCCGGCTTGCACGGCAGCGAGCGAATTCGCAACGGCAAGCTCGCAGTCGTTATGGGTATGGATGCCGATAGGCGCCGTCAGCTCAGCACGCACGCGGCTGACGATGTCATGAATTTCGTTCGGCAGCGTTCCGCCGTTCGTATCGCAGAGGACGAGCCAATCTGCTCCGGCATCTTGCGCTTTTCTCAATACGGACAACGCGTATTCCGGATTGTTTTTGAAGCCGTCAAAGAAATGCTCGGAGTCGAAAATCGCCTCCATCTGCTTCCGCTTCAAATAAGCGATCGAATCGTAAACCATCGCCAAATTCTCTTCTAGCGTTGTTTGAAGGGCCGTATGGACATGGAAATCCCAAGACTTCCCGACAAGCGTCGCGGCGGGTACGCCTGACTCTGCGATGCGAACGAGGCTGGCGTCCTGATCGGCTTCGCTGAACTTGCGGCGGGTGCTGCCGAATGCAGTCACTTTAGCTTGCAGGTTCAGCGTCTTGACGCGTTGAAAAAATTCGATGTCTTTGCTGTTACTGCCCGGATTGCCGCCCTCAATATAGTGAACGCCCAATGCGTCGAGTTTTTGCGCAATTTTCAATTTATCATCCGCTGACAGGCTGATTCCTTCGCCTTGTGTCCCGTCACGGAGTGTTGTGTCGAATATCGATATCGAAGTATTCATTATTGCCGGGAGGCCTCCTTCACTGATAGCCATTACAAATCATAATGTATTATTATAGCACTTGTTAGATCGAATGTAGAGAGGAGGCAGTAATTTATTTTGGCCGGTTGGCAAGGGTTGATTGACTTGCTCGGCGGACCGGCGGTATGATGGGAATGTACGTTCGATGACTGGAGACTGAAGAAGAAGGAGGAGACGCCGCGATGGGGGAGACCGGTCAAACGAATCCGGCCAAAGGGCGCGTCATCCTGCATGTTGATATGAACGCGTTCTACTGCTCCGTGCATGAGGCGGAGGAGCCGGACTTATATAAAGGAAAGCCGACGGCGGTTGCAGGCAGCATCGAGCTGCGCAAAGGCATCGTCGTCACCTGCTCATATCCGGCTAGAAAGCGCGGCGTTAAGACCGGAATGACGGTGAAGCAGGCTATGCGCCAATGCCCGGAGCTGATCCTCATTCAACCGGATTTTGATTTGTACCGCAAATATTCACGCGGTTTTATGGCGATTGCACGCCAATATACGCCGTTAGTCGAGACGGTGTCCATCGACGAGTGTTATTTGGACATTACGGGTTCCAAGCTGTTTGGTGCGCCGTTGGACATCGCCGAGGCGATTCAGATCCGCATTCGGAGCGAGCTGTCGCTGCCTTGCTCGATTGGCGTCGGACCCAACAAGCTGCTGGCCAAAATGGCGTCCGATATGAAGAAGCCAAACGGCATGACTGTGCTTCGCATCCGCGATGTGCCTGGTTTGCTCTGGGATAAACCTTGCGATACGCTGTTTGGCATCGGAGGCAAGACGGCAGAGAAACTCAAGAGGCTTCATATTCACACGATCGGCCAACTGGCTGCGGCAGACGAAGCGATGCTGGTTAAACAATTCGGCACGATTGGCTCCTGGATGAAAGCAGCCGCGCATGGTATTGACCATGCTCCCGTCAACGGAGAGCGCGAAGCCAACAAATCGATCGGTCATACGACCACGCTGCCAAGCGACGTGACGCGGACGGAGGACGTCCACCGGATTATGCTCAATTTGGCCGACCAGACGGGACGGAGGCTGCGGCGACAAAAGCTGATGGCGGCTACCGTGCAAATTACGATCCGGAGGCCGGATATGACGACGATTACGCGATCGCATACACTGCGAACGCCGACCCATTCGGCTGATGTCATCTATGTAGAGGCATGTCGGCTGTTCGACGTCCACTGGCCGAACGGGGAACCGGTACGGCTGCTTGGCATCACACTGCAAAATTTATCGCCGCAGGAAGATACCGCCATTCAGCTTGATCTGTTCGACTACGAGCAACAGCCTCGCAAGGAGGCGCTGACGGCTGCGATGGATCGGCTGCGGGATAAATTCGGCGAGGACGCGGTACTGACCGCCGGTATGCTGGGGGACGATCCGTCAGCTCTGATCCGTAACAAGAAACGCCGCGGAACGTCGTTGCAGAAGGATGATTTGAGCCCATAAATAGGCGGTCGTTATTGCCAAGCTGCGTTTGTTTGTTATATATTGATGAGTGAAGGTTTACACTATGGATAACACGCGGAAGACAAGCATAACTTCATTATAGGAGAAATGTTCCGAAATGATCCGTAATATTTTGGGGAGGGAAATGTGATGGGTAAGTTTACATGGGTAGAGAAAGATACCTGTATCGCTTGCGGCGCTTGCGGCGCAACGGCACCTGATATTTACGATTATGACGATGATGGAATCGCCGAAGTGATTTACGCGAACGACGGAAATAAAGGCAATACGGAAATTCCAGAGGATCTGTACGACGATCTTCAGGATGCTTGCGACGGATGCCCTACCGATTCGATCAAAATCGCTGACGAACCATTTAATATGTAATGATTTTGAAGCTCCCGGCCTTATGCATCCCCGCATAGGCCGGGAGCTTTTTGCTTGCGTGCCCTTTGTTTCTGCCTCCAATTTGCCGATATACAGTATTAGGAGGGATTGGAGGGATGGAGATGGAGACACACGCAGAAACGCTATACTTGAAGCACTACGTCAATCAGCACCCCGATAATCAGATGGCATGGTATTTGCTGGGCAAGCAATATATGATGCAAGGTAAAGAGGGCAAAGCGAATTACTGCTTCCTGCAAGCGGGTAAAATATATGATGCCTACGAACGCAAGCGGCACCCGCTAGCCGACGGTCAGCCGCAGCAAGTACTGGAGCAATGGAACGCGAGACAGCGGAGAAAGAGACTGGCGCAGCGAGTGGCCGGTCTTGCCGTCTTGCTGCTGTTGTTGGTTGTTGCGCTGCCCGGGGGTCAGGACGATTCCACGGAGACGGCTGACGCGCCGCAAATCATTGCATGGATACGACCGCAGTTTGGCGTTGTCCTTGTCCGGCCGCAAGAGCGCGAACAGGTAGGAAAAGCTTGGAGCGCCATGCTTGCTTGGCCGAGGCAGCCGGTGCTTGCCGTCGCGGCCCGGCTTGAAGAGGAGGACGGCTGGCGCAAATGGACGGGAAGCAAGCGGCTCGTCATGTCGGTTGAAAGAGAAAATGAAGCCGCTCCGCTGCAAGTTCGAATGTATGACCGGGGAGCCTGCAACTGTGTGCCAATGGATGACAGGCAGCTTCAGTCCAAGCTGACCGAATGGGCGCAAAAACAAGAAACCCGCTGGACGTTATCCAGCGCCATATTCCAATATAACCGGCTTTACGGAAAATGGCCGGAACGACTGGACCAGCTGACCCAGCCTTATCCCCGCAACGTGCTTTCCGGCGATTCGAGCGAGATGAAGCGAATGTTCGCGCCGCTGCTTGCGGCGGTAAAAGCGGATGCGGCCGAACGTGCGGCGGAGGGAGGCAAGAAGGGAAGCGAAGGGAAGCCGCCGCTATCCGTGTCTGCTATAACAGAAGGAGAAGAAGCGGTGCATGGCAGCTGGCGCAAGCCGCTCGAAATCGTTATCGACAAAGCGACGCACCAGCTGGCGGTTGTCAGCGGCGACATCGTCGTGCGCAGCTATCCAGTAGGATTGGGCGGCGATGAAACGCCTGAAGGATTGTTCCAAATAAGCGAGAAGGTAAGAAATCCGAACGGCCGCGATGACGGAGAGTTCGGCAGCCGCGGTATGGCGCTTTCCAATACGCTGTATGCGATACATGGCACGGACGAGCCAGACAGCATCGGTAAGGATGAGTCGCATGGCTGCATCCGAATGGGCCGGAAGGATGTCGAAGAGCTGTACGATCTGGTTCCGCTTGGCACGGCTGTGACGATAAAAAACGGGACCCTTCCGTCCAAGCAGCAGGCTCCAGCCAAAAGGTTCAAGCTGGCGCCGCAGGCGAACGAAACGAATCCCGATAAAGTTTATCGATGGCTGAATTAATGCGTTACGGATTGACAATCAATAGAACAGCAACCGCAACGACAACTATGCCAACGATAGATCCCGCCCATACGAGCGCTTTCTTATTGACCTCTTCTTTTGGTTTTGTTTTTAACGCCGGAGGCTTCCGTTTCGCCGTACTCATCGACAATCAACCTTTCTATCGCGTAATATGAATAATCAATAAATATTGTAATCGTTTTCTCAGATTGCCGCAATATCATGAAGAGTCCTAGCTACGGCAAGGCTCTTTTCTTTTTGGCATAAAAAAGCTAAACTGAAGGGTAGGACATGCTTAACGCATTATGAGAACGGAGTGAATGGCAGTGCTTTATTCTTCGATACTTAAACCTGTATTGTTCAATATGGACGCAGAGAAGGCCCATCATCTTATTATAGACGGGCTACATACCGCGGGCAAAGTGCCAGGCTTCAACGGTTTGCTGAACGCCATGTACGGTGTGGCGGAATCGCCAGAGCTGACAGTCGATCTGTTCGGCCTACGCTTCCCGCATCCGGTCGGGTTGGCGGCTGGACTGGACAAAAACGCGAAAGCGGTCGATTCCTTCTCGAATATCGGCCTCGGATTTGCCGAAGTCGGCACCGTTACGCCGAAAGGACAGCCCGGCAACGAGCTGCCGAGACTGTTCCGGCTGCCTTCGGACGAAGCGCTAATCAACCGGATGGGCTTCAATAACGATGGAGCGGAAGCCATGGCGAAGCAGTTGGAAGGCCGGAAGGTGCGGCGTATTCCGGTTGCGGTCAACATCGGCAAAAACAAAGTGACCGAGAACGAGTGGGCGCACGAAGATTATCGCTCCTGCATAAAAGTGTTGTATGCGCACGGTGATTTCTTCGTCGTCAATATCAGCTCCCCGAATACGCCCGACCTGCGGGCGCTGCAGCATGGCGACGAGCTGCGCACGCTGCTTGGCGAAGTGCGGGAGGAAATGAACGCACAAGCGAAGATCGCCGGAAAACCGCCTAAGCCGGTGCTGGTGAAGATCGCTCCAGACATGACGGACGAGCAGTTGGAATTAACGGTGGCGACGATCCAGGAAAGCGGTGTTGCAGGCATCATCGCTACCAATACGACGTTATCGCGGGACGGCTTGACGCATGCCAACGCCGGGGAAGCGGGTGGACTTAGCGGACTGCCGCTGCGCCAGCGTTCGACAGAAATTATTCGCGCTATTTATAAGCAAACAGAGGGTAAACTGCCGATTATCGGCTCCGGCGGTATTTTTAATGCCTCGGACGCATACGATAAAATTCGCGCGGGCGCATCGCTTGTAGAAATTTATACATCCCTCATCTATAAAGGACCGGGCGTGCTCCGCGAACTGACGGACGGCTTAAAGGAAAAATTGCGTAAGGACGGCTACCGCAGCATATCGGAAGCAGTAGGCGCGGATCATCGTTAGGAACAGGAGGCGGCCGGATGGACGGAAGGAACTGGAATCTATTTTTACAGCCCTATGAGCAAGCTGTAGAAGAACTGAAAGTGAAGCTGAAAACGATGCGAGTCGAGCTGAAAATGCGAGAAGCTTATGCGCCAATCGAATTCGTTACCGGCCGAGTCAAAAAAATATCGAGCATATTGGAAAAAGCGAAACGGCTGCAGGTTCCGCCTGATCAGATGGAAACGGGCATTGAGGATATCGCCGGCATCCGTATAATGTGCCAGTTTGTGGACGACATTCACCGGGTGGCCGGGTTGATCCGGTCCCGTAAGGACCTTACGCTCGTTTACGAGAAGGATTATATAACCAATTATAAGGATAGCGGCTATCGCAGCTACCATATGATTGTCGAATATCCGGTGCAAACTGCGCTTGGACAAAAAATCGTGCTGGCCGAAATTCAGATTCGCACGCTGGCGATGAACTTCTGGGCGACGATCGAGCACTCGCTTAATTATAAATATAAAGAAAGCTTGCCGGAGGACGTTCGCGAGCGATTGAAAAAGGCGGCCGAGGCGGCTTTCCAGCTCGATACCGAGATGTCGAGCATCCGGCACGAAATATTGGATGCGCAGCGCGGCTTCGAGGAAGGCTCGAACGTCGTTACGAAAGTGCTGAACAATATTCAGACGCTGTATTACTTTCACAGAGTTCGCGAGGCGGCGCAATTTCAGTTGAAATTCAACGAGCTGTGGGAGCAAGAGGATATGTTCGGTTTGAAGCAGCTGGCGTCCGAGATTGAAGCGGCCATTGTGCGGGCTAAGAAAAATAACCAATCGTAGGCGCGGCGTCTACGCCAAAATCCCCCGTTTCGCGGACAGGCGAAACGGGGGATTTTGGCGGAATGGGCAGCTAGAGAGAATGGCGGCCAATCTGGTTTTTGAAATGACAGACGTCCTAAGGTATACTCAGTTTGATATCGACTGGACAGGTAATAGATAGAATCGGTAACCGGACATTAAGAGGTCCGATGACAGAGGCTTCGACAATCAGGGGGAAGAGATGATAGAATTACCGCGCGCTTTTTTAACGAAAATGGAACAGCTGCTGGGGGATGAATTTGCGCCATTTATGGCCTCGTACGAGCATGAACGCTTATACGGGCTTCGGCTTAACCGGCTGAAGCTGAATGCGGATGAATGGCGGGCGATTACTCCGTTCGGCAGCGACTTGCGCCGCGTCCCTTGGAACGGGGACGGCTATTATTACAAGGAGGACATGCGCCCGGGCAAGCATCCGTTTTATCATGCCGGGCTTTATTATATCCAAGAGCCGAGCGCGATGGCGCCGGTTGAATTATTGGATGTACAGCCGGGTCATCGAGTGCTCGATCTTTGCGCCGCGCCGGGCGGCAAATCGACGCAAATCGCCGGCAAGCTGCAAGGCCGCGGCGTGCTGGTCAGCAATGACAATGCGAGCGAACGGACGAAGGCGCTTGCTAAAAATATCGAGCTGGCGGGCGTTCGCAACGCCGTCGTGCTAAACGCCGAGCCTTCGGCGTTAATTCCGGCTTTCCGGGGATGGTTCGACCGTATTCTGATCGATGCGCCTTGCTCCGGCGAAGGCATGTTCCGCAAGGACGATTCGATGATCGCCGGCTGGGAAAAGCATTCGGTTGAGCGCTGCAGCGTTATGCAGCGAGACATTTTGCGAGACGCGGCTCTGTTGCTTGCGCCGGGCGGAGTGATTGTCTATTCGACCTGCACATTCTCTCCCGAGGAAAATGAAGCGCAAATCGCCGCGTTTCTAGCCGCTAATCCTCATTTTGAACTGTTGCCGTCGGAGCATGACTTCGGCTGGCGGCCAGGCAATCCAGATTGGGCCGGTGAAGCAAAGGACGAATTAGACGCGGAACGGCTCGCTTCGATCGCCGGAACGGTGCGGCTGTGGCCTCATTTGCTGGAAGGGGAAGGCCATTATGCGGCCGTGCTGCGGAAACGGGAGGATAGCGGCGAAGCAAAGCCGCCGGCTGAAATGGAAGAGCGGACGGTTGAAACGAAGGCGCTTAGCGTCAGCGACAATGATCGTTCAAGGTCGAGAGGAAAGAAAGATCGATTGGCGCTGCAGGCCGGCGAGAAACGGCACGCAGGCAAGGCTGGCGGGAACCTGAAAGGACGCGGAGCATCACGTCCCGTGGAACGGACGGAAGACGCCGCCGCTTCCTGGCTGCAATTTGCGCAGGCGAATTTGACGGGAAGCGGGTGGGACGAAGGTAAGATCGTCGCGTTCGGTTCCCGCGTCTATTTGCAGCCGCAGGAGCTGCCGTCGCTGGACGGCGTTCGGGTCGTCCGGGCGGGATGGTATGTCGGAGAAGCGGAACGCGGACGGTTCGAGCCGTCGCAAGCGCTTGCGATGGGCTTGCAAAAACAGTGGGCGAAACGGTCGATCCGTTTCTCGTCTGAAGATCCGGCAGTCATTCGCTATTTGAAGGGAGAGACGCTCTTTGTCGAACCCGAGGCCGTCGAGCTCGTGGAAGGCGATAGCGATAGGAACAAAGCGGCCTTGAGAGGGTATGTGCTCGTCTGCGTTGAGGGCTATCCGCTCGGGTGGGGTAAATATTCGGACGGCGGCATGCTGAAGAACGAGCTGCCGGCTGGTTGGAGGTACGTATAAATGGCGAAGAGGATGAGGCTGGACAAGCTGCTTTCGCATACCGGCTTTGGAACGAGGAGCGAGATTAAAAAGCTGATTAAGCAAGGCATTGTAACAGTGGACGATGCCGTGGCGAAGGACGGGGGATTGATCGTCGACCCGGACAGTCAGCGGGTAGAGGTCGGCGGGGAAGCGGCTGTCTATCGCGAGTTCATTTACTTAATGCTGAACAAGCCGCCAGGCGTCATATCGGCTACCGAAGACCGCCGCGAGCGGACGGTACTCGACTTGTTGTCACCGGAAGACAGGCGAATGGAGCCGTTTCCGGTGGGAAGGCTCGATAAAGATACGGTTGGTTTGCTGCTGCTGACCAACGACGGGCAGCTGGCGCATGAGCTTTTATCACCGCGTAAGCATGTGCCGAAAACGTACGAGGCAATCGTATCGGGCGATGTTGGCGAGGAAGACAGGCAAGCGTTCGTTGCCGGCGTCGAGCTGGACGACGGCTACGTTACGATGCCATCTGAGCTCGTCGTTGCCGACAAAACGCAGGAGGACGGCGAGACGCGCAGCAGCATTGAGCTCACCATTATGGAAGGAAAGTTTCATCAGGTGAAGCGGATGTTCGAAGCGGTCGGCAAAAAGGTGCTTTATTTGAAGCGATCGGCTATGGGGCCGCTGCTTCTTGACGAAAAGCTTGCGGAAGGCGAGTACCGGGAGCTGACGGTGGCAGAGGTGGAGCTGCTGCGCAGCTACCGGAGACCGGATGCGGCGGAACGCCATTCTTGAGCATTTGAGACAGCAGATGAATGGGTTATAGACGCTCGCAGGGGCGTTACGTCTGTTGCCCTATATAAAATAGGAAAAAGCCGCCTGGCAAGGGCGGCTTTTTCTCGCTTTCAGCTATTCGATTAGATGAGAGCGCCTCTCGAAATGATCACCAGCAGGATGAACAGGACGAGGATGAATCCGACCGTCGAGGAGCCTCCAAATACACCAGACACGCAAATTCCTCCCTGTAATAGAATCCGGCGGCGGTTCGGCGCATGCTGCTAATCGAATGGAATGCCTGGAATGAGGCCGCTCGGTATGGGATATTGTATGGGGAAAGCAGGAAAAAGAATGGACTTTTATCCCGGTGTATATGGAATTGGGCGAATGTCAGGGCCGAAAATGAAGCCATTCGGGTCAGTCGCCAAGGGAGCTTTGCCGTTGAGTGGCATTCGTCTTGCCTGACAGCCGTCTATCTTAAAGGTGTCGGCGCAGCCCTTTTGGCAAATGGTTTTTCAGCTGCCCTCCGCTCGCTTTTGCCCAGCCGAGCGGATAACCGTCTGCCGTTACAAGCCCCCAGCCGCTTTGAGCATCGGCTGCGGCCAATGTTTCGCCGCGCAAATAGGCAGCGATTTCGGGAGCATCGGCTGAATAGTTCTGTACCCAGTCCGCTTGCTCGGGCCGAACGGCCATGGCGAGGGCGTGGGCCGGTTCGAACCGGTTTTTGCGAAGATCGCCTAAGTGGAGACCAGCCCGCGCTACCTTCAAACCGTCCAATTGAGCTGCGCCAAATCGCTGTTCTCCGTCATGCGGAAGCCAGTATAAGGCGTCGCCAAATAGAACGGGCTCCCCAGCGCCAAGGACGAAACGGGGAAGCGACTTGTTCGCGAATTCATTGAATGCCGTCAGCTGCTGCGCCGCTGTAGACGCGCCGCCGGGCTTTTTGCCGCGGTCGCGTTTTTTGGACGCTTTGCCCACAGCCCGTTCGCTGCCTTGCGCCGACATTTCCGCCGATTCCGACTGCCTGAGAACGGCTACGAAATGGCCTTCACCTTGAACGAGATGCGGCCAAAGCCGTTCCGTTGCTTCTAGCCGGAAAGAAGGGTGCTTGGCGATGAACTGCTCGATCGTCTCCTCGTTTTCTTCACGATTGAATGTACAGGTAGAGTAAACGAGTGTCCCGCCCGGCTTAAGCATAATTGCCGCATGCTCCAAAATATCGGCTTGCCGCTGCGCGCAATAGTCGACATGCTGCGGCGACCACTCGGCAATAGCATCGGCGTCTTTGCGAAACATGCCTTCACCGGAGCATGGGGCGTCCAGCATAATACGATCGAAAAAGCCCGGAAATCGGGAGGACAGCTCATGCGGCGCGCCGTTGGTGACGACGGCGTTGGAGATGCCAGCCCGCTCCACATTCTCGCTTAATATTTTGGCTCTTGCCGGATGAATTTCATTGGCGATTAGCAGCCCTTCGCCCCGCAATTGACCGGCGATATGCGTTGTTTTGCCACCCGGTGCGGCCGCGAAATCGAGAATCGTCTCGCCAGGCTGCGCGTCGAGCCGCTCTGCCGCGGACATCGCCGACGGCTCTTGAATGTAATAGAGTCCGGCAGCATACAACGGATGCTTGCCGGGCTTTGCGTCATGCTCGTAATAGTAACCGGTCTCGCACCAAGGGATGGGGGACAGGCTGAATGCTTCCTTCAGTGTCCCGGCGCTTTCCTTAGCCGATCCGGTTTTTAACGGATTGAACCGGAGCCCGTAGGCTCGCGGTTCTTCGTAGCTGCGTAAAAACTTCTCTGTCTGCTCTGCGCCAAGCAGAGCAGTTATTTGCCGGATATAAGACTCTGGAAGTTGTACGTTGGACAAAGCTGTCTGCGGCTCCCTTCTCTATGATCTGCCGCGTCCCCGTCCGCCGCCTGGCTTGGACGAACGTGAGCCTTGCGGTCTCGAGCTAGAGCCAGAGCCGGCTCCGCGGTTTCCGCCGCGTCCGCCGCTTTGCGATCGGCCCGAGTTGCCGCGACCGGCATCGTTGGAACGCCCTTCCGTCTTTCTGCCGCCCCATGAGCTCGGGCCGTCCGGGGCGCTGCCCGTTCTTGGTCCTTTGCCGCGACTGCGGCCGGCTGCTCCGCGTTCAGCAGGGGCTGCGGTATCTTCCCATGGGTTGCCCGCCGCCGCTCTTGCTCCAGCCTTGACAGGTTTGCCGGCTGCTCCTCGACCGCCGCGCTGCTCCTGACGGCTACCGTTCCGATCACCGCCGCGCTGCTCCTGACGACTGCCGTTCCGATCGCCACCGCGCTGCTCCTGGCGTCCGCCGCTCCGATCGCCGCCGCGCTTGCCGCGTCCATCGCTAGCCGTAGCGCTAGAGGCTCTGCCTCTCGACGCGCCGCGATTCGTATTCGCGCTTCGGCCGCCTCTCGCGCCCTCGTCGTCCGTCCGCTGCACCCGGCTGCCCGATATGATCCTTCCTTCCGAATCGATCGCCCGTCTGTCGAGACTTGCGTTAATGCCCCGTTCGATATGCTGCACTGCGCCGCGATCGTAAGGGGAGGCAAGCGTTATGGCAACACCGTTTTGTCCGGCCCGTCCAGTTCTGCCGATCCGGTGAATATAGGTTTCTGAGTCTTGCGGCACATCGAAGTTAAAGACGTGGGTGACGCCTTCAACGTCAAGACCGCGAGCCGCCACATCCGTCGCGACCAATATTTGCAGCCTAGCATCGCGGAAACGTTTCATTACCTGTTCGCGTTTCGCCTGCGTCAAATCGCCATGCAGCTCATCGGACGCAAAACCGGCGTCCTGAAGCGCCTCGTTCAGTTTTTTGGCGCGTACTTTCGTCCGGCAGAAGACGACCGCCAAATAAGGGCGATACTGCGACAACAGTTCGATGAGCGCTCCTTGTCTGCCGCGATCCGTCGTTTCCAGTACGATTTGCTTAATGCTGTCGAGCGTCACGTTCGTGCTTTTGATACGAATATCTACAGGTGTTTTCATATAATTCTCGGCCAGACGTTTAATCGCTTCCGGCATCGTAGCCGAGAACAGCATCGTTTGCCGCGCTTTCGGCGTTTGCACAACGATCGATTCAACCTCCGGCAGGAAGCCCATATGCAGCATTTGATCGGCTTCGTCCAATACAAGCATGCGGAGCTTGCCGAGATTGATCGTCTCGCGCTTCATATGATCGATCAGCCGTCCCGGCGTCGCGACGACAATATGCGGCGCGTTGTTCAATTTGCGGATTTGGGCGACGACGTCCTGACCGCCGTAGGCGGCAAGCACTTTTGCGCCGACAGCCGGCGCAAGCTTGGCCATCTCTGCTGTAATTTGAATCGCCAGCTCCCGCGTTGGCGTCAAGATGAGTGCTTGCACCTGATCCTTTGTTACGTCGATCCGTTGCAGAATCGGCAGCGCAAATGCGATCGTTTTACCTGTGCCCGTCTGCGCTTGTGCGATCATATCTTGACCGGCGAGCAGCGCCGGAATTGCTTTTTCCTGTACTGGAGTAGGCTTTACGATCCCGTCGTTTTGAAGCCGCTCCGTCAATTCCGGCATAATGCCCATTGCGTTAAAATCGGTTGACATGGGTTGAATTTCCTCATTTCTTCTCGTACGTTTTGAAGTTTAGTATAACAGTTGTCTCTCCGATGTGCATCTTTCGGCTGCATATGCTATGCTGATTGCGATAAATAGAGGTGAAAGAAGGATGGGCAATGGATGGAACACAGCGTTCCGCGGTCAAACCGGGGCTTACGGTAGATATCGTACTGAAGCAGGATCAGCGAACGGGCAAGCTGACGCGAGGCGTCGTCGGCCAACTGCTGACGAACTCGAGCACGCACCCGCACGGCATTAAAGTGCGGCTGACTGACGGACAGGTCGGCAGGGTGAAAAAAATATACGAAGCGTAAGGAGAGCTGAAAGGTGGCTTTCGGAATTAAGCGAGCCGAAATGGAAGCATGGAAAAGCAAGGTGGCCCGCGGAGAAATCGCATTCCTGACGCATTATTGGCTAGATCCGCGCTTCCCGGGCGCAAAGACGGTAACCAAGGTTGGCTGCGCAGATCTTGCAAAGCTGAAAGACTGGTGCCGGAGCAACGGCTTGAATCCTAAATATATACATATGCGTACGGAATATCCGCATTTTGACCTGCTCGGACCGAAGCAACGGGAAATATTGCTGAAGGAACGGCAGATGGAGCAGCTGGAACGATTTAAGCTGTTGGAACAGCCGTAAACATTGCATGCCGATGCACGGCCAAATAAAAAAAGGACGACCAGGAGGCAACAGCTGCCTTCCGGTCGTCTTTTTTATTAAATAAGCAGCTCCAGCCACTGTTCCGCGGTAACCGGACCGAAATAAAAAGCCAGATCCGTATCGTCCAAGATCGCTTTCAGAGCGCCAGCGTCGTAACGGGCGCCAACCAGCTTCGCCGCGAATTCGGCGCTGTCGCCCCGTCCGAAAAAGTCGCCGTATACGGCTGCGCCAACGATAACGCCTTCTTCAACCTGCAGCCGGACGTCGAACGTGCCGGCGCCTTCGATCCGTTTCGTCTGGCGCATGTTAAAGGCCGGAGAACGGCCGTAGTTCCATTCCCAGCTGCGGTAGCGCTCGTCCGCCAGCTTGCGGACATTCGCCCAATCCTCTTCCGTCAACTCGTAATATGGAATGTCGTCCTCGCCCTCGAAGATCGATTCCATTATAAATTGCTTGAATTGCTCGACCGTGATCGGCTCGGCCAAAAATTCCGATATGTTGGCGACCCGGCTGCGGATCGATTTCGTCGACTTGGATACGTATTTTTCCGCGTTGACTTTCAGCGCCGAGACGACGTTTTCCATCTCCGAATCAAATAGCAGCGTGCCATGGCTGAACATTTTGCCTTTGGTCGAAAACTGCGCATTGCCGGAAATTTTTCGTTCCCCGACCTGCAGGTCGTTGCGTCCCGACAGCGCGGCATTTACCCCGAGTTTATGGAGAGCCCGGACGACCGGCTCGGTAAACTTTTTAAAGTTATGGAACGACTGGCCGTCATCCTTCATTATAAAGCTGAAGTTCAGATTGCCGAGGTCGTGATAGACGGCGCCTCCGCCTGATAGGCGGCGAACCACGTGAATGCCGTTCGATTCCACGTACTCGGCGTTGATTTCCTCAACCGTATTTTGGTTTTTGCCGATAATGATCGACGGTTCGTTAATATAAAACAGCAAATAATCATCCGTGTCCGGCAACGAGCGCAGAATGTACTCCTCCAGCGCCAAGTTGAGTGTCGGGTCGGTTAGGTTATTATTGCTAATAAATTTCATAGCCATTTTGCTATCCCTCCAATATTGCAATTGTAACCTAGTTTCGCTTTCTAATCCAAGCGGATGACCTGATATCGCTTCCGATACTCGCCGGGCGTGAAAGAAGTTTGGCGTTTAAACAGGCGAATAAAATAATTATAGTCCTGAAAACCGCATTGCTCCCCGATTTTGACCAATGACAGCTCCGAGTGCGTCAGCAGCGGCTTGGCGCGTTCCACCTGTAAATAATGTCTAAATTTGAGCGGACTCATCCCCGTATAATCTTTCAAGCACCGCGACAAATAATCAAAATGATAGTGCAGGTCCCGCTCCATCTGCGCGGAGTCGAAAGGGGCATTCAAGCGGTCCGCCAAGTAGGCGGCAACCTTCTCGCCAAGAAGACGGGAACGGGCTTGATGGCTGCCTGAAGCCATCCCTCTTTGCAATTGGACTAGAAGTTGACTGAACAGCGTTTGCAGCTCGAACGATCGGCTGGGCGTCAGCATGCTGTGCAATTGCAGCATTTCCGCCAACAGCGGCACGATGACTCTTAAATCGACGGCTGCGAATTTAGGGATTTCAATCACGGCGGGCGGGGGAGCGACGTCTTGGTTCGTCGTTTCCAGCAGCGGCTGCCGCCAGCTTTGTTTCTGGGCCAGCTTGGGCTGCGAGTCAGCAGGATATTGAAAATGGATCCAATAGACCTCGGTTTCCTCGTCGGTAGGACGGCTGCCTAGATGTCTTTTTCCCGGCTCAAGCACGAGCATCATTCCTTGCCCAACGTTGTACGGAACATCATTTTCTTCCATATATAAGGTGCCCTTGGTACATATGATCATGTCGAAGGCGTCGAACTGACGCTCGGCATGCATGACGCCTGACGGCCACAATACATAGCCAACGGTGGCGAGCAGAGGTAAGGGTGGAACTTGCATTTCAAGCACGAGCATCGAATCACGCCCTTTCAATAATGCAGAAATTGTACTATAGAATGTCGCTATTGTCAGCTGTAATAGGGGACGATTTCTTATAGTGTGGTAGATATCATAGGATGAAAATACAACAAAGAGAGGGTTTTAAGGTTGAGCAATCAAACATTGATCCAACGGCAGAGATGGTTTGTGAATCAAAGATGGGGCATGTTCATTCATTTCAATAGCGCCACCTTTCAATTTGCAGACTCCGAGATCATTGATTGGGAATACGATCATGAAAATAACGATGAGCCTCGGCGATTCGTCTTCGATCCGAAGAATTGGAACCCGACCCGGCTGGACTGTGCGCAGTGGGCCAAAGCGGCTAAAACGGCCGGAATGAAATTTGCCGCTCTGACGGCGAAGCACCATGAAGGATTCAGCCTATGGCCGACAACATACACCGACCATTCCGTCAAAAATGCGACGCTTCAAACGGATGTCGTTAAACAATACCTTGAAGCGTTCAGACAGGAAGGGATTGCGGCGGGGCTTTATTTTTCCGCATTGGACTTGCATCATCAAATCGGACGGAGAAAATGCACGCTGGAAGACAAGCAATTTATTAAAAATCAAATCACGGAGCTGCTGACCGGTTACGGAGAAATACCGTTTCTAATCATTGACGGCTGGAACGCGCCCTGGGGCGGCCCAAGCTACAACGATCTTCCGTTCGAAGAGCTCGATGCATGGGTGAAAGGGCTGCAGCCGCAATGCTTGCTGATGAATATTGGGTGCGAGTCGGGCATCGAGCATACCGATATCGCTTTCTTTGAAAATGCGGCCGGACAGGAAATCGGCGATGCCTTTAACGGACCGGGAGCGAGCTGCAACATTTTAACGAATACGTGGTTCTGGCGAACGGCGGACTCCGCGATGGAGCTTCGGACGGCAGAATGGGCGCTCGAGAAGACGGCCGAGTCGAATAGCCGCAATGTATCCTTTTTGCTCAACGGCGCTCCCAACCAGGACGGCTTACTGGACGAAAATATCGTTCGGCGCTTCAGTGAAATCGGTGAACGCTTCCGTGCGTCTGAGGATCTTGCAGACATTCCGGAAAATTGGCTGTACCGGTCCTGATAACGGCCTGTAAATGAAAGATAAACGCTTGCGAAATAGATCCGTTCATCTTGAAACGACGGAAATCTGTTTTGCTAGCGTTTTTTTTATTCGACGGTATTGACGATTATGACGACCGTCATATAAAATTATGATGGTTGTCATAATCGTAAAATAAAGGAGTAGATCAAGATGCCAATGATTGATGTTTATATGCCGGATAATCTGTTTCCGGTTGACGCGGACGACAAGCTGGGAACAGAGCTTGCGCTTGCTGTGCTTCGTGCGGAAGGCGTGGAGACGCCAGGTCCTTTTCATCTAAACAATACCGCTGTATTTATTCATCGTTTAAGTACTGGAGCTGTTCATACGGGAAGCGTCAATTCTGATAACAATGTTCGCATACAAGTCATTACTCCTCCAGGAGCGTTGAATCGGGATGGGCAAAAGACGTTTACGAAAGAGGCAACGGAGCTTATCGCCCGAGTTTCCGGAGATGAAACGCAGGCGCAGCGGACGTGGGTTATTTTAACGGAAGCGGCTGAAGGAGGCTGGGGGATTGGCGGAACGGCATTCGGCCAAGAGGAGTTTGCTGCTTTGGCAGCACAAGCGCTGGCGGCGAGAAAGCAACAATAATGGGTGCAGCAATTTAGGAGTTAGTTAGATCTGGCATTCTTAATGTCGATAAGCAACTGTTCGGCCACTAGTTCAAAAGAGTCCAGCGATTTTTGAGCGCGGCTGATCGCAACGGCGCCTTCGCATGAAGCAACAAGCAATGCTGCCATGCGGCGCGCATTATCCTCGTCCAGTCCGCCTCGATACAGCAGCTCGGACAAACGGCTGCTCCACTCGCGAAAAACAGCGGCAGCCCGGCTTAGCAGAGCATCGGAGCCGGATGCCGTTGTGACGGCCAGAATCGAGCATCCGGCCTGATAGGCGGAAGCGGTTAGCAGCGATCTCCACATGGCGATAAACTGTTCGGCCACCGTTTCGGCCGCTTGGTCCTCCAATGCGTTTAACAATTCGACCGCTTGGCTTCCTGCAAGATCGATCGCTTCCGCGATCAGTTGATCTTTTCCGCCGGGAAAATGGTGATAGATAGAGCCTCTAGGGGCTCCGGTAGCTTCAATAATTTCTGAAAAAGAGGCGGCATGAAGCCCTCGCATCGCGAGCAGCTTTATGGCGCCTTCAATCATTTTTTCACGAGACAGGCGAGGCATTTCAAAAACCACCTTTGGCATAAGTTCTACTCTATCCTAAAATGATATTTAATTGCCTTTCCTTTGTAAAGCATCCAACTACACCGTGACTATAGCATTTAAATTTTACATATTGGGAACCGAGCGGTCGGCTGCGGAGTCTATTCGATGGAGGTGAGCAGGTGGAAACGCATTATTTGACCCATTTGGCGGGCGGATACGACCGCAATCTCATATTGGAGCAATTGATGGATGAGTTCGGCCATGATGTGTGGAGCTATGCTTTTTTTCTAACGAAGCAGCGGCAGACCGCCGACGATATTGCCCAGGATGTATTTTTGGCCGCCTATGAGAGCCTTTACCGGTACCGGGGAGAAGGAACAGTTCGTGGATGGCTGCTCACTATAACGCGTAACCGCTGCTATTCCTTTTATAAATCCTCATACAAGCGAAAAACCGTTTTGGCACGCAACGTCGAGCCTATGGGTTCCGCACCCTCTCCTGAAGCGGAAGTGCTATTCCGGGAAGAGGCGAAGGAGGTATGGCTGCGGGTAATGGAACTGCCTGTCCGATTCCGGGAAGTGCTTATTCTCGACTACCGTTACGGCTTGTCCGTGAAAGAGATAGCATCAGTGCTGAACGTGACCGAAGGGACGGTCAAGTCGCGGAGCCACCGGGCGAAAGTGAAGCTGTCGCGCATGCTGGCGCACGGGGAGGAGAGAGGGCGATGAACGATCAAAGGGAGAGCGGCGATTTCTCGATTGAGCTTCAATTAAGAGAAACGCCATTCCGGGAGACGGCGCTGCCGGAGGAGCTGAAGACAAAAATTCGGTTGAGGGCGGCCAGAACGGTTCATAGCGAGAGCGGCGCGGTTCCCCCTGCGCGGCGCCGCTCCCGTTATACCGCATTAGCGGGTGCTTTAGCAGCAGCTGCGGCAGTGCTGTTGACAGCGGGCTTGTGGTTTTGGCAGGAGGGATGGCCTATGGGAAGCGGGCAAGTTGAAAAGAGAACCGCCTACATGCAGGACGGAATCGTGCGATTCGAATTGTTTCCTGGCGGCGAAGCGACAGCTGGCCAGCGGAACGGGCTGCTTATTGTATTTAAGGAGCCGTATGCGGTGTACAAAGACAAGGTGATAACAGTGAACGCCGAGCATGTGAAATCGGGGAGGGTCGAGAGGCTGGTAGAGAACGGCAAGCTGAAGGAGCCGGCTGAAAGCGAACAGGTCATCCGCTACGGCATTCCGGATGCCGGTTTGCCGCTAGGCGGCGAGTGGCGGGTTACGGTGGAGGTAGACGGCCGATTCTACGGCGACGCCGTTATCGATGTGCCGGACGGTTCATGGGAGGACAGTCCCGTGTTTTCTTCTCCGCCGCTCGCGGACGTCCGGGGGACCGAAGGCAGGCTCGCGTTGCTGGAGCACGGTTTCATAGCGGGTCAGCCCAATAAATATATGTGGCTGCTGTGGGGCGGCGAAGAAGAGTTAACGGGACGATTTGAAGCTTTCGCGGTCAAGAAGGGCTCGAATGATTTCATCGAACTGTTCTTGATGAACAGCATGGGGACTAAACAAACCTCGTATGCCGACCGTTATTTTCCATCTACGCTCATGCTTCCCGAACCGGGCCAGTGGCGGATTGTCGCTTATGTGGACGGGAAGCTGTTCGGCAGCATCGTCGTAACGGCAACGGAGCCGGTTGCGGGCGATATTCCGCCGTCTTAATATGTCGAGAAGCGAACGCGGCGGGGGAGCGGCGAGAAGAGGGGGGCGGAACGGGAAAGCTCTTTTCTCCTCTGGCATTAACCGCCTTGTTCTTCCTTGACAGGCGCGTTTCGCTTCATTATAATCAAACTAATCTTTTTAACGAATAATCGGCGTTGAAGAGGAGCAGTAGTGTCGAACGGCAAGGCCTAGAGAGCCGGCGGAAGGTGGAAGCCGGACCTGCATCGACATGAATCTCGCCTTGGAGCCGCGCGTCTAGCAGATGCGCCGTATATCCCGCGTTAAGGGTTCAAAGTGAGCGGAAGGCAAAGCATGCCGGAGGCTAACTAGGGTGGTACCACGGGATTGATCTCTCGTCCCTAGCGATTATACGCTGGGGGCGGGAGTTTTTTGTTTTTCAGACTAGCGACATACAATGAGAGGAAAGTGGAACGATGAGTCAGGATCAACAACAATACCACGGCTACAATCCGCTGGCGGCAGAGCCGAAATGGCAGCAATTTTGGGATAAGAACAAGACGTTCCAGACGAGAGAGGATGCGGGCAAGCCGAAGTTTTACGCGCTCGACATGTTCCCTTACCCGTCCGGCGCAGGCCTTCACGTCGGCCATCCGGAAGGCTACACGGCGACCGATATCGTATCCCGTTACAAGCGGATGCGCGGTTACAACGTGCTTCATCCGATGGGTTGGGACGCGTTTGGTCTTCCTGCTGAGCAGTATGCGCTGCAAACCGGCCGCCATCCGCGTGAAATTACGTTCGAGAACATCGACAACTTCCGCCGTCAGATCAAATCGCTCGGCTTCTCATACGACTGGGACCGCGAATTCAGCACGACCGATCCCGATTATTATAAGTGGACGCAATGGATTTTCATCCAGCTGTACAAAAAAGGACTTGCCTACGTGGCTGAAGTTCCGGTCAACTGGTGCGAAGCGCTGGGAACGGTGCTGGCCAATGAAGAGGTCATCGACGGCTTAAGCGAGCGCGGCAACCATCCGGTTGTCCGCAAGCCGATGCGTCAATGGATGCTCAAAATTACCGATTACGCCGAGCGTCTGCTCGAGGATCTGGAAGAGCTGGACTGGTCGGAAAGCATTAAAGACATGCAGCGCAACTGGATCGGCAAGTCGACGGGCGCTGAAGTGACGTTCGGCATTGACGGCAGTGACGCATCGCTTGTCGTGTTCACAACTCGTCCGGATACGCTGTTTGGCGCGACGTATTGCGTGCTTGCTCCTGAGAATGAGCTGGTTGCGCAAATTACGACGGACGAACAACGCTCGGCGGTAGAAGCTTATCAGGAAGCAGCGGGGCGCAAAAGCGATTTGGAGCGTACGGATCTCGCTAAGCATAAAACGGGCGTGTTTACGGGCGCATATGCGATCAATCCGGTAAACGGCGCGAAAACGCCGATCTGGATCGCCGACTACGTCCTGGCCGGCTATGGCACGGGGGCGATTATGGCTGTTCCGGGACATGACCAAAGAGACTGGGAGTTTGCGAAGCAGTTTGACCTGCCGATCATCGAGGTTGTGCAAGGCGGAGACGTATCGAACGAAGCTTACAGCGGAGACGGCGCGCATGTGAATTCGGAGTTCCTGAACGGGTTGAACAACGAAGAAGCTATCGCCGCTATGATCAAGCATTTGGAGGAAATCGGAAAAGGGCAAGGCAAAGTAACGTACCGCCTGCGCGACTGGCTGTTCAGCCGCCAGCGTTATTGGGGCGAGCCGATTCCGATTCTGCACCTGGAAGACGGCACGATGAAGACCGTTCCGGAGGATCAGCTGCCGCTGCTGCTGCCGGACGTTGACGCAATCAAGCCATCCGGCACGGGCGAATCGCCGCTGGCGAACGTAACCGAGTGGGTTAATACGGTCGATCCGGAGACGGGCATGAAAGCTCGCCGCGAGACGAACACGATGCCGCAATGGGCGGGCAGCTGCTGGTACTACCTGCGGTTCATCGATCCGAAGAACGACAAGGAAATTTGTTCGCCGGAGAAACAAAAGGAATGGCTGCCTGTCGATCTGTATATCGGCGGCGCGGAGCATGCGGTGCTTCACCTGCTGTACGCCCGTTTCTGGCATAAAGTGCTCTACGATATCGGCGTAGTCGATACGAAGGAGCCGTTCCACAAGCTGGTCAACCAAGGCATGATTCTCGGCACGAACAACGAGAAAATGTCCAAGTCGCGCGGCAACGTAATCAATCCGGACGACATTGTAGGCGAGTTCGGTGCGGACACGTTGCGTATGTACGAAATGTTCATGGGACCTCTTGAGGCGACGAAGCCTTGGAACACAAACGGCGTCGAAGGCACGTACCGCTTCCTCAGCCGGGTATGGCGACTGTTCGTTAACGAGGACGGAAGCCTGAACGCGAAGATCGGCGCAGACGGCGTATCCGATTCCTTCAAGCGGACATGGCATCGCACGATTAAGAAGGTAACCGAGGATTTCGATAATCTCCGCTTTAATACGGCAATCAGCCAGCTGATGATTTTCGTCAACGACGCTTATAAAGCAGAAGCGCTGCCTCGCGAGGCGATGGCGAACTTCCTGCAAATGCTGTCTCCGCTCGCTCCGCATATTACGGAAGAGCTGTGGGAGAAGCTGGGCGGTACGGATACGATCACGTACGAGCCTTGGCCGACGTTCGAAGAGGCTTGGACAGTCGACCAAGAGGTCGAAATCGTCGTTCAGGTGAACGGCAAAATTGTCGAGCGCATATCCATCGCCGCCGATACAAACGAAGCGGATATGGAAGCAATAGCGAAAGAAAACGAGAAAGTGCGCGAAGCGATCGAGGGCAAGACGGTGCGCAAAGTGATTGCAGTCAAAGGCAAGCTCGTCAACATCGTGGCAAACTAATACAAACCTAGAAGAGGTGAGCGGTCTATGGCTAAAGAAGCTATTGACCGTTCACCTCTTCGCCGTAAAAGGAGACAGCGACCTTGGCGACGTCTTCGTCGTACTTGGCGTGCGTCGTTTTAATGAGCCGGTTAAAAACGCCGCTCGTTTCCCGCCGCAGCAAATCGAGCGCTTGCGCCGTAATGCCTCCGGGCACGGCGACTTTGGCCTGCACCTCTCCCGGCGACAGTCCGCCTTCCGTCAGCAGCCGGCCGGTCCCGCTGAGCATCGCTCCGGCAACTTTATAGGCGTCATCGCGCGGTATGCCGGTTTCTCGAACGGCGGCTTCGACGAATTGTTCCAGCAAATAGCACATGAAAGCGGGGCCGCAGCTGGACAGGTCCGATACGATCCGCGTATACGGTTCGTCGATTTGCAGCGGACTGCTGATGCGAGAGAGCAGCGATTCCAATCGCTCGCGATCCCCCGCTTCGATTCGCCCTCCGTAAATGCACAGCGTCGCACCGCTTAGGATGACATTCGTAACGCTGGGGATAACTTTGGCGATTTTGCATGGCAGTATTTCTTCCAGATGCGAGATGAGCACCGGGCTCGTGATGGAGACGACGAGCTGGTCTGGGCGGATGAACGGCAGCATATCGTCGACCGCTTTCTTAAACTCCAGCGGCTTCACGCACAGGAAAATCAGGTCGCTGTTGGCCGCTACGGCCGCATTGGCATGCACGGCTCTCAGTCCCGGGTACCGCTCGGCGAGCGCTTGCGCCTTCGCGTACGTCCGGTTGCTTACGGAAATTTGCGTTGGGCGAAGCGCCTTGGCTTTAAGAAATGCTTCGACGAGCAGGCTGCCCATCGTGCCCGTCCCGATAAATCCGACATTCATAATAGGCCCTCCAATCCGTCATTGCGGCGAATCGTCATTTCACAATCCTATTTGGCCGCGGACGTTGCTCTTTTACTGTATTCAGATAGACTTGGCACATATGTCACCGGCCGCAGCCATTTTTATCCAGTCCTCTTTCGTAGTGCCGAGGGAAATCGAATTTGTAATTTGCGAGAAGAAGGAGGGAATGGCGATGAAGGGATATCAAACCGCAGCTACTCGAAGAAGCACGATTCTTCCGGCGGTTCTGCTGCTGGCCTCGGCAGTGCTGTTCGGGGCAGCCGTATTTCTGCCGAAAGAAGCACAGCCAGCGGGGTGGACCGCTCTCAATGAGCCCGTTGCCGCGGCGTTGGCCGAAATGGAGGGCGGGCCGGCGGGCGGAGCGGCTGCTGATATTGCAGTCCGGAAGGATACGATATTGGAGGACGCTGGCCGTAGCAAGACGGAGCAGGCGGCCGTTTCCGCAGAGTCCGTTCAGTCCTCGTCGGAAAATATTGCGCAGACTGTTGTGCCTGTGGAGCCACAACCCCCAGCCGAGGCTGCGGCATCGGCTTCGCCCGGCGCTGAAGCCTATACGGACACGGGCAAGCTGGATATTAATAGAGCGACAGCCGAGCAGCTGGACGACTTGAAAGGGATTGGCCCGGCCAAGGCGAGGGCGATCGTTGAGGACCGCGAGCACAACGGCTTTTTTCGCTCGGCTGACGATCTGCGGCGCGTGAAAGGGATCGGACCGAAACTGATGGATGGATTGAAAGACAGCATTGTCGCAAAGCCCTAAATATGAGAGAATAATAGAGGACAAGGGAATCTCTGGCAGACCGACGGATTCGCGTCAACGCGATGGAAAGTCGAAGGCCGGCCCGGCGCTTCAGGCCGAGCGGGCAGTCGGCAGTTGGACGGACAGCCCGTTGTCCGGAGTGCGGTTAACGCCGCATACATTCTTGGCAATTAATATGGAAGAGGAGATGTTTTTAACTATGTCCCAATTTGATCAATCTAAGCTCTCTCTCGAAACGCTATCCGTCCACGGAGGCCAAGAAATTGACCCGACAACCCTTTCGCGTGCGGTTCCTATTTATCAGACGACTTCTTATGGTTTTCGGGATACCGAGCACGCGGCGAATCTGTTCTCGCTGCAGGAGTTCGGCAATATTTATACCCGTCTTATGAATCCGACAACGGATGTATTCGAGAAACGGATCGCTCTGCTGGAAGGTGCTCCGGCGGCACTCGCCGTCGCATCCGGCCAAGCGGCGATTACGTACTCGATTTTGAACATTGCGGGTGCAGGCGACGAGATCGTCTCCGCCTCCAGCTTGTACGGCGGCACTTACAACCTGTTCTCGACGACGTTGGCGAAGCTGGGCATCAAGGTTCATTTCGTCGATCCGACCGATCCGAACAACTTCCGCGCAGCCATTACGGACAAGACGAAAGCGCTCTATGCGGAAACAATCGGCAATCCGAGAGGCGACGTGCTCGACATTGAAGCGGTTGCGGCCATCGCACACGAGCATGGCATTCCGCTTATCGTCGACAGCACGTTTGCAAGCCCTTATCTGCTTCGTCCGATCGAGCATGGCGCGGATATCGTCGTTCATTCGGCAACGAAGTTCATCGGCGGCCACGGCACGTCGATCGGCGGCGTCATTGTCGACGGCGGTAAATTCGACTGGAAAGCTAGCGGCAAGTTCCCAGGCTTGACCGAGCCGGATCCAAGCTATCACGGCGTTGTTTATACGGATGCCGTTGGCCCGATTGCATACATCATTAAGGCACGTGTACAATTGCTTCGCGACATGGGAGCGGCTCTGTCGCCGTTCAACTCCTTCCAATTGCTGCAAGGATTGGAGACGCTTCATTTACGCTTGGAACGCCATAGCTCCAACGCTCTGGAAGTTGCGAAATACTTGGAAGCTCACGAGGCGGTGGAATGGGTTAACTATCCGGGTCTCGAAAGCCATGAGTCGTATAACCTGGCCAAAAAATATTTGCCGAAGGGCCAAGGCGCAATTTTGACCTTTGGCATTAAAGGCGGACTGGAAGCTGGCAAAAAGGTAATTAACTCCGTTCAGCTGTTCTCGCATCTTGCGAACGTAGGGGATTCGAAATCGCTCATTATTCATCCAGCGAGCACGACTCACCAGCAGCTTTCAGCGGAAGAGCAGGCGTCGGCCGGCGTAACGGCAGGCTTGATTCGCTTGTCGATCGGCACGGAAGGCATCGGCGACATTATTGCCGATCTGGAGCAAGCGATCCGCATCAGCCAACAGAACTAATCAAATACTAATTTCTATTAAATGGCGGAGGGACGTTCATCGGACCCTCCGCTTTGCAACTAAGAAAGGAAGTCGACAATGATGGCAACGACCCGCTCACATGACGCGGAACGCAAAGACTGGGATACGTATTTCATGGATATCGCCTACATGGTGTCGACCCGTTCCCGCTGCCCCCGCCGTCATGTCGGCTCGGTGCTAGTGCAGGGCAAGAAGCTTCTCGGCACAGCGTATAACGGAGCGCCGATGGGCGTGCAGGATTGCTCGGAAGCTGGCTGCATGATCGCAGAAGAATGGGAAGTCGTTCTTGTGGACGGCAAAGAAACGATGGTCAAGAAGCAGCGCTGCATTCGGACCATTCATGCCGAGCAGAACTTGCTGTTGTTTACCGATCGGGCCGACCGCGAAGGCTCGACGGTATACGTCACCGATCAGCCCTGCTGGACGTGCGCCAATATGCTGGCGAACAGCGGCGTGAAAGAAATCGTCTTCCACCGAGGCTATCCGAAGGATAGCGACAAGGTGACGAAGCTGATGGAGCAGAAAGGCATTGCTTTCCGGGGCTTGCATGATTACGAGCCGCCGCCGCAGGCGAGCATGAGCGTTATTTCATAAGAGTTTGCGTTCTATAAGAATGAGGAAGAACCTCCGATATGGCCGATTTTTCGGCTGCTGTCGGAGGTTTTTTTATGCCGCAAAACTGGGAAGGGGGAAACAAGATGCTTAACCGCAGGCCGATCGTATGGTTCGCAGTATGCTGGATAGCTGGCGGTGCCGCCGCAGGCGGCCTGAATACAGCTGGCCTTGTGTTAGCGGCCGGTTCTATCGTGCTGGCCGCGCTTGCGTTTGCAGCGTCTAGGCAGGCCAGCTGGCTTCTGGCAGCGGCTTGTCTCGCGGGCTTTGCCGCCTCAGCAGGGGAGCGGCTGTGGATGGATGCCCGCAATGCGACCGCGTTGACGGCATTGCCGGAGACTGCCGCAGCAGTTGAAAGAGCGGGCGTTGCTTACGAAGTCGAGGCGTACGGAATCATCGCGTCCGCGATCATGGTCGATGGCGATCGCGCGATATTTCGCATTAAGGCGAGCGCCGTGCAAGTGCACGGCGAAGCCGAACCCCGGCAGCTCGAGGAGCGTCTGCTCGTCCATGTCCGGCTGGAACAACAGCCGGATCAGGAAACTGCCGCAGCTTGGCGACGCGGCGACCGCATACGCATCGACGGCCGTCTGACGGAGCCGGCGGAGGCGTCCAATGACGGTGGTTTTGACTATCGCCGTTATTTGCGGAGTCAGCGAATACACTGGCTGTTCAAAGCGACAGGCGTGGGGGCCGTCGAGACTTCGCCCGGTTCGCCTTGGAGCGCGGCATCGCTGCTCGGCCGGGTTGACGATGCGCGCGACCTCCTCGGCTCCCGCTTTGACGAGCTGTACCCCGCCAGTCAATCGGGCTATATGAAAGGACTTGTCCTTGGCATACGAGAGGATTTGGATCCGGAGCAGTTCCAGCAATTTTCCCGGCTGGGACTGACGCATATTTTGGCGATTTCGGGGCTTCATGTCGCCGTATTTTTATACGTGCTCGGAGGCTTGCTCCGCTTGCTTCGCATGACCCGCGAGCGAATGCTGCTCGTGATGACGGCGGCAGTGCCCGCCTACGTGCTGCTTGCCGGCGCGTCGCCTTCGGTGTTAAGGGCCGGCTTAATGGCGATGCTCGGCCTTGTTGCAGCAAGGCTGGGAAAGCTGAAGGACGGCATGCATTTGCTAGCCGCTTCGGCTGTCCTTATGCTGATCTGGGAGCCCTATTACTTAAGCGACGTCAGCTTTCAGCTAAGTTATCTTGTAACGGCCGGCCTTATTATCGGCGTGCCGCCGCTGCGCAAAGCGATGCAGGATTGGCGTAAAGGGAGAGCCTTGCTCGACCTGATTTGCGTCACAGTAGCCGCTCAAGCGGCATCTTTTCCGGTAACGATTTATTACTTTAATCAGTTTCATTTGCTGTCGCTTCCAGCCAACCTGCTGCTTGTACCGTTTATTAGTTTTATTGTCATGCCGCTTGGAGCGGCCGGACTGGTGGTCGGCCCGTTGTGGCCGCTGGGCGGCAAGCTGCTTGCGGGCGCTGGAGCTTTTTCCAACCGTCTATCATTCGGACTAGTGGACAAGCTTGCCAGCGCTGACGGACTGCGTTCTATTTGGGCAACGCCGCCGCTTTGGTGGATTGCTGCTTGGTATGGCCTTTACATAGCAGCGGCTATGCTGCTGCGCAGACGGCCGGCAGCCGCGGCGCGCCCTGCAACTGATCATCAGGATGAGGAGGAGACTGCACCACTGCAGGATCTGGTCCCGGGGCAGAGAAACGCCGAAGCTTTTGGCGATGCGGCGCCAAAGCGGAGAGTCGCGGCACCGCTGTTGCTGGTTGCGGCTGCTGTCTTGCTGCTGGCATACGCCTATTATCCCGATGTATTCGATAGAAGCGGACGCGTTCAAGTAATTGACGTAGGCCAGGGAGACGCCATCCATATCCGCACGCCTTCCGGCAAGCACATTGTTGTGGACGGAGGAGGCACGATGCAGTTTCGTAAACCGGGAGAAGAGTGGAAGGAGAGATCCGATCCGTTCGAGGTTGGGCGGAAAGTTGTTGTTCCTTTGTTAATGAAGAGGGGCGTTCATGAAATTGATATGCTTGTCGTTACCCATTTGGATAGCGACCACATTCGGGGATTAAAGGCGTTGATCGAAACGATACCGGTGAAGCGGATCTGGTGGAACGGAACGTTGAAAAAGGCGGAGGACGCCGCTGAATTGTTCAAGCTTGCGGAAGATCGAGCGATCCCGCTCTACAAGGCCGAAGCCGGGCGTCAATGGAATCCGGATCGTCATACACGTGTCACGGTGCTGTGGCCTAAGGTGCTGGGAGAGGAAGAGTCTGGAGCAGGAAATGCGATGGGGGCCAAGGTCATTCCGATCGTTAAAGATCAGAACGAATCGAGTGTTGTGCTTCACTTGACGCTGCACGAGTCCTCTTTCCTATTAACAGGGGATATCAATTCCGATACGGAAGCGTCTATCATTCGGCTGTGGCAGCCCGAGACAGCGCCGCTAGACGGCTGCTGCGCCGGGGCCGACGTGCTTAAGGTCGCGCATCACGGCAGCCGATATTCGACCTCCGAGGCATGGCTTCGACGATGGCGTCCGTCGTCCGCTGTCGTATCGGTGGGGGCGACTAACAGCTACGGCCATCCGCATCCTGACGTGCTAAAGCGGCTTGAAACGGAGAGAATCGGCCTGCTGCGTACTGACCGGGATGGCGAAACAGCCTATAAAGCAACGGCGGACGGTCTGTTCGTCAAAACGGTGAAATCCGGACGTTGAACGATAAGGAAATGAACCTTTCGGCCTTGGCTGCCGGGGACTGACGGGAACTCCCTCTATACGGAGTTCTCTTTTTTTGATATTCTTTAATGTGGGATTTCCTCGTTCCGAGCGCGGCCAACGTGTCGATAACGCAAGCGATAACGGCCATTTAATCCCCGCTTAAAAAAATTAAGCGGATTTTTAAAACATAGATGCAACATTAACCGCAACCTGTTCGTCAAATAGGTTGCAAGAGAGGGGGAGCCTTCGTGGTAGAGCCTAGTCTCATTAGAGCGGCTCAGTCCGGAGATCGCGACGCTTTAATCACTCTATTGCGCGAGATTGAAACCCATGTTTATCGGACAGCCTATTATATATTGAATAACGAGCAGGATGCGATGGATGCGGCCCAAGAGGCGCTAATCCGGATCTATACGAAAATCGGCTCTTACGAAGAAAAGGCACAGTTTAAAACATGGATTCAAAGAATAGTAACGAATATCTGTATCGATAAATTCAGAAGAAGCAAGCCAACCGTTTCCATTGAAGAGCATGATATGGTGTTTCAGGAAAGGCAGAACGTTGAGGATGAAGTCATGTCGGCTTACGCCGCCAAAGACATTCGAAGCGCCATCGATAAGCTGCCGGAACATCATCGGGCCGTAGTCGTCCTTCGCTACTTGCAGGATTTTTCTTACAAGGAGATAGCCGATTCGCTTGACCTGCCTTTAAACACGGTCAAATCTTACCTATTCCGAGCTAGGCAACAGCTTCAAACGTTACTTCATGACTATCAGAAAGGTGGTGTCCGGGGATGAACTGCCAAGAGGTGATGGAACTTATGCAAAGGCAGCTTGACGGTGACCTCAGCGAGCAAGAACGGGAAACTTTGCTGGATCATACGAGGCAATGTCCGGACTGCGCTGCGATGTTTGAAAGGCTCAAGAGGTTGTCTGCCGAGCTCGAAAACTTGCCGAAAGTGATGCCTAGCTACAGTTTGGTCGATGCCATTCTGCCGCAGCTTGATCAGCTTGAGCCGATCCGCATGAACGATGCCGCGTCGGTGGAGACGGAAGCGGTGACGGAGTCGCGCTTAAGCCGATCCGCCCGCAAACGGCTGCCGTGGGCGAAGTGGAGCGGCGTCGCGGCCGCGGCCGTGGTGGCCGGTCTGTTCATCGTTTCGTACAACAGCGGTCTGTTCCAGTCCGCCAGCAAAGGCGATGCGGCGCTTAACAGCGCATCGGCTCCCGAGCAAAGCGTAGCAGACAGTGCATCTACAGCCGACAAAGAGCCGCGAGCGTTGTCCTTCCGATCGAGCAACGAAGTGAATGTGGAGTCGTTCAAGGAACAGAGACAGGAGCTCGTGACCGGCAAGTCGGAGAAAGTATCCGACAAACCGCCGGTTTCGGAAGGCGACCAGAAGAGCATTGCCGGGGGAGGTGCTGTAGCTCCTGCCAATGAATTTGGAGCAACCTCGAACGGTGGCGAGCCGGAAAAAGGGGAAGCGGATGCCGGAAGCGGCGATTCGCCGGCTCCGCTTGAAGCGTCGTCGCCAGATAACGGCTATGTAGCTAAAGCAGGCGCATATTCGGTGCGTATATACAAGCAGGGCGCAAGCAAGGCGGTATTCGAAACGAGCCGCAAAAACGGCCAGATCGCGGACCTGGCCTGGTCCGAGGACAGCAAGTCGCTAACTTACGCCATTCATCTGGAATCCGGCGGCATGGAACGCTACATCGTCGATCTAGAGACGCTGACAGAATCGAAGGGTTCGCCGGAATAATTGGATTCGGCGTGCGAAATGGTTATCTGCACACATTGCAGGTCGATTGCGTATAGTAAAGAATAGAGAGTCAGCGACGATGCCTTGACCGTCGTATGACCATTCGCAGGGCGGTACCATGGACCTGCCTGCCAATGTTTATATAGATGTTCAGGGACAAAGGGATGATGCCGTTAAAAGGCTCATCCCTTTGTTGCCGTTGCGGTCAAAGTTGAGTATGCTTGTAAGGAAAGCGGAAGGTGGCGAAAGGCATGGAAGCGCGGGAAGCGTTGAAAGAAATAAAGAGCGGAAAGTTCCGGCCGGCCTATGTCGTGTACGGCAAAGACCGCTATCGGATCGGCCAGTTCACAGACGCGCTGGCGAATGCGATGTTTAAGCCCGATGAACGCGAGCTTGGTATAGTTAAGTTTGATACGGCGGAAACGCCGCTTGAGGAAGCGACGCTGGAAGCCGAGACGCTTCCGTTCTTTGTGGAGCGAAAGCTCGTTATCGTACGCGATTCCGTCGTATTCGCGGCGGGAGGCAAAGAGGGCGGCAAGCTTGAACATAAAACGGACAGGCTTCAGCAATATCTCGATATTCCATCGGAAACGACAGTGCTGCTTTTTATCGTCGATGCGGAGAAGCTGGACGAGCGCCGCAAGCTGGTGAAGCTGCTCAAGGAGCGCGATGCGCTGCTCGCTTTTCCGGAATTGGATGCGGCGGAATTGAAGCGGTGGGTCGTCAAGCACGCGGAAGGGCAGAATCGAACGATGACTGCCGAAGCAGCAGATCTATTGCTCTCCAGAGTTGGAGCACATATGCAGCAGCTTGCAATCGAGGTGGACAAGCTATGCTTGCATGCCGGACCTGGCGGCTCGATTGGGGTCGAGGAAACGGAGATGCTCACGGCGTCTACGGTGGAGGAGGACGTCTTTGCGCTTGTCGACGCGATCGCCGAGCTAAAGGTCGACCGCGCTCTTCGTCTTTACCGCGCGCTGCTAATCAGGCGCGAAGAGCCGATTAAAATCGCGGCGCTTATTGCGAGGCAGCTGCGGATTATGCTGCAAATTAAAGAGCTGGAGCAGCATCGATATTCCCCGCAGCAGATGGCCGGGCAGCTAGGCCTGCATCCGTATGCAGTCAAGCTGGCGGCTGAGAAGTGCCGCAAGTTCGATGTTCGCCGGCTTGGGCGGCTGCTTTCGTCAATTGCCGAGCTCGATTACCGGATGAAGACGGGAGCGGTCGATAAAAGTCTCGGCTTGGAGCTTTATTTGCTCTCTCTCGGCCAGAAGCGGGAAGCATAGTCGCTCCGCAGATTATGAATGACGCAGGTGCAAACGACATTAAAAAACGGCTTCACATTCCGGCGTTAACCGGATGTGAAGCCGTTTTATTTAGCGGTTTAAGCTTGTGCCGAAAGGGCGTTCAGCCTTTTAGCAAGACGTGATTTTTTGCGGGCAGCCGCATTTTTATGAATCAGGCCTTTAGTAACCGCTTTGTCCAATTTTTTCGTTGCAGCGACGAGAGCGGCTTTAGCAGCATCTACATCAGTGCCAGCGATAGCTTGGTCAGCAGATTTAACAGCCGTACGAAGCGCGGATTTTTGGGAAGCGTTCAGAGCGCGGCGTTTCTCGCTCGTTTTCACGCGTTTGATTGCGGATTTAATGTTTGGCATCGAGTTTCACCTCCTACGTTGTTTGCAAAAAAGCAAACAATAGATACGCTGGTTTTTTTCTAAGTAACACAACTTAAAATATATTACCATGCGCTTGAACGAAAAGCAATAGCGTCGACTTCGCTTCCAAGGTATGAAATGCCGGAGCCTGCAAACAATAACTCCAGTAGGCATGTACCGGAAGGGAGACTGACTAATTTGAGCGAACTTGATTTGCAGCAATATAATGTGCGTACCGATCTTGCCCTCGAAGCGAAAGAAATGGCCGAAAGCGCTGGAGGCGGCGCCATTCCCGGCATTCAATCTTCGTCGACGGAAGACGACGGCATAACGATCACGCAGCTTCAAGTGCAAAACGAGCAAGGCTCGAAAGCGATCGGGAAAGTAATCGGCAATTATGTGACAATTGAAGTGCCTGCGCTGCGCAACCAGGATACCGGTCTGCAAGATCGGGTAGCGACCCATTTCGCTAAGCATTTCGAAGCTTTTCTGCAGCGCATCGGCGTAGGCAAGACGGCGAACGTGCTGATCGTCGGACTTGGCAACTGGAACGTGACGCCGGATGCGCTGGGACCGCTCGTCGTAGAAAATGTCATGGTTACCCGTCATTTCTTCGAGCTGATGCCGGATCAGGTCGCGCCGGGATACCGCGCCGTCAGCGCCGTTGCACCGGGGGTGCTTGGCATTACCGGCATTGAATCAAGCGAAATCGTGCGCGGTATTGCGGACCGGACGAAGCCGGACGTCATTATCGCGATTGACGCGCTGGCGTCGAAATCGTTGGAACGGGTCAATACGACGATTCAAATCGCCGATATCGGCATTCATCCGGGTTCCGGTATCGGCAATAAGCGCAAAGGTCTGACAAAGGATATATTAGGCGTTCCCGTCATTGCAATTGGCGTCCCCACAGTTGTCTATGCGTCGACGATCGTAAACAGCGCCTTTGACCTCATGCAAAGCCATATGAAGGCCAACAAGGCGGATAACGACCAAGTGTTCGGACTGATCAACAGCATGGATGAGAACGAGCGGCTGTTGCTTGTGAAAGAAGTGTTGAATCCGATCGGACATGATTTGCTCGTGACGCCGAAGGAAGTCGATCAATTTATCGAGGACATTGCCAATATCATCGCGAGCGGTTTGAACGCGGCGCTGCATGATGCGGTCGATACGGACAATGTGGCTGCATATACGCATTAAAGTCTTAGTTGAAAGAGCTTGTCTGCAGTCGGGTTTCGGCGATAGCGCCAGAATGCCGACGAGGCAAGCTTTTTTTCGTGAGCTGAACTGAACCCCATTCTCTAAAACTATTGAATGCTTTGAACCCCTCCCAGCTGAAATTGCTAGATTCGGTTCTATGAATCGATTCGGGCTCATAGATTAATAGCAGACAGATTCGTTTCAAATGGGAGGATGACCATGAAAAAAATAATGCTGATTGACATAGCCAAAGAAAGCATGCGCCTTCGCCGATTGCTCGTTAACGTCAGGACGTTCGCCATATTGTCCTTATGCTCGATGCTTTTGTTCGTCGCGATAGGCTTGGCCGGTATCGCTCATCGCGAATCGGCGAATACGCCAGTATCGTCAATGAAGGGCTTCGCAGCCGCCGTTTCAAGCGGCTTCTTTGGGGATATGCTAGAGATGGAGATGCCGAAGTTCGAGAGCGGGCATCCGTCGGAGCCAATCTCCGGCAAGCTGGCGAGCGCGTTTCTGCTGCGGCTGCTGACCGATATTAATCCGCAAGATCCTCGCAGTCTGTTGGCGGGTGAAATTCCAGGCATGGGGCTAAGCAAATCGACGCTCATTCGCAGTGGAGTCGGCACGGATACTTCCGCAGGGCCAGAGGATCACATGCCGTTGCCGCATGATCCACCGGCTGCGGAAACGGAGGGCGGCGAAGATCCCGACCCAGGCGGAGGTGATACGCCTATTCCAACGGACGAGCCTTCACAGCCGATCGACCCTGGTAAAGCGGAGAAGGAAGGCAAGGTCGTGTTTATCTACCATTCGCATAATCGGGAGTCTTGGTATCCGGAATTAGATTCGGATGCGAAGGACCCGAACTCCAAAACAAAAAATATAACGCTGGTCGGGGAAAAGCTGGCTGACCGCTTGAACGAGCTTGGCATCGGCGCAGCTCATTCCGACACCGATTATATGACAAGCGTACCGGGCTACAACTGGAATCTATCGTACAAATATTCGAAGAAAACAGTTCAGGAAGCGCTCGCGAGCAATAAAAAGCTGCAATACATTTTCGATATTCATCGCGATTCCAATACGAGAAAGCATACGACGGTTGATATAAACGGTAAAAGCTATGCGCAGGTTTATTTTATTATCGGACAAAAAAATCCGAATTGGCGCAAAAACGAGCAGTTCGCAACGCAGATTCATCAAGTGCTGGAGAAAGCTTATCCAGGCATCTCACGCGGCATCTGGGGTAAAACAGCGGCGAACGGCAATGGGGAATACAATCAGTCGCTTGCGCAGGACAGCGTACTGATCGAAGTAGGCGGCGTTGATAATACGCTGGAGGAGTCGTATCGGACGGTGAACGCGCTGGCGCAGGCGATCGCAGACGTTTACCAGGAAGCGGAGAAGGTATCCGCTCCATAAGCTTGCAGCCAGGTCGGCTGTTTATCGAAAGGAGGTTTTCGGAATGAAAAAAAACGCAATCAAATGGATGGTGCTTGGCGGCGTGCTCGTCTTTATTGTTCTATACGCGATGGAAATGTCGCAAACAGGCATTGAGCGGATTTACGGGCCGATCGAAGGGGGACGCCCGACTGCGGTTGCCGGGAACGGTTCTTTGGAGGAAGATTATACGGAGCCGGAAGCGGAACCGGCATACGGCAAAGGGGGCGCGCCGTTATCGGACGAAGCCGAGCGGAAAATTGCCCGATTGGAGAAAGAGCTGGCGGAGGTAAGGAAGCTGGCCGAGCTCAATTCGCAGAAGGAACGGTTGCCGGGCATTAAGACCGGGGACGGCAAACCGACCGTCAATAAACTGGCCGACGAAACGGCCGGTTTGCTGCAGTCGGTGTCGAGCGGCAGCATCAAATTTGTGGTCTCGCTGTTCGGATCGGTGGCGAATTAAGGCGGTTTCGAGTTGCGACGGCAATAAGCGGATTGCTGGCAACCTTACAAGCTGATATAATAATAAGAATATTGGATTGTGTGGGGGTTGTGCATGACAGACGTTCGTGACCGGCAAAAGAGAATAAGAAATTTTTCTATTATTGCGCATATTGACCACGGCAAGTCAACGCTTGCCGATCGTATTTTGGAATATACCGGCGCGCTCACCCAGCGTGAAATGCAGGAGCAGGTGCTGGACCAGATGGATCTGGAGAGAGAGCGGGGCATTACGATCAAGCTGCAGGCGGTTCGTCTCAGCTATAAAGCGGATGACGGCGAAACGTATCTGCTTAATTTGATCGATACGCCAGGACATGTCGATTTTACGTATGAAGTATCGCGAAGCATGGCCGCCTGCGAAGGCGCGCTGCTCGTCGTCGACGCTGCGCAAGGCATCGAGGCGCAGACGCTCGCAAACGTATACTTAGCTCTGGAGAGCAATCTTGAAATCTTGCCCGTTATTAACAAAATTGACTTGCCAAGCGCCGAGCCCGACCGGGTAAAGCAAGAGGTCGAGGACGTAATCGGCCTTGACGCCAGCGACGCGGTGCTTGCTTCGGCGAAAGCCGGCATTGGAATTAAAGAGATTTTGGAGCAGGTCGTGCAGAAAGTTCCGGCTCCGCAAGGCGATCCAGACGAGCCGCTGAAAGCGCTCATCTTCGACTCGCACTACGATCCGTACAAAGGCGTTATCGTCTACGTGCGGGTTATCGACGGCAGCATTCAAGCGGGTAAGAAGATCCGCTTTATGGCAACCGGAGCCGAATTTGAAGTTATCGAGGTTGGCGCATTCAAACCGCGCATGTCGATCGTCGATGAGCTATCCGTCGGGGATGTCGGCTTTATCGTAGCCGGCATTAAGAACGTGAAGGATACCCGTGTCGGCGATACGGTAACCGAAGCGAAACGTCCGGCGCCGGAAGCGCTGCCGGGCTATCGTAAAATCAACCCGATGGTTTATTGCGGCCTCTATCCGATCGATACGCAGGATTACAACGATTTGCGCGATGCGCTCGAGAAGCTCGAGTTGAACGACGCTTCGCTCCGTTACGAGCCGGAGACGTCGACTGCCCTCGGCTTCGGCTTCCGTTGCGGTTTTCTCGGCTTGCTTCACATGGAGATCATCCAGGAGCGGATCGAGCGGGAATTCAACATTCCGCTCATTACGACAGCGCCGAGCGTTATATATCGGGTAACGCTGACGGATGGAACTGTTATGGAAATTGACAATCCGTCCAACTATCCGGAAGCAGGCAAGCTGGAATTCGTTGAGGAGCCGTACGTGAAAGCGTCGGTAATCGTACCGAATGATTTCGTCGGAGCGATTATGGAGCTTTGCCAAGGCAAGCGCGGCGAGTTTGTGAACATGGAATATTTGGACACGAACCGTGTCACGCTCACCTACGAGATTCCGCTGTCGGAAATCGTCTACGACTTCTTCGACCAGCTGAAGTCGAGCACGAAAGGGTATGCGTCGTTCGATTACGAGCTTACGGGTTACCGTCGTTCTAACCTGGTGAAGATGGACATTATGCTGAACGGCGAGCAAGTCGACGCCCTGTCGGTTATCGTTCACCGCGACCGCGCCTACAACCGCGGACGTGTCATTTGCCAGAAGATGAGAGAACTGATTCCTCGTCAAATGTTCGAGGTTCCGATTCAAGCTTCGATCGGTACGAAGGTCATCGCACGCGAAACGGTAAAAGCGATGCGCAAAAACGTACTGGCGAAATGCTACGGGGGCGACATCTCCCGGAAGCGGAAGCTGCTCGACAAGCAGAAGGAAGGCAAGAAGCGGATGAAGCAGGTCGGCAGCGTCGAGGTGCCGCAAGAAGCTTTTATGGCGGTACTGAAAATCGACGAGGATTAATGCAAGCATACGAATCGGCAGGATGGCGGAGAGCGGCTCGTTCTCATCCATTCTGCCGATTTTTTGAAAAATAGAACGGCAGCCCTTTGAGCGGATGCCGAAAGAAGGAGGCCGAGTGGCATGACGGAAGCGAGAACGGCCGAACGGCAGCACGAGGAGAGAGTCCCTATGGCCGCGCCAAAAGCGCTGTACATTCATATTCCTTTTTGCACGAACAAATGCCATTATTGCGATTTCACCTCGTACGTGTTGAAGGGACAGCCGGTAGACGACTATTTGGATGCCCTTGAACGGGAGATGGAGTTGACCGTGAAGGAGCTGCCTCCAGAGCGGATCGACACCGTATTCGTTGGAGGCGGAACGCCGACGGTACTGACGCCGCCGCAGATGAAGCGGTTTTTGGAGTCGGTCAAACGTCATTTTCCTTTGGTGGACGATGTAGAATTTACGATGGAAGCAAATCCGGGCACGACCGATCCCGAGAAGCTCGCCGCGATGTTCGAAGGCGGAGTCAACCGGATCAGCTTCGGCGTTCAATCATTCAATAACGAGCTGCTGGAGCGGATTGGCCGGATTCACAACGTCGACGACGTGTATCGCAGTCTGGACAATGCGAGAGCTGCCGGCTTTACCAATCTGTCGATCGATTTGATGTTCGGGCTGCCGAAGCAAACGATCGAATCGCTTGAGGACAGTGTGGAAAAGGCGCTTGCGCTCGATCTTCCTCATTACTCCTTGTACAGCTTAAAGGTAGAGGAGAATACGCTTTTCCATAAGCTCTACCAGCGTGACGAGCTGCCTCTTCCTTCCGAAGACGAAGAGTACAGCATGTACGTTCATTTAATGGACCGATTGAAGGGCGCAGGGTATGGCCATTATGAGATTAGCAATTTTGCGAAGCCGGGCTACGAGGGTCGCCACAACTCCACATATTGGAGAAACGAGGCGTACTATGGCTTAGGTGCAGGCGCACACGGCTACGCGGGAAGAAAGCGTCATGTCAATGTGAAAGGCGTACAGCCTTACATCGATTACACGCATACGAAGCTGCCAAGGCTGGAGACGCATCATGTGTCCGAGCAGGAAGCGATAGAGGATTTTATGATGGTTGGCCTTCGCCTGCTGGAAGGCGTCCGTTCGTCGTCCTTCGCCGCGCAATTCCCGGGCACGACGCTCGAGGATAAGTTCGGCGATGTTTTGGACAAAATGCTCAAAGACGGTCTGCTCGAACGGATCGACACCGCGGACGGCGACACCGTCTACAAGCTTTCGGATCGCGGCGTATTGTTCGGAAACGACGTTTTCGGAGCGTTTATCGGTCTCGAAGAATAGCGAATTGAAAATCGTGAAAATTGCCTCTTGATAATTAATGCGTCTGGTTGTATATTTATTCAATAGATTTCGGTTACACCGGACGGAGGCGATAACGGCATGGGAGCGACAGATCAATTGCAAGCGGTTTGCAGATTGGCAACCGTGGAAGATGTGGACGTATTATTCGAATTAATTAAAGGCTATGCAGAGCAAGGGATCATGCTGCCCCGATCCCGGGAGGCGCTAAAGCGTCAAATCGATACCTTCGTTGTAGCCGAAGTCGGGGAGACGGTAGTCGGCTGCGGCGCGCTGACAAGGCTGGGTTCGGAACTGGTCGAGATTCGCTCGCTCGGTATGACGGACGGCTATAAAGGTCTCGGCATCGGAAGCAAGCTGGTTGATTTTCTGACCGCACAGGCTAAAGAGCAAGGGATACCGAAAATTATGGCATTAACGTACGCGGTGCCTTTCTTTCTGCGGAACGGCTTTGCCATTGTCGATAAAGAAATTTTTCCTGAAAAAGTTTGGACCGATTGCGTCAATTGCCCGAAGCAGCACGCATGCGATGAAGTTGCGGTTCTTAAAGTAATAATTTAAGGCTTCTATTGTATTGAATGTATTGGAGCGCTTATAGATGGCTTCAAAACCGCCTCGCCCGTTAGTCACAGGGAGGCGGTTTTTTACGTCTATGTTGTAAGTCGGGATTCTGAAATTGACGATGCGACTTGACAATCGAATATTGATTTTGGTATTTTTGTATTAATGATTAGCACTCGGCGTTAATGAGTGCTAACGAGCAAAGGAACGGCCATCATACAGGGGAGGGATTGACATGTTGACGGATCGCCAACGCATGATTCTGAATGCTATAGTAGATGATTACATCCGTTCTGCCGAGCCTGTCGGCTCACGAAGCATTTCGAAGCGCGGGGATGTCGGCTTCAGTCCCGCTACCATTCGCAACGAGATGGCGGATTTGGAGGAGCTTGGTTTTCTGGAGCAGCCGCACACGTCGGCTGGACGGATTCCTTCCACTAAAGGATACCGGTATTATGTCGATCATCTCGTCAAGCTTAACGAGGTGAACGAAAGCGACTTTACGAAAGTCCGTTCCTTCTTTAATGAAAAAATGAATCAAATGGAACAGGTTATTCAGCATGCGGCCATGATTATGTCCAACCTGACCAACTACACGTCGATTTTGCTCGGGCCGGAAATGTTTAGCACTTCGCTAAAGCATTTCAACCTGATTCCGCTTGATCAAACATCTGCCGTAGCGATCATTGTGACCAATACGGGCCATGTCGAAAACCGAACGGTACAAATTCCGAGCGGAGTCAGCATGGAAGAATTGGAGAAGGTTGTACGCATTCTGAATACGAAGCTGGTCGGCATTCCGCTCGTCCGATTGAAGGCAAAGCTGTACGCCGAAGTCGGCCAGGAGCTGGAACGATACGTCGATCATTGCGAGGAAGTATTGGGTGTGCTGGACAAGGCGCTGCAAAGCGACGACGAGCATCGCATTTTCCTGAGCGGGACGACGAATATGCTTACGCAGCCGGAATTTAAAGACGTCGATAAGGTGAAGACGATTCTTGATTTGCTGGATGAGACGCCTGCCATCATGAAAATGTTTTCCGCTTTGCCGTCGGGTATACAAGTGCGTATCGGGACAGAAAATGACCATGAGGCAATAGCGAATTGCAGCCTGATTACCGCCACGTATGCGATAGACGGACAATCGGTGGGGACAATCGGAATCTTGGGACCAACGCGAATGGAATACGGCAAAGTAATTAGCCTAATCGATCTTATTTCGAAGGATATGACGTCGATGTTCAGCCGTTGGTACAAATAAGCAAGCCGAGCGGACGATAGCCGGGAGGAACTCGGGTCAAGGAGGTGAACAGGATGAGCAACGAACATAATGAGATTAAGGAAGAAGCGGTTGATCTGGAGCAAGAACAGGAGACCGTGCAAGAGGAGCAGGCTCAAGCCGAACCGCGTTTGGAGGAACTTGAGAAGCTTGCCGAAGAGAACCAGCAGCGATACTTACGTGCGCAAGCAGACTTCGATAATTTCCGTCGCCGTACGATGAAGGAAAAGGAAGAGCTGGCTCAATACGCTTCTATGAAATTAATCGGGCAATTGCTGCCCGTTGTCGATAATTTCGAACGCGCCGTTGCTGCGGCTTCCGCCGCCGGCGATTACGATTCGCTTGTGAAAGGTGTGGACATGATTTTCCGCCAATTGGACCAAACCCTTCAGCAAGAAGGATTGAAGGTGATGGAAACAGTAGGCGAGCCGTTCAATCCCGAATATCATCAGGCGATTATGACGGTTGAATCCGAAGAGCATGCGGAAGGCATTATCGTTGAGGAAGTACAGAAGGGCTATATATTGAAAGAGAAAGTGCTGCGACCGGCAATGGTTAAAGTAAGCGGATAAGTTTCGTAAAGACATTGAACCATCGCTTATAGCAGCATTATATAATGACGAAGAATGATTAGGAGGATATGACGATGAGTAAAGTAATTGGTATTGACCTTGGTACCACCAACTCCTGCGTAGCCGTTATGGAAGGCGGCGAAGCAGTTGTAATTCCGAATCCGGAAGGCAACCGCACGACGGCGTCCGTAGTCGGCTTCAAGAAAGACGGTGAGCGGATTGTCGGCGAAACGGCGAAACGCCAAGCGATCACGAACCCGGACCGCACCGTTATTTCGATTAAACGGCATATGGGCACGAATCATAAAGAAAACATCGACGGCAAAGAGTTTACGCCGCAAGAAATTTCCGCAATCATTTTGCAAAAGCTGAAATCCGACGCCGAAGCATACCTTGGCCAATCTGTCACGCAAGCGGTTATTACCGTTCCAGCGTATTTCAACGACAGCCAGCGCCAAGCAACGAAAGACGCAGGCAAAATCGCCGGTCTCGAAGTGCTTCGTATCGTCAACGAGCCGACAGCGGCAGCTCTTGCTTACGGCCTTGAGAAAAACGAAGATCAAACGATTCTCGTATACGACCTTGGCGGCGGTACGTTCGACGTATCGATTCTTGAGCTTGGCGACGGCTTCTTCGAAGTAAAAGCGACAAGCGGCGACAACCAACTGGGCGGCGACGACTTTGACCAAGTCATCATTGATCATCTCGTAGCTGAATTCAAAAAAGAGCAAGGCGTTGACCTTTCCAAAGATAAAGCGGCTGTGCAACGTCTTAAGGATGCTGCCGAGAAAGCGAAAAAAGAACTGTCCGGCGTTATGACGACGACGATTTCGCTGCCGTTCATTACGATGGTAGACGGCGTGCCTCAGCATTTGGAGACAAACCTGACTCGCGCTAAATTCGAAGAAATTTCCGCAAACCTTGTAGAGCGTACGCTTGGTCCAGTGCGTCAAGCACTGAGCGACTCCGGCCTGTCTGCAAGCGAGCTGGACAGAATCGTACTTGTCGGCGGTTCGACTCGTATTCCTGCCGTGCAGGAAGCGGTTAAGAAGCTGACTGGCAAAGAACCGCACAAAGGCGTTAACCCTGACGAAGTCGTTGCCCTCGGCGCAGCGGTGCAAGCGGGCGTTCTGACTGGCGACGTTAAAGATGTTGTATTACTTGACGTAACGCCATTGTCGCTCGGCATCGAGACGGCTGGCGGCGTGTTTACGAAAATGATCGACCGCAACACGACGATTCCGACGAGCAAATCGCAAGTGTTCTCCACTTACGCCGATAACCAGCCGGGCGTTGAAATTCACGTCCTGCAAGGCGAGCGCCAAATGGCTAACGGCAACAAAACGCTTGGCCGTTTCACGCTGAGTGACATTCCGCCTGCGCCTCGCGGCGTGCCGCAAATTGAAGTTACGTTCGATATCGACGCGAACGGCATCGTAAACGTATCGGCTCTTGATAAAGGAACAGGCAAAAGCCAAAAAATTACGATTACGTCTTCGGGCGGCTTGAGCGACGCTGATATCGAGCAAATGATGAAGGACGCCGAGCTGAACGCGGAAGATGATCGTAAACGCCGCGAACTGGTAGAAGCGAAAAACGCGGGCGACCAGCTCGTATACACGACTGAAAAAACGCTGAAAGATTTGGGCGACAAAGTCGACGCATCCGAGATCGAAAAAGCGAATGCCGCGAAAGAAAAAGTAACGGCTGCACTCGCGACCGAAAACTTGGAAGAAATCAACGCAGCGGTTGAAGAGCTGACGCAAATCGTGCAGGCGCTGAGCGTGAAGCTGTACGAGCAAGCGCAAGGTCAACCGGGTGCTGAAGGCGCGCAAGCTGCCGACGGCGCAGGCAGCGGTGCCGGTGCGAAAGGCAAAGACAACGTTGTGGACGCCGACTACGAAGTCGTTGACGACAACAAATAATAGTTCGCGCGTATAAGGGTGTTATCCAATAAAGCTCTTATGACAAGGGTCAAAGACAGGGCAGCCTGTCTTTGGCCTTGTCGCGCACTTATAGCATAAGATGGAGCATGGGCGGAGGTGAGAAACAGTTGGCAGATAAACGTGATTATTACGAGGTGCTGGGAGTCGGCAAGGACGCTTCCGGGGACGATATTAAGAAAGCATACCGGCAACTCGCGAGAAAATTCCATCCGGACGTGAACAAAGAAGCGGATGCGGAAACGAAATTCAAAGAAGTAAAGGAAGCTTACGACGTCTTGAGCGACGATGGTAAGCGTTCGACCTACGACCAGTTCGGGCATGTCGATCCGAATCAGGGAATGGGCGGAGCCGGCGGCTTCTCGGGCGATTTCGGCGGTGGATTTGGCGATATATTCGATATGTTCTTCGGTGGCGGAGGCAATCGCCGCGATCCGAATGCGCCGCAGCGGGGCAACGATCTGCAATATACGATGACGATCGAGTTCAAGGAAGCGGTATTCGGCAAGGAAACGGAGATTACGATTCCGCGCACCGAAAGCTGCGACACCTGTACAGGATCGGGCGCAAAGCCGGGCACGAAGCCGGAAACCTGTTCCGTCTGCCGAGGCAGCGGGCAGCAGGAAGTCGTGCAGAACACGCCGTTTGGCCGTATGGTCAACCGTCGCGCTTGTTCGAACTGCAGCGGCACGGGACGCGTCATCAAAGAAAAATGCGGCACTTGCCACGGCGCTGGCAAAGTGAAAAAGCAGCGCAAAATTAATGTTCGCATCCCGGCCGGCGTAGACGACGGCGCGCAAATCCGTTTGTCCGGCGAAGGCGAGGGCGGTCTCAGAGGAGGCCCGGCTGGCGATCTGTACATTGTTATTCGTGTGAAGTCGCACGAGTTTTTCGAGCGCGAGAACGACGATATCTATTGCGAAGTGCCTCTTACGTTCGTACAGGCGGCGCTGGGCGACGAGATCGAAATTCCTACGCTGACAGAGAAAGTGAAGCTGAAGATTCCTGCCGGGACGCAAACCGGAACGTACTTCCGCCTGAAGGGCAAAGGGGTACCGAAGCTGCGCGGCTACGGACAAGGCGATCAGCATGTAAAGGTGACGGTGGTAACGCCTACGAAACTGACCGACGAGCAGAAGGATTTGCTCCGCCAATTCGGCGGCGAATCCAGCGGCACGGTTCAGGAGACAGGCGGCGAGCATCACGAATCAATTTTTGAACGGATGAAGAAAGCGTTCCGCGGCGAATAGCCCGGAATGCTTTTTTTTTCGTTTTTTTGCATAGATCCGGCGGTCCGCAGCTATGCTATGGACTAGGCTTGCAGCCGAAATCTCGCATTGGAGTGGATCAGCAGTATGACGAAAGCAAACGATAATGCATTAAATGATTTGGAAAAGCAAAATTTCGGCGATTTGCCGATTGCGGAAAACGAAGATGTAGAATTTTCGGAGGAGTTGGCCGACGAGGATGACCGCGTAGCGAATGAGCGGGCGGCCCAAGCGGACAAGCGTGTAAAAGGCTCGGCCGAAAACGGGCAGTCATGAGTCCGATAGGCATTAAAGCGAGCTTCGGCGGACCGGAAGAAGCGCGAGAGGCGCAGCGTAAGCTGCAGTCGCTTCGCGCCTTCGATGTCGGCGGCCTGCCCGAAAGCGGCTTGCTGACAGTTACGGTGGATGAGCAGGTTGTTGACCGGGCGGTCCATCTCATCAGCCAGATCGGCGGAAACGCAGAAATGGTTGATTAAGAGGGACGGGCAGTAAAGAATCGCAAGCAGAGAAACGCAACGCAAGTTAAAGAACCGCAAAGTAAAGAAGAACCGTAAAGCAAAGAACAGCAAGCAAAGAACCACAAGCAAAGAACCACAAGCAAAGAACCGCATGCGACTGCCGCTTGCGGTTCTTTGCTTTGCTCGAGTGATGGATACGCTTGCCGCCCCATCGCTTGGTTCTGGACCGCTTGTTAGGGCTGTGCGGCGCTATACCACTAAAATGTCTCTTCGCGCCCAGGAAGTATACAGCATCAGCGTTGCTTTTATGCAGGTATCCAACTTTTATGAGAGTTGCCGTTGCCGGGTCTAGGATGCGTTGCCGCTAGGAGATGCTGTGCTCCACCGTGCGAAGCGCCTTAACGAGCTGCTCCCGCTGCTCCGCAAAGCGGACATGCTTGCGAATGAATGGAAACGCCTCTCCAGAGCTTCCGCTCCCTGCAGCGTTCAATCCGTTCGGCATATCGATCTCGATGCGGCCTGGGCCGCCCTTCATGACGATAATCCGTGAGCCAAGCAGCAGCGCCTCGTCAACGTCATGCGTGATGAATATGACTGTTTTGCCAGATTGAAGCCATAGCTTGCGAATTAAATATTGCAGCGACTCTCTCGTTATTGCATCGAGCGCACCGAACGGCTCATCCATCAGCAGAATACGCGGATCGGGAGCAAGCGCTCTGGCAATAGCCGTTCGCTGCTTCATGCCGCCCGACAATTGATGGGGCAGCAGCGCCGAGTAATCAGACATGGAAACCTGATTGAGCCAATAGAAGGCGACGTCCCGGCGCTCGGTGCGAGCCGTATTTTGCATTCGCAGGCCGAACTCGGCGTTCCGCTGCACGGACAGCCACGGAAATAGATTGGCATGCTGGAAGACGACGCCGATATCCGGGCCCGGTCCTTTCTGTTCGTTTCCGAACAGTCGTACATCTCCGCGAGTCGGCTTCTCGTATCCGGCGACAAGCCGGAGCAGCGACGTTTTGCCGCAGCCGGACGACCCGAGCAAGCAAACGAACTCACCCTGGCGAATGCTTAAGTCGATATGCCCGATCGTATCGATTCGGTTTGAACGGCGAGTGCTGTAGGAAAGGCCGATGCCTTGCAGCGAGATGGCTTCGGGGGCAGGCTCCGCAGCAGGCAGCGTTTCCGTAAGGCCGGTAATCGAAACGGCTTCCGTCATCGTCCCATCATCCTTTCGTTTGTTATTTTGTCAAAGCTCCGGTGTAGATGCCTTGCTGATAGACGGCGACGTCAGGTGCGGACGGAATCGTTTTTTGTTCGACGAGAAATTCGCCAGTATCCTTGAGGACTTGCGCAAAACCGCTATTTCCGCTGCCGTTGCCCAAATACTTGGCGTCAGCTTGCTCAGCCGAGGTAAGCCATACGAGCTCGTTCATTTGGGAGAGAGTATCCGCTTCCGGCTGGCTGAGCAGCGGGGCGAGCGCTTTGGCTGCATCTTCCGGCTTGGAACGGTAAAGCGCAATGGCTTCGTCGAGCAAGCCGACATATTCTTTCACAAACTGCGGATATTGCTTGGAAAAGGAAGTGTGCACGACGCCGACGTCGGCCGTAATGCTGCCGTTTTCGGACAATGTTTTCGCCGACACGATCACTTTACCATTGTCCGCAACCAGCTTGGCAAGAGAAGGTTGCCAGACGAAGGCGCCGTCGATATCTTTGCGCGTCCAGGCTGCTACGATGTCCGGCGGCTGCAAGTCGAGGATGGTGACCGACTTCGGATCGACGCCGTCCTGCTTTAACGCTGCCAGTAAGCTGAAGTGCGTCGTCGAGCCGAATGGCACGGCGATCTTTTTGCCAGCGAGATCTTTTACGCTTTCAATGCCAGCGTCGTTTCGAACGGCCAGCGATTCATTGTCTCCAATAATGTCATGCAGAAAATAGACATGATACGGCAGTTGGCTGGCAAGTCCTATCGCTACCGGTACTGATCCGGCAAGTCCGAGATCGATGCTGCCGGAGGCAATCGCCGTATTGACGTCGCGGCCGGAGTCGAACTGTACCCAGTTGAATTTTACGTCAGGGAATTTTTTCTCCGCAAGTCCGAGCGCCTTAACGAGCAGCTCTGCGTTAGGGATGACTTGAAAGCCGATTTTAACTTCCTTGGGCAATGCTTCCGCCGTATTGTTATCTGACGAAGGCTGCGTCGTATCCGCGGGGGCGGGTTTGTCTGTCGCCGCGGAAGGCGGATCGGTCGCAGCGGGTTTGCCGCCGCCGTTTCCTCCGCAAGCGGTCATAAGGATGGTAAAAGCTATTGATAAAATAAAAAGTGCCGACAGTGAACGGTTTTTGATCATTTTTTTCTCTCCAATCCGATAAATGAATAATGGTATCTTGCAAGCTGGTTATTCTTTGCCGCTCCAAGGAACGAGTCTGAGCTCTAGCCAGCGCAGGAGGGCGTCTATCGCGACGGCAATAACCCCCATAATGATAATGCCAGCGAAAATAATGTCGCTTCTTAAAAATTTGCTCGCGTCTAGCACCATCCAACCGATGCCGGATACGGCCGCTACCATTTCCGCCGCGACAAGCGTCGTATAGCCGAAGCCAACCGCCGTGCGGATGCCCGTAAACACTTCCGGCAGCGCGGATGGAAGCAGCACATGGAAGAACAGCTTGCGCCGATTGGCTCCGAGAGACTTCGCTCCGTTGATCCGGTCGGCGGAAACGCGCCTCACGCCTGCGACGACGGACAGGTAGAGCGGAGCGAAGGCAGCCAAGTAAAGCAAGGCGACTTTCGACGAATCGCCGATGCCGAGCCATAAGACAAGAATGGTGTAGTAGGCGAGCGGCGGAAGCGGGCGATAAAATTCAATAAACGGATCGAGCAGGGAACGAACGACGACGGACGAGCCGCTTAGCAGACCAAGCGGAACGGCGGTGACGAGCGCCAAGGCGAAGGCAACGCCCAACCGGTATAAGCTTGCTCCAATGTGATGGAGCAACGAGCCGTTTTTATAGCCCTCCTGCCAGATTTGGATGAAGGCTTCCCACACTTTGCCTGGCGCTGGAACGAACAGCGGATTGACCCATTGGCGGAAAGTGATGAGCCACCATATGAACAGTACGACGGCGACGGCGACCGTCGACAGCAGCGGCTGCAGCCATTTTTTATCAGTCATTTTCGACCTCCGGTGCTAGCGGCCCGATCCGGGCTTGAAGCTGTAGGCAATCGTCTCACCGCGCCCGACCACTGCATCTTTTTTAGAATCAATTGCTTCGCCGTTGGATGAAGCCTTAAAGAGCGGGAAGAGCAGCTCAGCCGTCCGATAAGCCTCCTCCAAGTGGGGATAGCCGGATAAAATGATCGTATCGATACCGAGCACCGCATATTCGCGCATCCGTTCCGCAATTTGCGAGGGATCGCCAACCAGCGCTGTGCCTGCTCCGCCGCGGACAAGGCCGATACCGGACCAAAGGTTCGGGCCGATAACCAGGTTGGAACGATCGCCATTATGGGTAGCCGTCATTCGCTGTTGGCCGTGGGAATCCATACGCGCGTAGACTTGCTGCGCTTTATCAATCGTCTCCTGATCAAGATGGCGGATCAGACGATCGGCTGCCTCCCACGCCTCGGCTTCCGTTTCCCGCACAATAATATGGAGTCGAATGCCAAATTTCACCGTTCGTCCAGCCGCTTCGGCTGATCGTCGAACCTGCTCCAGTTTCGATTTCACTTGCTCCAGCGGCTCTCCCCACGTCAAGTAGTAGTCAGCATGGCGAGATGCTACCTCAATCGCCGCCGGCGAAGATCCGCCGAAGAAAACCGGTGGATGCGGCCGCTGCACGGGCGGCAGCCAGTTGACCGCTTTGTTCACTTTGACGTAGCGGCCATCGAGCGTCACGGTTTCGCGGCTCAGCAGGCTGCGCCATACCGATACAAACTCGTCGGTCAGCTTATAGCGCTCGTCGTGGCCGAGGAATAGTCCGTCGGCTTCCAGCTCCTCGGGATCTCCGCCGGTGACGACATTTATGAGCAATCGGCCATCGGATTGACGGTCGAAGGCGGATGCCATTCGCGCAGCCAGAGTAGGCGACATCAAGCCTGGTCTGACGGCCACCAGAAATTTGAGCCGTTTCGTAACCGGAATGAGGGAGGAAGCGGTCACCCAAGGATCGTCGCATGATCGTCCGGTCGGCAGCAGTACCCCATCGAAGCCAAGATCGTCGGCCGCGACGGCCACTTGCTTGTAATAGGCGGGCGTCGCCGCTCGAGCGCCGTTGTCGGAGCCAAGGTATCTTCCATCGCCGTAGGTTGGGATAAACCAAAAAAATTGCATGCTGCTCATCCTTTTCTTTTAGCAAATTAATCTCATTGGATAAGTGGGGATAATGATCATAAAAAAAGCATAACAACACTTTGGTCAAGTAGTCGTTATGCGTCTCCGGCGGTCCGGTTGAGGAACGATGAATAATTATTCACTTTGTAACCATGATAGCAGCAATTCCGGCCGCCAGTCAATCGTTTTATTGGAAATTTATTTCAGAAGGAGCGATAACATGCGGTCTGGCGTTAACGCCGCAATTTCATGAATGCCCGGTATGTCATGGAGAATGAGGCCTTCCATCATCGAGACGTAGATAAGCGCAAGCTGGGTAGAATCACCGTCTTTGAAAACGCCGGCCTGCTGTCCTTCGGCAATGATCGAGGCCATCGGGCGCAAATTATCAATAAAGCGCGAGCTTACTGCCTGCGTTAGCTCTGCGGGTACCGCTTCGGACGTGCGGGCGTATTGCAGAAGGACGGTAATCGCCCAGCCGTTGCGGTAGACTAGCCAGTTAGACGTGTACCAATGCAGCTTTTCATAAGGCGTAGATTCAAGTGAAAGCGCCTCTTCGACGAATGTCCGGTACTCCTGTTGTCCGTTCTCGACGAGCGCTTGGAATATTTCTTCCTTGGAGCGAAAATAGTTGTAAATGCTGCCGACGCTCATTTTTGCGGCAGCGGCAATATCGGCAATTTTTGTCGCGGGCAGCCCGCGACGGGCGATGACGTGCATGGCCGCTTCCAGCAGCTGCTGTCTGCGTTCGGCGCGAAGTTCTTTGTCTTTTTCGAAATTTCTGGGCGACATAACGATCGCAGCCCCTCTCGGTGGGTAGAATAACAATCTTTTTCCAGCAAGCAGACCCTATTGTAGCATAACTTTCACAAGGAACGCTTACTTTGTGCATAAAAGCCGATTAGTGTACAATAGAAAGGATCGTTTTACATAATAATGCGAACTTATGCGGTTAACCGCTTATAAATCGGCTAATGGAGGATTCGAAAGCATGAAATGGCAGGAAATCACGATTTACACAACGGAGCAGGCAATTGAGATGATCTCCAACTTTTTGCATGAACGGGACGCGGACGGCGTTTCCATCGAGGAGTCGGGTACGCTCAATAAGCAGCGGGACACCTCGCTTGGACAGTGGTACGAACTTCCGTTGAACGATATTCCGGAGGGGCATGCGGTCATTAAAGGCTACTTCCTTGAAGGCACGGACATGGATGAGCTGGCTGAGGAATTGAAGCCCCGCATCAACGAGCTTCGCGAGTTCGGCATCGATCCCGGCGATTACGAGCTGTCCTGGAGGCTTGTCGACGAGGAAGACTGGGCGAATGCTTGGAAGCAGTATTTCAAGCCGATCAAAGTGTCGGACAGCTTGACGATTAAACCGACATGGGAAAACTATGAGCCGTCGCCGGAGGAGAAGATTATTCATCTCGATCCGGGCATGGCGTTCGGAACCGGTACGCATCCGACGACCGCGCTTTGCTTGCAAACACTGGAGTCGGTCATTCGTGGTGGGGAGAGCGTCATCGACGTCGGAACCGGCTCAGGTATTCTGGCTATCGGCGCAATGAAGCTGGGAGCCGATCGGGTGCTCGCGCTCGACCTCGATCCAGTCGCCGTCTCGAGTGCCGGGGAAAACGTGCAATTGAACGGCTTATCTGACAAAATCGAAGTAATCGAGAGCGATTTGCTCGGCGTGCTTGGAGGTAAAGTGGTCTATGTGGCGAACGAACGCGAGGCGCAGCGCACATCTGTGGAACTGCCGGTCGACCTTGTAGTCGCCAATATTTTAGCGGAAATTATTTTGCTGTTTATCGACGACGTCTATCAGGCGCTGAAGCCGGAAGGCATCTATATCGCTTCGGGCATTTATAAGAATAAAGAAACGGAAGTGGAAGAGGGACTTGTCCGCTCCGGATTTACGATTGTCGAAAAGCGCCGGGACGAAGATTGGATCGCGTTCGTGGCGAGAAAGCCGGGGTGACGTGACGCATGGATTGGGACCGTATTCTTGCTTATCCGCTTGAGGACTTGCCGTTTATCGCGCTTGTCCTGATTATCGCTTTCACGGTGCACGAGTTTGCACATGCGTACAGCGCTTATAAATTCGGCGACAGAACGGCATACGATATGGGCCGGGTGACGCTGAATCCCCGCGTCCATATCGACTGGCTTGGCGCGATTCTTATTCTGATTGCGGGCTTCGGCTGGGCCAAGCCGGTGCTTGTCAACCGCGGACGGTTCAAGAACCCTCGGCTGATGGGGGTCATCGTATCCGCGGTCGGTCCGCTCAGCAATCTGGTGCTGGGCGCGTTCTCCATCTTATGCGTTTATATTTTGAACGAAACGGGCGCGTTTGCGGCCGTTTCGCCCGGTGTTTACAGTGCACTCGTTCATTTTTTCTTTTATATGTTCTCGCTTAACTTTTTGTTGTTTGTGTTCAACTTGATCCCGCTGCCGCCGCTTGACGGATACCGGATCATTCAAGATTTAATGCCGCGCTCCGTCCAGTATAAGATGGATCAGAATGCGCAGTGGGGCGTCTTTATTTTTCTGCTGCTCGTCTTCGTTCCGCCGCTGCGGCGCGTGACTCTCGATCCGATTTTAGCGCTGCAGAGCGATATATTCTGGGGCTTCGTTCGTTTGTTTAACGCTGTTTTCCCGACCTATATGGACTGGAACAGCTTTATCATGGATTTTCTAGCTTAAAACATGCTATGATGAAGGATGGTTAGATTGACGTTATGCAGCGATATTTTGTAGCAGCGGAGCAGTTTGAAAGCTCGCGCGTGCGATTAACCGGAGAAGACGCCTTTCATGCGATCCGTGTCATGCGGATGAAAGAAGGCGACAAGTTTGTCGTCAGTGACGGCGAGTCCCGTCTGGCGCTCGCTTCTGTCACGGAAGCGGCGGCCGGCGAAGTTGTCGCGTCGATCGTGGAGGAGCTGCCAATGGACAGCGAGCCTGCATGGTCGGTGACGGTGGCGCAAAGCTTGCCGAAGGGCGACAAGATGGAATTGGTCATTCAGAAAGGAACCGAGATCGGCGCTTATTCGTTTGCGCCTTTTCAATCCGAACGGATGATCGTTCAATATGACGGAAAAAAAGAAGCGAAGAGGCTCGAACGATGGGGCAAAATCGCCAAGGAAGCGGCGGAGCAATCCCATCGCTGCCGCGTGCCGGTTATCGAACCGGTGCGCAGTTGGCGCGAGCTGATTGCATCCATAGCATTGTTCGATTTAACGTTGTTTTGTTATGAACGGGAAGGCGACAGCGCAGAAGGCATCGGCATTCGAGATGCCGTACAGGCTTGGAAAAGCCGCGAAGACGGACGCTTTGAGGCGGGCCGTGCGCCTAAGCTGCTGCTCGTCGTCGGTCCGGAGGGCGGCTTCACTGAGAAGGAAGCGAATGAGGCGGAGGCGGCAGGGGCGGTAATCGTCGGTCTGGGCAAGCGGATCTTGCGGACGGAAACCGCAGGTTTAGTCGGGCTGACTTGCCTGCTATACGAAGCCGGAGAAATGGGAGGAGCGTAAGCGATTATGCCATCGGTAGCATTTTACACCTTGGGCTGCAAAGTGAATTTTTACGATACGGAAGCCATATGGCAGCTGTTTAAAAATGCAGGCTACGAGCAGGTTGATTTTGAATCGACTGCCGACGTCTATTTGATTAATACATGTACAGTTACGAATACGGGGGACAAGAAGAGCCGGCAAATTATTCGCCGCGCGGTGCGGCGCAATCCTGATGCCGTTATCGCTGTAACTGGCTGCTACGCGCAGACGTCGCCAGCTGAGATTATGGCGATTCCAGGCGTCGATCTCGTCATCGGCACGCAGGACCGCGAAAAGATCTTAAGCTTTGTCGACCAAATTCATGCGGACCGTCAGCCGGTCAACGCAGTGCGCAACATTATGAAAACGAGAGAATTCGAAGAGCTGGACGTACCGGATTTCTCGGAGCGAACCCGCGCCTTTTTGAAAATACAGGAAGGCTGCAACAACTTCTGCACATTCTGTATCATTCCTTGGTCTCGCGGACTTTCGCGCAGCCGTGATCCGCAAAGCGTCATCGAGCAAGCGAAGCAGCTCGTGGCTTCCGGCTACAAGGAAATCGTACTGACTGGCATTCATACCGGCGGTTACGGCGACGATATGGAAAACTACCGTTTGACTGATCTGCTCTGGGATTTGGATAAGATCGAAGGGCTGGAGCGGATTCGGATCAGTTCGATCGAAGCGAGCCAAATCGACGATGCAATGATCGACGTATTGAACCGTTCGTCGAAAATGTGCCGCCATCTGCATATTCCGCTACAAGCCGGCAACAATGCTGTCCTGAAACGGATGCGGCGGAAATATACGACTGAGGAATTCGCGGGTAAGCTGAAGCGGATTCGCGAAGTGATGCCGGGCGTTGCAATCACGACCGACGTTATCGTTGGTTTCCCGGGCGAGACGGACGAAATGTTCGAAGAAGGCTACCGCTTCATGGAAGAAGTCGGCTTCTCCGAAATGCACGTCTTCCCTTATTCCCGTCGGACGGGTACTCCGGCTGCGAGAATGGATGATCAGATTGACGAAGAAATTAAGAACGAGCGCGTTCACCGTCTGATCGATCTGTCGGAGAAAATGCAGCTTGCCTATGCTGAGAAGCGTGTTGGCGACGTCGTCGACGTCATTCCGGAGCGCGATTATAAAGGTGCGCCGGGAACGGGCCTTGTTATGGGCTATTCCGACAACTACTTGCAAATCGTCTTTAACGGCGGTGAAGAGCTGATCGGGAAGCTGTGCCGTGTGAAAGTTACGGAGCCGGGCGTCAACGAAAACCGCGGCGTGCTGCTGCGTGTACTTGACGATTACAATGCTGTTGTGCCGGAGCCGCATTCGTACAGTTTTGAGAAAGATAACGATGGCGATTCTCCGTTCAAGCATCCGTTCGCTCACGCTGCGGGTGGGGAAACAGTGAAAGCTTAATCGAAAACAAATAAAGACGCGGCCGGAGAGAAGCTGCTACGCTGCTCCCGACGCGCTCCACAACGAGGGTTCCGTATGCCGTCCACAAATGGGCGTAAGCCGAATCCTCGTTGTTGCATGCAATGCGCAATCGATGTCAAGCAGGCAAGGGGGAACCGGGCATGAAGGAAATTTCGGCTGGAGGCGTCGTCTTCCGACATACGGAGGACGGAGCGCTGCAAATTCAGCTCATTCAGGACCGATACGGAAAAGTGTCGCTGCCGAAAGGCAAGATGGAAGCAGGGGAGACGGTTGAGCAAACCGCTCTCCGTGAAATCGCCGAAGAGACGGGGTTGATCGGAAAAATTATCGAGCCGATCGATCAAATTAAATATCAGTATCACGACGAGGCAAAAGGGACGGTAGACAAAGAAGTCCACTACTATCTGGTCGAAGCGATCGGCGGCACGCTCCAAGCTCAAGTTGAAGAAATTCGCGGGGTGGACTGGTTCGAGCCCGCTGATGCCTGGAGACGCCAGAAGCAATCCGGCTACGACAACAACAACCGCATTTTGGCGGGTGCGCTGCGCCTGCTCGGATTGCCGGCCGATTAATCGGCAAGTTGCATGCGTTTAAATACCGGCAGGTAGCAAAGTGGTAGCGCAAGCAGCGAGCTTGCAAGGTTGAAGATTGTTTGAGCATGGGCGATCTGGCTGGCGGGTGAATGCGCGAGCCAACCGGATAAGGCGGTCAATTGGCCGACAAAAGGCATAAACAGCAGCGCCCCTCCTGCGTTCAAAACGATATGAGACAGCGCGACAAGTTTCCCGCCTTTGGAACCGCCGATGGAAGCGAGCAGGGCGGTCACACAGGTTCCAACGTTGGCGCCGAGCACGATGGCGACGCATAGTTCAGGCGGCATTGCGTCGATGGAGGCGAAGCCCATCACAATGCCGATAACGGCGGAGCTGCTGTGTACGATCGCGGTCAGCACCGCTCCGGCAGCAAGCGCCCACCATAGGTTTTCAGCAGATTTGGCCAAAAACCAATCAAAGAGAGGGCTGCTTTGCACGGCAGGTCCAATGCTTTGCATAAGTGCCATTCCCGTTAGCAGCAGGCTGAAACCGCCTAAGGCGACGGAGCCGAAGCGCGTTTTCTCGACCCTTTTTCTTGCGCCTGTTCGAAGCGGGAGAAGCTGCAGTTCGTCTAGCAGCACGGTAACTAACCATAAGGCGGCCGATATGGCTAGCAGCGGGAACGCCAGCTCGTTCAGGCGAAGGCCGATCAGTTCGGTCGTCAGGCAAGTGCCAATATTGGTGCCAAGAATGATGCCGAGGGTACGCGGGAAGGTGAGCAGGCGGGCGTTGACGAGGCCGATGGCAATGACTGTTACAGCGGTGCTGCTTTGCAGAAAAGCGGTGGTGGCGGTGCCGACGATCAGGCCATGGCCGGGTGTAGTCGTCGAACGGTGCAGCACCCGGCCAAGCTGGGGGCCGGCGAGCCGGTGGAGCGCCAGTTCCATCAGCTTCATGCCGCCGAGAAAGATCGTAAATCCAATTGCCATTGGCAGCACTATGGAGTGTAACATATCGGAGGGTCACCCCTTTTTTAACATAATAGAAGAAATTGAATTGAATCTGGGTTTCTTTTTGGAATGAATTGAATGTTTTGTCGATGCGAACAAGTCGGCGGGTAAGCGGAAGATAAGGGCAAAGATAAGCGTCAAACCAAGCGCAAACGATGGCGCAAACGATGGCGCAAACCAAGCGCAAACCAAGTGCAAACCAAGCGCAAACCAAGGCAAGCTTAAAGATAAGACAAGCGCGAAGCTTGTCTATTCTTATGCGGGCGTACCTTTTGCCAGAACGTACTGGATTAAGAATGACAGCCGGAATGACAAGTATTTTTATAGTCCCGGTGGATACATAGAGAGGAAGATCAAAAGTTGAGCAAAGCAACGGTATGGCTGCAGCGCGGCCGCAAGAAGCGTTTGGAAAACGGACACCCGTGGGTGTACGCAAGCGAAATTGATCGGGTGGAAGGGGAAACGCAACCGGGCGGCATCGTCGACATCGTGACCCATAAGGGTCAATATTTGGCTACCGGATACTACAATCCGCAGTCTCAAATAATGGTGCGTACCGTTTCTTACAAGCCAATTGAGGAAATGGATGCGGCATTTTTCCATGAGCGGCTGGAGCAATGTGCGGCGCATCGTTCCCGTTTTGTAGCGGACAGCGATTGCAGGCTCGTTTATGGTGAAGCCGACTTTTTGCCGGGGTTGACGGTCGATCGCTTCGGGGACGTGCTCGTTGTGCAATTGCTGACGCTGGGGATGGATATTCGCAGGGACGTGCTTCTGGAAGCGTTGATCGACGTTTTTCAGCCTAAAGGCATTTATGAAAGAAGCGACGTCGGAGTTAGACAGCTCGAGGGGTTGGAGAAGCGTACCGGCGTTATGTATGGCGAATGTCCGCCGATTATCGAGATCGAAGAGAACGGGCTGAAGCTTGAAGTCGATATTGTGGAGGGACAGAAGACCGGCTATTTTTACGATCAGCGGGAAAACCGTGCATCCATCGAGCCATTAATGAAAGGCTGGGGTTCGCGCAGCGGCATCCGCTTGGAGCGTCGGGCAGCAGATGTTGAGTTGGCCGGTTCTGGTGCGCAACAGTCCAGCGAGACAGGAGAACTAGTCCCGGTTAATGCGAACGGCAAAGTAGTCACGTTCCCGTATTGGGACGGCGCGACTGTGCTCGAATGCTTTGCCCACACAGGCAGCTTTACGCTGCACGCGTGCAAATACGGCGCCAAAAAGGTTACTTGCCTCGACGTATCGGAGCATGCGATCGACACCGCGCGCCGCAATGTGGAGCGCAACGGATTCACCGACCGTGTTGAATTTGTCGTAGCCGACGCCTTCGATTACTTGCGCACGCAGGTAAAAGGAATTGAGGAGCGCGAACTGCGCAGCAAAGCGGGCACGGACACGTCGAAGAAGCTGGAAGGCAGCGGCCGGACGTGGGACGTCGTCATTCTCGATCCGCCGGCGTTTGCCAAGACAAAAAGCGCGGTAGCAGGGGCATGTCGCGGATACAAAGACATTAATCTGCACGGTATGAAGCTTGTAAACGAAGGCGGCTATTTGGTTACCGCCAGCTGCTCGTACCATATGCGCCCGGATCTGTTCCTGGAGACGATCCAAGAAGCGGCTGCGGATGCTGGAAAACTGCTGCGGCTCGTGGAATGGCGGGCGGCAGGCAAAGATCACCCTCAACTTCTCGGCGTCAACGAAGGCCACTATTTGAAGTTCGCCATATTCGAGGTACGCAGCAAGTTGCAACTTTAAGCGGGTGGACTACACGATACGGAACGATAAGAAAGGCTGTCCCAGCGAGGTCATAGAGACCCGCGCGGAACAGCCTTTTATTTTTTTGATAGGTCGGGCAGCGAGGCTGACTGAAAGGGGTGGCTTCGCATGCGCGCCTATTAGACGGTTTTCCGTCTTAGAGGGAGCGCCCCGGCTCCGATTCGCGTCTGTAAGGCTTGAAAACGCCTTACAGGGTAGAAAACAAGTCTGCCACCCGTTCTGTAAGGCTCGAAAGCGACTTATAGGGTAGAAAACGAGTCTGCCACCCGTTCTGTAAGGCTCGAAAGCGACTTACAGGGTAGAAAACGAGTCTGCCACCGTGCTGTAAGGCTCTAAAGAGCCTTACAGGGTAGAAAATGAGTCCGTCACCGTGCTGTAAGGCTCGAAAACGCCTTACAGATGAGAAAATGAGTCCGCCACCCGTGCTGTAAGGCTCTAAAGAGCCTTACAGGGTAGAAAATGAGTCCGTCACCCGTTCTGTAAGGCTCGAAAGAGCCTTACAGGGTAGAAAACGAGTCTGCCACCGTGCTGTAAGGCTCGAAAGCGCCTTACAGAGGAGAAACCGAGTCCGCCACCGTGCTGCAAGGCTCGAAAGCGCCTTACAGCGGAGAAATGCGTACAAGAGAGGCGCAACAGCCCTGAATTCACCTCTGTAAGCCGGTTTTCCGTCTTACAGGAGCCAATCTGGATGTAGACTAAAAAGTAGACACGCTGTAACAGCGACCTGATACAATAAAACTAACAAAAAAGGTCGAGGTGTGTCATGGGAGATATCCGCCA